>CALWNU010000052.1 GCA_944382905.1 uncultured Clostridia bacterium | reverse complement strand
ACTGGCCAACACACTGGCTGCATTGCTGGCGTCGGCCCCATCCGAAAAATAGGGCGGGAAAATCGTATTAGCAAATCGGCGTTTTTTATTAGCAAGGCCGGAAAAATAGTTCGAAGCCAATTAGCAGGTATACAGGAAAAAGCGAATAAACAATCTTACTCAAGCGAATTGCTAAGCGCAGAAGAATGGATAACAAGAAAACGCCGCAAACCACGAAAAAGCGGCTTGCGGCGTCATTTTTTGGCACCCCCGGCGAGAATCGAACTCACAACTAACCCTTAGGAGGGGTTTGTTATATCCATTTAACTACGGAGGCATGAGAAAAAGGATCGCCGGGATCCTTGGGAATAGAATCGTTGTGCAACGAAAATCAGAAAAGAAAAGGCCCGGCGAGATCCACCGGACCCCTTCTATTTCCTTCAGATTATTCTTCGCTCAGATACGGAACGCCGTGGCCGAAAGCGCCTTCTACCATACAAGCGTTGGCAGAATACTCCGCCGCAAAATCTAATGCGTGTTTGATCACGTCGGGCAGGTTTTTCGCCTCGTACCCGTTGTGATCGATAAAGTCATACAGGAATGCGGAAATGAACGCGTCGCCGGCGCCCATGGTATCCACAACATGGTCTTTCCAATGCGGGGCCTGCAGATAGAACTGGTTGCCGTCATAGCAGGTGGACCCTTCGCTTCCCCGGGTGCCGATGCAGATCTTCGCGCCGAGGGTATGGGCTTTGATCAGCTGTTCCTGCATCTCGGTAGAGGTCATATGGCTGCAGGAGAGCAGGACAAAATAGCAGGAGGGGCAAACCCGCTCCATGACGCCTTCCTTCATATGGTCCAAAGAAAAGTCGTAGGAAATTTTGATCCCCTGCTCCGCCAGTTCCGGCAGGTATTCCTCAATGTAAGATCCGTTGCTGGTATGCATCACGTCGAAGCTCTTGATGTATTCGACGTCCTCTTTGGAGAACCCTTCATAATTCAGCATGCGGCGGATCGCCATCTGGAAGGGGTTGGGTTTCCCATTAGGCGAACGCTGGAAGACCCGGTCGTTGTCGATGACCTTATAGCGAGCAAATGCGTTGGGCGCATGGTAAAAACGGGAGTGAGAATAGTCGATCCCGATTTCATCCATGGTCTTTTTCATGTGATCCGCAATATAGTCGTCCCCGAACGCGCCGATAAACGCCGACTGGGCTCCGCACAATTTCGTGTTGACCGCAATGTTCAACGCCTGGCCACCGGGGTACATCATCCCATTGGTCAGGTTCTTGTCCACCATGCAATCGCCGACGCCAATTACTTTTACCATAATTTTTCACCTCTTCTATCATTCTTGGAAACTATCTTCATCTTACCAGAAAACCGCGGAAAAGTAAACGCAGGCAGCTGCTTTTCCAGCAAAAAATCCGTTTGGCTTTGCGGTGCGGCCGCGTGTGTACAGATCGATCCGCCGGTTAGTCCTGGAACGGGGCGCCGTGGCCGAAGGAGCCTTCTACCAGGCAGGATTTGGCAGAATAATCCGCCGCAAACGCCAGCGCGTTGGTGATGATCTCAGATTTGTCCTGAGCTTCGTACCCGCCGTTGAGGATAAACTGGTACAAGAACGCGGA
The DNA here is from genome assembly GCA_944382905.1 of uncultured Clostridia bacterium. Lineage (GTDB taxonomy): Bacteria > Bacillota > Clostridia > Oscillospirales > Ruminococcaceae > UBA3818. Next base: position 21,190 of record CALWNU010000052.1, on the reverse strand, counting down.
GATGAACGCGTCGCCGGCGCCCATGGTATCGACGACTTTTTCCAGCCAATGGGGCGCCTGATGGTAAAACCGGTTGCCGTCATAGCAGATCGAGCCTTTGCTGCCGCGGGTGCCGATGCAGATCTGCGCGCCCAGGGTGTGGGCCTTGATCAGCCGTTCCTGGGTTTCGGTTTCGCTTAAATGGCTGCAGGAGAGCAGGACAAAATACACATTGGGGCAGATCTGCTCCATGTACCCTTCTTTTTCATGGGTCAAAGAAAAGTCAAAGGAAATGTTAATCCCCTGGGCTTTGAAGTCCGGATAGTACGCCTCGATGCCGCTGTCGTTGGAGCAGTGCACCACGTCGAAGGATTTGATGTACTCCATGTCGTCGGCGGAAAATCCCTCGTAGTCCAGCATGGAAAACAGCGCCCGGGTCATGGGATTTACCTTTTTGGGAGGACGGACAAACACCCGGTCGTTGTCAATCACATGATAGTAGGCGCAGGCGTTGGGAACCGGGTAGGTATGGGAATGAGAATAGTCGATCCCGATCTCATCCAGGGTTTTTTTCATGTGTTCTGCCACATAGTCGTTGCCAAAGCAGCCGATAAACGCGGATTCCGCGCCCAGAAAATGCATATTTACCGGGATATTCAATGACTGGCCGCCGGGATACATCATACCGGAGGTCAGGTTTTTATCCACCATGCTGTCCCCAATACCGATCACTTTTACCATTTGCAATAACCTCTTTTCCAGATCCAATGATCTTTAATTCGTCCGGCGTTTACCCCGCCGGGGGAATGACTTTTGCCGCTTTCTATGCTAACATACAACCTTTCTCTTGTAAAGACCTCCTAGGACGTTTGTTGGAAAAACGAGACAAAAAAAGCCCGGCTTTCCACAGCCGGGCTTTTTTTAGGAGGGAGCCCAAAGGGCGGATTATAACGATGAGGGCGCTTCGGCGTTCACCGGCGGCAGGGTCTGCACCACATGCAGCACCCGCTTTTTCCACAGGAACGCCGCGCTCAACAGCACCCGGACCAGCTGGTCCAGCGCGATGGCCCACCAGATGGCGACAATGTCCCAATGGAAGACCCATCCGGCCAGGCAGCAAAGCAGGACCCGCACCAGCCAGATCCCGGTAAAGGAAATGGCCATGGGCACGTATTTATGGCCGGCGGAACGGATGGTGCCGTTGAAAATTTTAGAAAGGTTTTGGGGCAGCTGGGCAAACCCGCTGATGAAGACATATTTGACCCCGATGTCGATCAGCTCCTGTTTGTCGGTGAGCAGCCCCATCAAGAACCGGGGCCCCAAAAACAGCACCGCGCAGGTAAAGACGCTGATGGTCAGGGAAATGCGCACCAGCTGCTTGAAATATTGTTTGAACAGCAGATCATCCCGCTGGCCGATGGCCCTGGCCGCCAGAGTGGTGGAAGCGGTGATAAAGCCGACCGAGAGCATGTCGCAGACGCTTTCCGCCTGCAGGCCCAGCTGGTAGGCGGCATAGCTGTTGGTGTCGTAGGAAAGAATGACCCGGCTGATGATGATGGTGGCGAACTGCCACAGCAGGTTTTCGCAGGAAGCGGGAAGCCCGGTGGTGTAAATTTCCTTGAGGTATCCGCCCTCCAGGGAGAAAAACGGCTTGCCGTGTTCCGCCCCCACAAACAGGCCGATCCGCCGGTGGTACAACAGGAACAGGCCCAGCAGGGCGCCGGTTGTCTGGGCGATCACCAGCGCGATCCCCGCGCCGGCCAGCCCCATGGCGGGGATGACGGCGTTGCCGAAGATCAAAAGCCACCCAAAGACGATGTTGACAATATTCACAATCCCGGCGATGATCATGGGCGTTTTGGTATTCCCTTGGGATTGAAACGCCGCTGTGACAAAACAGGTAATGGCCACCGACGGCAATCCCAGCCCCACGACCCGCAGGTAAACCACCGCGTAGGACATCATTTCCGCGTCGGAGGTAAAAAGCTGGATGAACCAGCGCGGGAACACCATGACCAAAGCGGCGATGAAAATCCCCAGCGGCACCGCAGTGGCAAAGGCTTGTTCCACCGTCCGCCGGCATTTGTCCCGGCGCCCTTCGCCGAAATACAGCGCCGCCACCACGGTGACGCCGATGGCCAGCCCTTTGAACAGGGACAGGTAGGTATTGGTGATGCGCCCGCCGACCCCTTGGGCGGAAATTTCCAACGCCGTCAGCCTGCCGACCATGGCGGTGGTCACTACCGACGCCGAGGTAGTCAGGATGTTTTCTAAAATCATGGGGATCAGCAGCCGGTAAATCTGCCGGGAAATCTCTTTTTTCTGGTGCATGATACAACAATACCCTCCCTGCTTTTGCGTGCGGTGCCCGAGTGGGTCCGGGGAGGGGTTTGGCCCTCCCATAAGCCTTTTCGTGCAAAACATCCTCATTCTAGCACACCCGGCGCAGGCGGGCAAGGAATGTTTTGGAAGAAAAACGTTTACCAGAAAAATTATTTTTTTAGATGGCAAAAAGGACGGATTCGGTTATTCCGCCGCGCTGGAAGAGCCGCTTTGCGCCGCGCCGGCAAAGGCCTCAGGATACGCTTTTTGGGCCATGTCTTCCAAAATGTTGAACATGCGCTTGCCCTGCCGCTCAAACGCGGTAAAATCATAGGAGTATACCAGGTCCTGGATCGTGGCCGAAAGGCCCTTGTAATTGTCGTTTTGCTCCAGCATGGGGATGGTGATATCCGTGTTGCAGAAAATCACGTCCGGGTCGTACTGGTCGAGGAAATCCAGCGGGTAGGTCCAGTTGCCGTATGCCCCGGCCTCGTTTTCCAGGCCGATGGCCTCCAGTATGGCCCCTTCAAAGGTGTCGCCGGTAGCCACCGTAAAGTCCAGCATCCGCAAATACACCGCAGACAGCTGTTTGCCGCCCCCGCGCACATAAGCGTCCACCGTTTCACGGATGCTTTCCACCCGGCCCATCTGCTCGTTATAGAAACTTTTGCCCGCTTCCGAACCGGCCTGCTCCCCTTCCATCAGGCGGCCCAGGTTGACATACAGATCTTTCAGGTCCTCCGGCAGCCGGGCCCGGGAAAGCACCACCACCACCGGGATATCCGCCTGCTGCAGCGCGATGAGGTCGTCTTCCGCCAGGGCGGTGTGGGTGATGACCACATCCGGCCCGGCGGCGCGGATTGCGTCCAGGTCCGGCTGTTGGGCTGTGCCCATCTGATCCAGCGCCTGGGCCTGTTCGGGCCAGTCGCAGTAATCGCTGACGCCGGCCAGCCGGTCGCCGTATCCCATGTCATAGCACAGCTCGGTCAGCGCCGCGGACAACGACACCACGGATTGCGGCGCTTGGGCAATGGTCTGGTCCCCGATGGAGACCGGGTATTCTAATTCCTGCGGTTCCTGCGCCAGCGAAGAATCCCCTTCGCCGGCATCCCGCCCGCAGCCGGCAAGGCCCAGCACAAGCAGGGCCGCCAGCAGGAAAGACAATGCTGTTTTCATCTTGATCAAAAACCCCCGTCCGATCTTGTTTTTCCTCATTGTATCGCGGCGGGAAACCCTTGTCAAATGGGAATTTTCCCAGGGCGGCGGATCCCATTTTCCGGGAAATGGCGCTCAAAAAGGATGGAATCTTTCCGCGCGACATGCCGGAGCGGCCGTTTCTATTGACGGGAGGGTCTTTGCCATTCTATAATAAAAAAATACAAACAAGCCTGCCCGAACGGAGAAAGGAAGGATTTGGCATGACGGGTGCAAAAGCGATTGTCACGGCATTGGAGCGGGAGGGCGTCACTACCGTATTCGGCTACCCGGGCGCGGCGATCTGCCCGGTGTACGATTGCCTGGCCGACAGCCCCATCTGCCATATCCTGGTGCGGCAGGAACAGAATGCGGGGCACGCGGCGGCGGCATATGGGCGGATCAGCGGCCGGCCCGGCGTCTGCATCGCCACGTCCGGCCCCGGGGCGCTGAATTTGCTCACCGCCCTGGCTACTGCATATATGGATTCCATCCCGCTGGTGGCCATCACCGGCCAGGTTTCCAGCGACCAGCTGGGGAAGGACGTTTTTCAGGAAGCGGATATCACCGGCGCGGCGGAACCGTTTACCAAATATAGTTTTCTGGTCAAAAGCGCCCAGGAATTGCCGCGGGTGATGAAAGAAGCGTTTTACCTGGCGTCCACCGGCCGGCAGGGCCCGGTCCTCATCGACGTGCCGGTGGATGTGCAGAACCAGCAGGTGGAGTTTTCCTATCCGGAATCGGTGATGATCCGCGGCTACAACCCCAGCACCCGGCCCAACTTGCTGCAACTGCGCCGGGTGGTAGAGGCCATTGCCGCGGCGAGAAGGCCGGTCATCTGCGCCGGAGGCGGCGTGTTCAGCGCCGGGGCCCGGGAGCAGATGCGGCAGTTTGCCCAGCGGTGCCGGATCCCGGTGGTGACCACCATGATGGGGATCGGGCTGATGCCGTCTGACCATCCGCTGTATCTGGGGATGCTCGGCAGCTTTGGATGCAGCGCCGCCAACTATGCCATCCGCCATTCCGATCTGCTGATTTTGATCGGGACCCGGGCGGGGGACCGGGCCATGTGCCAGCCCGGCGTGGTGGAAAAGCGGACCCGGGTGATCCATATCGACATCGACCCGGCGGAGATCCGCAAGAATATGGAGGCCAATATCCCGCTGGTGGCGGACGCCCGGCTGGTGCTGGAGGCCTTGGTGGATGAATGCGGGCCGGCGGATACGGGGATGTGGCTGGCGGAGCTGCAGCAAAAGCAGGGCGATGGCGCAGGCTATGCCGACCGGGAGGGCTTTGTCAATCCCCACCGCGTGATTGCGGCGATCACCAGCCGCCTGGAAGAGGACGCCATATATGTGGCGGATGTGGGGCTAAACCAGATCTGGTCGGCCCGGTCGGCCCGGATGCAAAACGGGCGGTTTTTGACCAGCGGCGGCATGGGCACCATGGGATATGCCCTGCCGGCGGCCATGGGCGCCCGCCTGGCTTCCGACGCGGGGCAGGTGGTGGCGGTCATGGGGGACGGCGGGTTCCAGATGTCCATGCAGGAGCTGTCCACCTTATGCCAGCACGATATTCCCATCAAGATGGTGGTATTTTGCAACGACTGCCTGGGCATGGTCCGGCAGATCCAGCGGGAGCATTATGGCGAACGCTACGAAGCGGTGGACCTTTCCGGCGGGCCGGATTTTGCGGCGCTGGCCCAGGTATACGGTATCCCGGCTATGACGGTATCGCAAAACAGCGAGATCGACCGGGCGGCCGAAGCGCTGCTGTCGGCCCGGGGGAGCTTTTTGCTGCAATGCCGGGTTTCGCCGGACGAGCCGGCATAATGGGGGGAGAGAAATGAAGCATACGATTTCGGTGCTGGTGGAAAACCATGCGGGGGTGCTGTCCCGGATTACGGGGCTGTTTTCCCGCAGGGGGTTTAATATTGATTCCCTGGCCGTCGGGGTGACCGAGGATAAAAGCGTGTCTCGGATGACCATTGTGGTGGAAGGGGACAGCTATACGGTAGAACAGATGGAAAAACAGCTGAATAAAGTGGTGGATGTGATCAAGGTGCGGACCATCCCCCAGCAGGAACTGATCTGCCGGGAATTGATGCTGATCAAATGCAACGCCACCGGGCGGACCCGCAGCGAACTGCTGGATATCGCTAAAATCATGGGGGCGGATATCGTGGACCTGACCAAAACGACCATGACGCTGGAAATCTGCGATACACCCGACCGGCTGGACTTGTTGGAAGAGCTGCTCAAAGCTTATAATATCCAAGAGGTCATGCGGACGGGCACCATCGCGCTGCAGAAAGGGAACGCGGCGATCAGCGCCAGATAGCGCCGGATGCGCGAGGAAGGAAGCAGAAAGATGAAAAAGGTGTTGAAATTTCTTTTTAGCAGGCTGGTCGTGGTATCCATGGCGATTTTGGTCCAGTTTTGCTTTTTGCTGTTTGTTTTGCTCAAGCTCTCCTCTTATGCGGTGTACCTTTATGTGGGGCTTCAGCTTTTGAGTTTGCTGGTGGTGCTGTGGGTAGTGACCAAGCGGGATAACCCTTCCTATAAAATCGCGTGGATCATCGCCATTTTAAGTTTCCCGCTGTTCGGCGGGATCTTTTACCTGGTGCTGGGCAACAAGGGGATGGATAAAAAACAGGTCCAGCGCATCCGCAATTATGCGTATCAACATGCGGAACAAGGCCCCCGGATTTCCGGCGCGGATATCCGGGACACGCTTGGGAGGCAGGCGCCGCATTTAAAGCGGCAGAGCGATTATATCAGCCGGGTGGGTCTGTATCCCATTTGGGAAAATACCAGGGTGGAATATTTCCCGCTGGGAGAGGATTTCTGGGAAGCTTTGCTGGAGGAGCTGTCCAAGGCGGAAAAATTCATCTTCATGGAATATTTTATCATCCAGGAAGGGAAAATGTGGGACGCGGTGCTCGCCATTCTCAAGCAAAAGGCGGCCGAGGGGCTGGACGTGCGGCTGATGTACGACGATTTGGGCACAATCCAAACCCTGCCGCCCCAGTATTACCGGCAGATGGAACAGGCCGGGATCAAATGCGCCGTGTTTAACCCCTTCCGGCCCCGGCTCAACTCCATGTTCAACTACCGGGATCACCGCAAGATCACCGTAATCGACGGGGACGTGGGGTTCTGCGGCGGGCTGAACCTGGCGGACGAATACATCAACGCCTATGAACGGTACGGCCATTGGAAGGATACGGCGGTCATGCTCAAAGGGGACGGCACCTGGAATTTGACCATGATGTTCTTGCAGCTGTGGAGCTACCGGGACGGCAAAAACGCCAATTATCAGGATTACCGGCCCTCGGGCAAAACCTACGGCAGCGACGGATACGTCCAGCCGTATGGGGACAGCCCCATCGACCAGTTCAACGTGGCGGAGAACATTTATCTGCAAATCATCAACTGCGCCAAGCGCTATGTGTATATTACCACCCCCTACCTGGTGCTGGACAATGAAATGACCACCGCTTTGGAGATTGCGGCGGAAAGCGGCGTAGACGTGCGGATCATCACCCCGCATATTCCGGACAAATGGTATGTGCATGCGGTGACCCGTTCTTCCTACCGCCAGCTGATCGAAGCCGGCGTGCGGATTTACGAGTACACGCCGGGGTTTATCCACGCGAAAATGTTTGTGGCGGACGACGAGGTTGCGGTGGTAGGAACCGCCAATATGGATTACCGGAGCTTTTATCTGCATTTTGAGTGCGGCGTGGCTTTGTTTTGCAGCTCGGTGATTGCAAAAGTCAAGCAGGATATCCTGCAGACCATGGCGATTTCCCAGGAAATCCATCCCAATCCCAACGAAAAGATCCCGCTGCTGCGCCGGCTGGGCCGGGCGATCCTGAAAGCCTTTGCCCCGCTGATGTGATGAGGGCCGGACGGGATACGGCAGGATTTTTCGCAGAATTTTGCCGTTTCCGGTTGATTTGCAGAGGGTTTTCCGATATATTGAAAAAGGAGCCAAGCGATTGACCATTAAAGGAGAATGACCATGAAGAAGCTGAATCAAAAAATCGCTGCGGCCTTTCTGGCCTTGGCAATGTCGCTTTCTTTGGCGGGATGCGGCGACAGTACGAGTTCTTCTCTGACGCAGGAGGAACCGTCGGTGTATCCGTTTGTCAACACCCTGCGGGAGCCGGAGGACAATACGGTGCAGCTGGTGGAAGCGCCCGCGCTGACCGAAGCGGTCAAAGAGAAGGCGGCGCAGGTCAACGCCGAGATTGTGGGCTGGCTGCAGGTACCGGGGACGGATATCGACCAGCCGGTGGTGCAGACCTATAACAACAGCAAATATATGCGGCTGAACTACGAGGGGAAATACAGCTTCCAGGGCTGCTATTGGGTGGATTATGAATGCACCGTCGGCAACCGGGAGACCCAAAGCCGCAATACGATCATTTACGGGCATAATACCGCTGTGGCCCAGGACGATCCCAACGGGTTGGATTTCGCCCAGCTGCTGCGGTTTACGGATGAGGAGTTTGCCGCGTCCCACCCGTACATCTTTTTCTCTACCGCGGAAGAAGATCTGGTGTGGGAAGTGTTCGCCGTGCTGTATACGGATACCAATTTCCGCTATGTCACCATGATCGACAGCGATATCGATACGCTGGTCAGCGAAGGGAAAGCGCGGTCGGAATTCAACTACGACGTAGAGGTGGACCCCATCAACGATAAAATCCTGACCTTATCCACCTGCACCGCCAAATACGGGTATGTCGGCGGTGAAGCGCGGGCGCGGTTTGTGGTCATGGCCCGCCTGGTGGAACCCGACCGGGAGTTAAAACCTACGGTGGGGCTGGAAAAGAATCCAAGCATCAAAGCGCCGCAGATCTAATCCTAATAGGGGAGTTTGATACATAAGATAATGCAGGGAGCGATCCCTGCATTTGTTTTCACCGGGGGAAAGGAAATGCCCGGGCAGGAAAAGAAAGGAGGACGGGGATGGAACTGGAGTTGCTTCGATGGGTGCAATCCTTTGCGTCTCCGGCATTGGATGTTTTTTTTCAGGTGGTCACCATGCTGGGGGAACAGTGGATTGTGGTGCTGGCGCTGGCCGCCGTGTACTGGCTGGCGGATAAACAAATAGGGGAGGAATTGGCTTTTACCCTGCTGCTCAGCGGATTGAGCAACAATATCCTCAAGGGGGTGTTCCGGCTGGAACGGCCCATCGGGCAGGAAGGTATCCGCAGCCTGCGCCAGCACACCGCCACCGGGTACTCTTTCCCCAGCGGGCATAGCCAGAATGCGGCAACCTTGTACTTTTTCCCGGCCCGCCGGTGGGGCGGCTGGTGGTATGCGGCGGCGGCTGGAGTGAGCCTGCTGGTGGGGCTGTCCCGGCTGTATTTGGGGGTGCATTATCCCAAGGACGTGGCCGCGGGCATCGGGCTGGGGATCGCCATGGCCTGGATCGGCCCCGCGCTGTGGCGCCGGTTTGACCCGATTCGGCTGCTGGGCGGGTCGGCGCTGCTGTGCCTGCCGCTGTGCCTGCTGCTGGGACAGCGGGATCTGTACAAGGCTTTTGGCCTGCTGCTGGGATTTTGGGCGGGAATCGCGTTTGAACGGCGGTTCGTCCGGTTTTCCTGCCAGGCGCCCCGATGGAAAAAGGCGGTCCGGCTGCTGGTGGGACTGGCGGCGCTGGGCGTGTTGCAGTTTGGGATGAAAGCGGTGCTGCCACAAGCGATGTGGTGCGATGCGCTGCGCTACGCCTTGCTGGTATTCGCCGGCTTCGGCGCGTATCCGCTGCTGTTTTCCAAAGCCGGGTTCTGACGGCAAAAATCTGGAACGGCAGCGCGGCTGCGATTGCTATTTTTCCAGGGTGCGGGTATAATAGGCCATAGACAAGCGGAAAGGGGATAGAACCATGCATGGCTGGACTGCAGAACGGTTTTTCCAGTGGATCCAAGGCAAGCAAATCGCGTTTATCGGCGTAGGAGTGACCAATACGGACTGCATCCGTCTGTTCGCAAAGAAAGGCGCCTGCGTATCGGTGCTGGACCGCAAAAACCGGCAACAGCTGGGCGAACTGGCGGACGAATTTGAACAAAGCGGGATCCGGCTGGTGCTGGGGGACGCTTATCTGGACGGGCTGGACGCATACGACGCGGTATTCCGCGCGCCGGGGATGTATTTTCATCATCCCGCGCTGGAGCAAGCGCGCCGCCGCGGGGTGGTCATCACCTCGGAAATGGAGATGTTTTTGCAGCTATGCCCCTGCAAGGTGTATGGGGTGACCGGGTCGGATGGCAAGACCACTACCACCACCTTGATTGCCAAGATGTTGGAGGATTCTGGAAAAAAGGTGTACAAAGGCGGGAATATCGGCCGGGCGCTGCTGCCGGTGGTGGAACAGATTACGCCGGAGGATGCGGCGGTGGTGGAGCTGTCCAGCTTCCAGCTGATTTCCATGCGCCAAAGCCCCGATGTGGCGGTGGTCACCAATGTGGCGCCCAACCACCTGGACGTGCATCGGGATATGCAGGAATATATCGACAGCAAGAAAAATCTGCTGCTGCATCAGGACGGGTTTTCCCGTACGGTGCTCAACCTGGACAACGAGATCACCTGCGGGATGCAGCCGCTGGTGCGGGGAGAATGCCTGATGTTTTCCCGCCGGCAGCGCCCGGAATCCGGCGCGTTCCTGCGGGAGGACGGGATGGTCTGCATGGCGCTGCACGGAAAGCAAACGCCGATCCTCCCCGCCGGCGAGATTCTGCTGCCGGGGATGCACAACGTGGAAAATTTCCTGGCGGCGTTCAGCGCCGTGTGGGGAGAGGTCCCGGTAGCGGTTATGGCCGCCACCGCCCGGACCTTCGCCGGCGTGGAGCACCGGATGGAGCTGGTGCGAGAGCTGGACGGCGTGAAGTGGTACAATGATTCCATCGGTACCAGCCCCACCCGGACCATTGCGGGACTCAAGGCGTTTGGGCAGAAGATTCTCCTGATTGCAGGCGGATATGATAAAAAAATCCCGTATGCGCCGCTGGCGCCGTATTTGTGCGAGAAGGTGTCCCACCTGATTTTGATGGGGGCCACCGGGCCCAAGATCCGCCAGGCGCTGGAAGCATACGAAGGGTACGACGGGCAGCATCCCCAAGTCCATACGGCGGGGTCGATGGAAGAGGCGGTGAAGGCGGCGCGGGATCTGGCCCGGGCGGGGGATATCGTCGCCCTTTCCCCGGCCAGCGCCAGTTTTGACCTTTATCCCAATTTCGAAAAGCGGGGCGAGCATTTTAAAGCCATTGTCAACGGGCTGTGACAAAAGGAAAACAAGGGCCCGTTTTGGGCCCTTTTACAAGAATACACGCCGAAAATCCGGCGCATAGAAAGGATGAAACGCATGAACAGCAAGCAGTTACTGATGAGCCTGTCCCAGGCGGTAGGCGTTTCCGGGCGGGAAGATTCGGTGGTCGCGTTGGCGGCGCAGCAGCTGCGGGAACTGGGGGAGGTTTCCATCAGCCCGCTGGGGGATTTGATCTGCACCATCCGCAAACCGGAACCGGGGCAGAAGCACTTTATGCTGGACGCCCATGTGGACGAGATCGGCATGATCGTGACCTGGATTACAGAGGAAGGCTTTTTAAAGGTTTCGCCGGTGGGCGGGTTTGACCGCAGCCTGCTGCTGGCGTCCCAGGTGGCGGTACATACGGACGAGGGCGACCTGCCGGGCATTATCTGTTCCATTCCGCCCCACTTGCAAAGCGGGGAACGGAAAAACCCTACCTTTGAGGAAATCTACATTGATATCGGATATGAAAAGCAGGAGGCGCAGCGCCGGGTACAGCCGGGGGATATGGTGACCTTCGTCACCCCCACCCGGGAAATGCACGGCGGCTTTATCACCGGAAAAGCCATTGACAACCGCTCCAGCTGCACCGCGGTGATCCGGGCGGCCCAGCTTTTGCAGGATGTGGACAAGCCATATGGCCTGTCGGTCACCCTCACCACCCGGGAAGAAGTGGGCGGCATGGGCGCGCGGACGGCGGCGTATACCGTGGCGCCGACCCATGCGGTGACGGTGGACGTGGGGTTTGGCTTTACGCCGGACTGCAAGCGGGAGCAGTGCGGGGAGTTTGGAAAAGGCCCGATTATCGCATTTGGCCCATTGCTGGATGGGGAAGTATCCCGCACGCTGGTCCAAGCGGCGAAAGAGCAGGGAATCCCCTGGCAAACCGAGGCCATGGGCGGCGGGACCGGAACCAACGCCGACAGTATCCTGATTGCCCGCGGCGGGGTCAAGACCGGGGTGGTTTCCATTCCGCAGGGCTATATGCATACCCCCGTGGAGAAGATTTTGGTTGAGGATATCGAAGCGACGGCCAGGCTGCTGGCCGCTTATGTGCAGAAGGAGGGCGGACGAAAATGATCCAGCTGATCGAAACGTTATGCGCCATCAACGGCGTTTCCGGCGACGAGCAGGAGGTTGCCGCCGCCATTATCCAACAGATTCAGGGCCATTGTACCTATGAAATTACCCCTTTGGGCGACATCATCGCGCACAAGCAAGGCGCCAAACGGCCCCGCAACCGGGTGCTGTTCGACGCGCATATGGACGAGGTCGGGTTTATCGTGACCTACATTACCGAAGATGGCTTTTTGCGGTTTGCCACGGTGGGAAGCGTGGATGACCGGGTCATCCAGGGCAAGCCGGTGGTGGTAGGCAAAAACCGGGTATATGGGATCATCAGTTCCCGGCCCATCCACCTGATCGAGCGGGACAAGCGGGACGATCCGATTCCGGCCAAGGACCTTTTGATTGATATCGGCTGCCGCAGCCGGGAAGAGGCCGAGCAGCTGGTATCGGTGGGCGACCGGGTGGCGTTTGATTCGCCGCTGCTGCGGTTTGGCGACGGGATGATCAAGTCCAAGGCGCTGGACGACCGGGCAGGATGCGCGGTGCTGATCCGGATGATCCAGTCGGATCTGGAGTATGATACCGATTTCTGCTTTACCACCCGGGAAGAGGTGGGCGGCATGGGCGCCCAGGCGGCGGTGTTTACCGTCCAGCCGGACATTGCGGTGGCGGTGGAAACCACCACTGCCGCGGACGTCGGCGGGGTGGACAAAGACAAGCAGGTCTGCTATTTGGGCAAAGGACCGGTGGTATCCTTTATGGACAAAGGGACCATCTATGACAAGCGGCTGTACCAGCTGGCGCTGGATACGGCCAAGGAACATCACATTGCGGCCCAGCCCAAGCTGGGGGTATTTGGCGGCAACAACGCGGCGGCGATGCACAAAACCGCCGGCGGCGTCCGGCCGGTAGGGATCTCCATGCCGTGCCGGTATCTGCACACCCAGGCGTGCGTGCTGCAGGAGAAGGATATCATGGCCACCTACGATTTGTTGATGAAATTAAGCGAGGTGTACGCAGTCTGTGATTAGTGCCGTAGCGCCAAAGGATCCGCAGTTTTTGCAGCAGGCGTCCGGCCCGGATCCTTATGAGGCGATCCATACGGCGCGGTACCGGATGTACGGCGCGGACAGCGGGCCGCCCCGGTTCTGGCGGGCCTGCTCGCCCCAGGGGATCGGGCTGCTTTCTTTGGCGGGGGATACGCTGGCCGTATCCGGCCGGGTGGAAGACCCGGAAGAGCTGGCGGCGTTCTGCGCCATCTGCGGCGCCCAAAAGCTGCGCGGGGAACGGCAAACGCTGGAACAGGCGGTCGCGCTGCTGGGATGGGACGTACAGCGCAGGACCATCTTGTCCGCCGCCGGGCCGCTTTGTCCCGCCGGCAGGCCGGATGAGGTTTGTCAGCCGCCGCTGGAGCAGGTTTATTTGCTGCTGCGGGAAACATTCGGCTTGCCGGAGGATGCGTTTGCCCCCTGGTATTGCGAAGTGTCCCATAAGATCCGCCACGGCATGGGGATCGTGTTGGGCGTGCAGGAAAAAGAACAGCTGGCGGCCACCGCCGGCATTTACTACCAAAATGACGCCGCCGCGCTCATCGCCTCGGTGGCCACCCGTCCGGCGTTCCGGGGGCGCGGCTATGCGGGAGCGCTGGTCTTTGCCTTGGCAGAGCAGGCAAAGAAAAGGGGGGTAACCCCTTTTGTGATCTGCCACAACCCGGCGGCGATCCGGTTGTATGAGCGGGTTGGGTTTTCCGGATGGGGCGAAGAATGGCTTTGCAGCCGGCCACAGACGGAGAAAACAAAAGAGGCCGTTTCGCCGGCGGAAGAACGCTGACGGCAAAAACAGGCCGGTTGAATCATCCGGCAAACCGCGCCGGGAGAACCGGGCTTGTATCGAAAGGAGAATCCATTCCAATGGAACAGGCAGAACAGAAATTTTTTGACATTGATCCAAGGCTGGAACAGCTGGGGGAGAAAGCGCAGCAGGAGTGCGCCCAGGCGTTTGCCCGGGTGGAGGAAATTGCGGAATATAACAGCCGGAAAGTATTGGCCGCGTTTATTCATCATGGGGTGAGCGAATCCCATTTTGCTGGGACTACGGGCTACGGCTATGACGACCGGGGCCGGGAAACGCTGGAGGCGGTCATGGCCGAGATTACAGGCAGCGAAGACGCGCTGATGCGCCACAATTTTGTCTCCGGCACCCACACGCTGACCACCGCGTTATTTGGGGTATTGCGCCCCGGCGACGTGTTGCTTTCCATCACCGGGTTGCCGTATGATACCATTCAGCCGGTGATCGGGATCAATGGGGAAAACTGCGGTTCCTTAAAAGAATTCGGGATCGAATACCAGCAGGTGGACCTTCTGCCCGACGGCACGCCGGATCTGGGCGCCATTGCCCAGGCGGTCCGCGGCGAAAAGGTCAAAGTCGCTTACATCCAGCGGTCACGGGGATATTCCTTGCGCCCGTCCATCAATATGACGGTGATGGAACAGCTGATCCAAACGGTGCGCCAGAATAACCCGAAGGCTATCATTATGGTAGACAACTGCTACGGGATTTTTACGGAAAAGGTGGAGCCCACCCAATTGGGCGCGGACTTGATTATTGGGTCGCTGATCAAAAATGCCGGCGGCGGCATCGCCCGGACCGGGGGGTATATTGCCGGCCGGCGGGACTTGATTGAACAGTGCGCCTATCGCCTGACGACCCCGGGGCAGGGCAAAGAAGTGGGGTGCACCCTGGGCGAGCTGCGGAACATGTTTTTGGGGCTTTTTTTGGCGCCCAATGTGGTATGCTGCGCGGTAAAGACCGCCATTTTTGCGGCGGCGTTGTTCGGCGGCCTGGGCTACCGGGTAAACCCGCCGTATGACGAACGGCGCACGGATATTATCCAGTCCATCGAGCTGGGCAGCGAGCGGGGCATGGTGGCGTTTTGCAAGGGCGTGCAGCGCGGCGCGCCGGTGGATTCGTTTGTGGTGCCGGAACCGTGGGAAATGCCCGGCTATGAAAGCAAGGTCATTATGGCGGCTGGCGCGTTCCATCTGGGCGCTTCCATTGAGCTGTCCGCAGACGGCCCCATCCGGGAACCCTACGCGGTTTGGATGCAGGGAGGCCTGACCTATTTTACCGGCAAAATGGGGATGTTGCTGGCCGCCCAGTCTATGCTGGAGGAGGGCGTATTGTCGCTGGAAAATTGACAAAATCCAGGGGACATGGTATGCTATTTGGCAAATGGATGCAGGAAACGTGTACCTGCATCCTGCTTTTGCGGATATGGCGGAATTGGCAGACGCGCTAGATTTAGGCTCTAGTGGGCTTCCCGTGCAGGTTCAAGTCCTGTTATCCGCACCATCAGCCGGAGTCTGGATGCCTTTTGCGCTCCAGACCCCTTTGATTTGTCTTGCGTAGTCGCCGGCGTCTGACCTCTATGGCAGGCCCTCGTCTCCCCCCAAAAAAGAACCTCCGCCACAAGACAGGGGGGTGACAGGTACCCTGTTTTTTGCTGGAGCGTTGGGACGGAGGCGATGCGAAGGCGCGGCAAAAATGATTTGCGAAAAGAGAAGACCTATGCTGGAAAAAATGGATGAGTTTTTCAATCGCCGGTTAGACGGGTATGAGCAGCATCAGCTCCATGAAATCGAGTCCGCCCAAACGTTCTATCCGTTTACGGCGCGCTGCCTGCCGCAGAACGACTGCGCCCGGGTGCTGGATCTGGGATGCGGCACTGGGCTGGAGCTGCAGTTTTATTATCCGCTCAATCCAACGGCGCAGGTGACGGGCATCGATATGGCCGAAGACATGCTGCGGGCTTTGCAGCAACGGTTCGCGCAGCACAAGCCGAGGCTGCTGCGGGGATCCTATTTCGACCTGCCGCTGGAAGAAGCGTATTACGACGCCGCCGTTTCCGTGGAGTCCCTGCATCACTTTACCCAAGCGGAAAAAATCCCGCTGTATCAAAAAGTTTGCCGGGCCCTGGTGCCGGGGGGATCCTTTGTCCTCACCGATTATTTTGCAGCGTCGGACCAGGAAGAGGAGTTTTTCCGGCGGGAACTGCTGCGGCTCAAACAGCAGCAGGGGATCGACGACGACGCGTTTTACCACTACGATACGCCGCTGACGGTGGCGCATGAGGTGGAAGCTTTGCAAAAAGCGGGGTTTTGCGCCGTGGAGATCCTGGGCCAATGGGGCGCGACCTATACCATACAAGCGCGAAAAGAAAAGGCAAGCCCCCGTGGCTGACCGCTGCGGGTTGGCAAACCGGAATAATTTCATATCCTCACCGGAGGACAGGGCGCCGTAGCGCCCGGGGATCGCAAGCATATGCTTTGCAGGCCGCATGTCAGAGAAAGGTGTCGGGTGCGCCCGGTTATTCTTTGGAATAACCGGGCGTTTTTTATTAAAAAAAGGAGGAATGCTGATGATGAAACAAACACCAGTCGTTTTGGCCCCGCTTTGCCCGGACGACCGCGAGCAATTTATCCTGGATAACCAATGGGCGTTTTTATACGGCGCGCGCCAGGAATTCGGCATGCGGGACAATCATCTGGAGGAAGACGGGCAGGTGATTTCCCGCAGGAGTATCCAGCGCAGCCTGGACGCCGCCGGTAGCGCAGCGTACCGCATCCTGCTCGACGGCCGCAAGGTCGGCGGGGTGGTGCTGCACATCGACTGCCAAACCCACCACAACCATCTGGATTTGCTTTTCGTTTCCCCGGAAGCCCACAGCAAAGGGGTCGGCTTTGCCGCCTGGCAGGCGGTGGAGGCGCTGTATCCGGAAACGGTGGTCTGGGAAACGTTTACCCCCTACTTTGAAAAGAGGAATATTCATTTCTACATCAACAAATGCGGATTTCACGCGGTGGAGTTTTTCGGGCAGTTCCACGCCATGAAAGGCTCGTCCGGCGAACAGGACGACGAGGGCCCGGATGAAATGTTTCGGTTTGTCAAATATATGCGGCTGCAACAAGAGTCTGACCCGGCCCGGCGGGAAGAGAAGTAGCCAAAAGCGCGTGGGAAGGTCTTCTGGCGTCTTTTCCAAAAACGAAGGAAGGCCCCTTCCCCAAAAGGGAAGAGGCCTTGTTTTTTGCCCGGACCCGGCATATGCCGGCCGGCGGCAGGTCAAAATTGCCCGACAAGATAGACGGTAACCGGCATCAGGTAGATGATGGCAAACAGTCCGACGGCGAATAAAGCAAACAGGATGACGGCGGGCTTTTCCAGTGCGCGGATGCGCCACCCGCGCCGCTCCAGCAGGCAGCCCGCCGCCAGGGTAAGCGCAACCCCGGCGATGCTCATAAACAAGCCCGCGGCAAAACCGGGCGCCCGGTACTGCAGCTCAATGGTGTTTTCCCCAGCGGACAGAGGGATGGCCATCCAGGTATCGAACACCTGCAGCACCGGCGCCTGCTGCCCGTTTACCGTGGCGGTCCATCCCTCGTCGTAGGAAAGGGACAAAAACAGGTATTCCCCGTCGGCCTGGGCGGTGGCGGTGCCGTAGACCGAATCTTTGCCCACCTGCATCTGCGCGGTGCGCACCGCGTCCAGATTGTCCTTCAGCGCCTGGTGGCTGACACTGAATACGCCGAAGGAGCGCACCGACACATCCTTGTGCACCGTTATGGTGATGCGGACGCTTTCATTGGACCGCACCGTCAGCTCCAAAATGCCGTTGGAGCTTTGGGTGGGGTATTCCCGGCTGATCAGCGCCCCGTCGACATAGACGGAAAACGCCTGGTAATACGGCTCGGTCAGATTGTTCTGCAGCGAGTCGAAACAATCAAAATAATAGGTGCGGGTTTCCGGCGCGGCGGGGATTTGATATTCGATAAAGGAATCGCCGCTCCCCTCGCGCACGACGTGGGTGTCATCCCCTTCCTGCCGGATGGAAACGTTGTGCAGGTAGGTGGGCTCATATTCCTGCACCATGGAACCGCCGCCCGACAAGGCCTGTAGCACCGATTCGCCGGCGTAGGGCCGGGCGGTCCGCTCCAGCTGGGTCTGCTCGGACAGGTCCGCGCCGGTGACGGCGCCCAGCGGCAGGACAAATTCATTTTGAACCACGGAGTAGTTGTCGTCCGTATAGGCTGCGGTGCGGCCCCAGGAGTCCCAGGCGCTGTAAATCGTGTATTTTTGATTGAGCAGCGCGTCGCTGATCAGCGTGCCGCCTACGGAACTGACCTCCATCCAATAGGACGAGTACCCCAGCTTGCGGATCCCCTGCAGGAAGGATTCCCGGGTCAGGGAGGTATAGTGGTTCAAGGTGGGATAGCCAATGGCGCCGGTGAGGTTGACGTCGTAATTTTTCCGGTAGTTCTTCACCCGGAAAAAGCCGGTATCCTGGATGGTTCCCTCCAGGTCGGTCACCTCCACAAAGGAATCGACCGATTTGGAGGAGAAAAAGCAGGTGCCAAAGAAAAGGGCCTGGATCACGGTAACCGCGCACAGACAAACTGCCAGCAGCCGGCGGGTCAACAGCCGGTGCCGGTACAATAGAAGCCCCAGCCCGCAGCAGCCGGCGGCCAGCAGGAAAAAGATCAGGAAAATCCGCAGGGCAGCGTTGCTGCTCCAGAGGGTGCGGATATAGGTGGTCAGGGTTTTGGGGTACCGCTGCCACAGCCAGAACCCCGCCACTGCGGTGCCGCCGGTGAGCAAAAACAGCCCCGCCGTCCAGGGTTTGGAGGACCGCGCACAGGCGGGCTCGACAGGCTGCTGCAGGATTTGACCCGCCAGGGTCAGGCCAAGCAATACGATCATATAGCCGTACCGCCCGGGAAACGCCTGGTAACTGCCGGTATGCCACATTTTGTTGATCGGTTCTATGAAAACCGGCACCAGCATCAGGCAAAACAAGCACAGCAGGTACCGTTCCCGGCGGCTTTCCATCTCGCCGCGAGCGCAGCGCAGCGCCTGGAACAAAAACGCCGGCGTCAGGATGGCGGTGCACAGCAGCAGCATGCCAATGGTGTGGAAGCGGCAGAAAAAGTTGCCGGCGGTCAGGCTTTCCCACAGGTCCGCCCCCCGGGCAGAACGCAGATATTGCAGCAGTGCCGGCAGCCAGACCACGGCGGACAATAGCGCCGCGCAAAGAGTCCCTGCGGCAAAGGAAACGGTCCGCTGCCCGCGGGTATCCCGCGGCGCGAAAAACAAAATCCAAATGGCCGCGGCAAAGGCCAAAAACAGCACCAGCATATAGCTTAAATAAAAATTGACGGCAACCATCCCCGCCAGGCACAGCGCATACGGCAGGAACGATCCGGTCCGCTGCAGCCGCCATAGGCTGAGCAAAAACAGCGGGAACAGGTACATCATGTCCAGCCAGACCATGTTCTGGTAAAAGAGCATGGTGTACCCGCAAAAGGCGTAGCTCACCGACAAAACCGCGCCGAATACCGGCCGCAATTTGGGGAAAACGCGGCCAAAATACACCGACGCGCACCCCGCGCAAACCATCAGCTTGAGCAGTACCAGCAGGTTGGCCAGCAGCATCATCTGGCTTTTTTCCACCAACAGGACCAGAAAGCTAAACGGGCTGGCGATAAAAAAGAGGAATACCCCCCAGAAATTCATGCCGCCGGCGTTTTGCAAATGATAAAACAGGCTTTGCTCCCCGGTCAGAATGTCCCGCAGCTCGCAAAGCAGCGGCACGACCTGCTGGTTCATGTCGCACCAGGAAATCGTGTTTTCGCCAAAGGGGAAAAGCCCTTTCATGGCGTATATCGCCAGGAGCAGCCCACCTGTTGCGGCGGCGGGGACCAGATGTTTTACAAGCTTTCTCATATCCGCGTTTCTCCTATCCGTGTATGGGCAATAGTGTAAAGATTTTTCGAAGAAAATACAAGACAAAATCATAGAATTTTGCCGCAAAATGAGAATTTTTTGCCAACCTGACCAAATTCCTGTCATCCCTTCCGGCGGAATCGGGAATCCTGCCAGGACATCCTCAAAAACCATACCGGCATAGAATTTGTTTCGGCGGCAGGAAGCAATGAACAAAAAACCGGAATTTCTTTTCGGAAAAATAGCACAAAACGCTCAAGAACTAGTAAAATATAACAAAATAATACTAATTTGGTATTGCACTTTCCAAAGAAATGGCTTATAATGAAACCATTCCACGGCAATCATCATTCGCTGGGGAAAATATCTGCCAGGGAAAAAGGAGAGGTTTTTTCCTGGACAAGTAGTTGGAGGGAAACGATATGTGGAAAACACGGACGAAAAAGCTGGCGTCGATGCTGTTGACTCTGTTGATGGCGCTGACCCTGCTGTCCGGGACGGCGTTTGCGGAAGAAAAGAGCGTGACAACCGCCGAGGAATTGGAACAAGCCATTGCGGACGGGAACACCATTACGCTGGCAAACGACATTGATCTGAAGACCACAGGGATCACCATTCCGGAAGGCGCGACGGTAACGCTGAAACTGAACGGCTTTTCGCTGACCAGCACGGATGATACCATCTCCGTCGAAGGGAAGCTGATCGTGGAAGGCGAAGGTTCTGTTACCAGCACCGGAGATGGGAAAGGCGCTTTGGTCAACTATCCGGGCGCTACGGTTGAGCTGAAAGGCGGCTCCTACAACGCGGAAGAATGGTACACCCTGAAAAATATGGGCACCATGTCCATCTACAGCGGCGTGACCGTGGAAGCGAAAACCGAACGCAGCAGCCTGATTGCCAACGGCTGGTATGGCAATGATGCCAATGACCGCTATACTGACTATTGCGCCAATGAGGCGATCCTGAACATTTATGGCGGCCATTTTTCGGGCGGCATGAACACCGTGAAAAATGACGACAACGGCGTGCTGTTCATTGAAAACGGTACGTTTGAAAACACCAAAGGCCCGACCGTCCTCAACTGGAACGAAGCCGAGATCAGCGGCGGCGATTTCAGCGCCCCCAGCGGCCCTGTATTGGCGTACGGCTATTTGGATAACCCGCAGGGCGGAGAAAATGCGGACAAGGGTGAGTTTGTCATCAAAGGCGGCACCTTTACCTCCGGCAACGGCGGCACAGAGGGCCTGTTTGGGTATGGGGAAACGACGAAGCCCGGCGGTAAGATCGAAGTGCTGGGCGGCGAGTTTAACGGCCTGCTGGGCGTACAGAGCAATTACACTGCCCAGGTTACCATCAGCAAAGGCTCCTTTAACAGCCAGGTAGACAGCAGCCTGATCGAAGGCGGCAAAACCTCCGCTTCTCTGACTTCTGACGGGGACACCACCTTCTACATCGGCTCGGCGGACGAGGTTGCCGAGACCATGATGGCAAAAGCGCAGAAAGGCGACACGATCACCGTTCTGCAGGG
>CALWNU010000051.1 GCA_944382905.1 uncultured Clostridia bacterium | reverse complement strand
AGGCGCTGGTGGAGACGGTGGGCTGCTCCGGTATGACCCACTCCGCCGCCATGGCGGCGGAGATCCTCCCCGGCAAGACGATTTTGGAGGCCCTCAACACCGACCTGGTGTGCGACGCCATCAACGTAGCCATGCGGGAACTGTTCCTGCAGATCGTTTACGGCAGAAGCCAGACCGCGTTCTCGGAAGACGGACTTCCCATCGGCGCCGGCCTGGAAGATCTGGGCAAGGGCCTGCGTTCTCAGGTGGGGACCATCTTCTCCACTTCTAAAAAGGGCGTCCGCTATATGGAAATGGCGGAAGGCTATATCCTGTCCTTGGCGCTGGATGCCAACAGCGAAGTGATCGGGTATAAATTTGTCCGGCTGGGCAAGATGCTGGAGGATATCCGCCACGGCGTAGATCCGAAAGAAGCGTATGAAAAGAACATCGGCACCTACGGCCGTTACGAAGGCGCCGCCAAATACATCGACCCGCGGGAAGAATAATCGGGATCACAGGAAAAGGAGGTAACCTCACATGGCAAAATTTGAAGGTCAGGAAAGAAGAATGCCGAAAATCGAGGCATGTCTTGCGGAATATGGTTGGAAGACCCTGGAAGAAGCCGATGCGTTCTGCAAAGAGCACGGCATCAATGTAGAAGAGATTGTCAAAGGCGTGCAGCCCATCGCGTTTGAAAACGCCTGCTGGGCGTATACCCTGGGTACGGCGATTGCGCTGAAAAAAGGCTGCAAGGTCGCGGCGGATGCTTCCGAGGCCATCGGCCTGGGCCTGCAGGCGTTCTGCATTCCCGGTTCTGTTGCGGAGCAAAGAAATGTGGGCGTGGGCCACGGAAACCTGGGCGCCATGCTGTTGAGAGAAGAGACCGACTGCTTCTGCTTCTTGGCGGGGCATGAGTCCTTTGCCGCGGCGGAAGGCGCCATCGGCATTGCCCGGACGGCCAACAAAGCCAGAAAGAAACCCCTGCGGGTGATCTTGAACGGCCTGGGCAAAGACGCGGCGTATATCATTTCCAGAATCAACGGCTTTACCTATGTAGAAACGGATTTTGACTTTACCACCGGCGAGCTGAAAGTGGTCCGGGAAGTGCCTTTCTCCGAAGGGGACAAAGCGAAGGTACGCTGCTACGGCGCCAACGATGTGCTGGAAGGCGTAGCCATTATGAAAAAAGAAAAGGTTGACGTTTCCATCACCGGAAACTCCACCAACCCCACCCGGTTCCAGCACCTGGTTGCCGGTACCTACAAAAAATGGGCGGGCGAAAACGGCGTCAAATACTTCTCGGTTGCTTCCGGCGGCGGTACGGGCCGTACGCTGCACCCGGACAACGTGGCGGCGGGTCCTGCTTCCTACGGCTTGACCGACTCCATGGGCCGGATGCACGGCGACGCGCAGTTCGCGGGATCCTCTTCCGTACCGGCTCATGTAGAGATGATGGGCTTGATCGGCATGGGCAACAACCCCATGGTCGGCGCTACGGTTGCCTGCGCGGTTGCAGTAGAAGAAGCATTGAAATAATATTCTCTTTTCGGTCAAAAGAGGACGGCGGATGCCGTCCTCTTTTTTTGTTGGGCGAAAAACCCCTTGTGTCATGCCAGCCCCAGCCATGCCAGAATGGGTTCCATCCACTGGGAAAACGGATCCATGACCTGTTGGCAGAAACGGCCGAGGACCGGGTTGGGGGTGTAGCCGGTTTGGGCGATATGGTATTCCGCAACCAGAAATAAGGCCGCGGCGGAAAAAAACAAAACGGTGAGAAACAAAGAAAACCAGAATATTTTTGCGTGGGATTGCCGGGACAACGCCATCCTCCTTTCCTCCAAATGGTGTTGTTTAAGAGAGTGTGCCTAACAGGGTTTGCGCAATGGCCTGCCCCATGCAGACGGCGGCGCGGGACGCTTCTTCCAGCGTGTTGCCGTGGGAGCCGAATTCAATCAGCAAGGAGCCGGTGGTCAGGTCCATGTTGTATTTTCGGTAACAGAAAAAGACCGGCCGGGTCAGCCCGGGGAACATGCTCTCGGCGGTGGACTGCAAAGCCGCCGCCCAGCGCAGGTTTTCGCTCCAGTTGGGCATATTCATGGTGCCGTCGTCACATCCGGCAATGATCATGACCTGGGCGGTTTTTTCCCCATTGATGACCGCCACCGGCTTGATCAGGTTGCCGGCGGGATTTTCAATGGCATCCCGGTGCACATCCAGCACCACTTTGATGGACGGGTACTGCTCCAGCCATTGGCGGATGGTTTCCGCGCTGCGTTCATAAGAACCGTTATAGGACGGGTAGTCGTGCTGGGTCGTGTCGTGGATGACGGCGATGCCGGCCTGTTCCAGCTGCTGGGCGATGAGATCGCCTAAAAACACCACGTTCTGGCTGTTGTCGGTACTGCGCCAGGTGTAGGACGTGTCGCAGAAATCCCGGTCGAACGGCTCAAAGCTTTCGGTGGCGTGGGTATGCACGATGAGTACCTGGGGCTGGTCGGTCTGCTCCAGCTGCAGCGCCAAAGGCTGCGCCAGCAAAGAGGATACCTGCTGGTTGGACAGATCGGTGGAATTCTTAATATACCCGGCGGAAAGCGGAATATACAAAGAACTTTGATCGGCGGTATAGGTCTGTTCGGTGATTGTGCCCCGGTTTTCCGGCGCGATGGTTTCCACGCTGGGAGATTCCGGCGTTTGCGGAATGGATATGGCGGATTCCGACGCAGGCTCGGAAGAGGTTTGCGCTTGGCTGGATTGTTCCGCCGCAGAAGAAGAAGCCTGCTGCACCTGGGACTGGGGTGCCGCATTGGCAGGCTCGTCCTGCACCAAATCGTCCTGGAAGCGCTGTTGCAAATAGGAAATGCCGCCTTCCGGCATTTGCAGCATGGCGGACGCGGCGGCGGCTTTTCCCAACAGGCCGCCGAGAGCGGTGGGCAGAGCGGGAAAAGCTGCCAGGGAACCGGTTAACACACCGACGGCCGCCGCCCATCCCAGCAGGCGGCGGAATTTGTTGGAACGTTTCACCCAATCCCCCCTTTGAGACAACATATGAAATGGCGCCGCCAGATATGCCATGCCCGCCGGCGAACCCGGCAGCAAAAGGTTACAAAATCCAAACTGTTTTCGCAAAGGGGGTTGTGCGAGCAGACAAAAAACAGGGGAAAATGAATTTTTTTCAGAAATAGGTTGATTTTATTCATTTTTAACGTATAATTATAAATATAAATGAATAGAATCCGGTGTGGGGACGACCTGCGCCGCAAAAGGAGACAAAGACCATGAAACAGTATCATAAAATCGTATTGGCGTATTCCGGCGGCTTGGACACCTCGGTGATCATCCCGTGGCTTAAGGAGCATTACGAGGGGTGCGAGGTCATCGCCGTGGCGGCGGACGTAGGGCAGGGGGCGGAGCTGAGCGGCCTGGAGGAAAAAGCCATCCAGACCGGCGCGTCCAAGCTGTACATTCTGGACATGAAAGAAGAATTCGTAAACGATTATATTATTCCCACCATGCAGGCAGGGGCGGTTTATGAAAACAAGTATTTGCTGGGAACTTCGTTTGCCCGGCCGATTATCGCGAAAAAAATCGTGGAGATTGCCAAACAGGAAGGGGCCGACGCCATCGCCCACGGCTGCACCGGAAAAGGAAACGATCAGGTGCGGTTTGAGCTGGCGATCAAGGCGTTTGCGCCCAATATGGGGATCATCGCCCCCTGGCGGACCTGGGAGATGAAAAGCCGGGACGACGAGATCGATTATGCCCAGAAAAAAGGGATCCCGCTGAATGTGAGCCGGGAAACCAGCTATTCCAAGGATAAAAACCTGTGGCATCTGTCCCACGAAGGGCTGGATCTGGAAGACCCGGCCAACGAACCGGACTATGACAACATCCTGGAGCTGGGGGTCTCCCCGGAGCAGGCGCCGGATCAGCCGACCTATGTGAGCTTGCAGTTTGAAAAAGGGGTCCCGGTGGCGCTGGACGGCCAGAGCATGAAACCGCTGGATATTATCGCCAAGCTCAATCAGATCGGCGGCGCCAACGGCATCGGGCTGATCGATATGGTGGAAAACCGGCTGGTGGGGATGAAGTCCAGAGGCGTGTACGAAACGCCGGGCGGCACCATCCTGTATGCGGCGCATGAGCTGCTGGAAACCCTTTGCCTGGACCGGGATACCCAGCATTACAAACAGCAGGTTGCGCTGAAATTCGCGGAGCTGGTCTACTACGGGCAGTGGTTTACCCCGTTGCGGGAGGCGCTCAGCGCATTTGTGGCCCAGACGCAGCAGACGGTCACCGGGCAGGTGAAGCTCAAACTGTACAAGGGCAACATCATCCCGGCGGGAATGACCAGCCCCTATTCTCTGTATTCGGAAGAAATCGCCACCTTCGGCGAGGACGAAGTGTATAACCAAATGGATTCCCAGGGCTTTATCAATCTGTTCGGCCTGCCGATCAAAGTAAAAGCGCTGCTGGACGAAAAACTGGGTCAGTGATGGGGACCGAAGGAAGAGCGAGAACAAGGAGGGGCTATCATGGCGCTTTGGGCCGGCAGATTTTCCAAAGAAATCGATAAACAGGTCAATGATTTTAATTCATCCATTTCGTTTGACAACCGGATGTTCGAACAGGATATCCGGGGGAGCATTGCCCATGCCACCATGCTGGCGCAGCAGGGGATCCTGTCGCCGGCGGACCGGGACGCCATCGTCGCCGGGTTGACGGGGATTTTGGCGGATTTAAAAGAAGGGTCGCTGCTGTTTGACCCGGACGCGGAAGATATCCACATGTTTGTGGAAGCGGAGTTGACGGCGCGCATCGGCGACGCGGGCAAACGGCTGCATACCGCCCGCAGCCGCAATGATCAGGTGGCGCTGGATATGAAGTTGTATTTTCACGATGAGATCGGGGCGCTGCTTGGAACATGCGGCCAGCTGATTGAGGTGCTGCTGGAAAAGGCCCGGGAACATCTGGACACGGTGATGCCCGGGTACACCCATTTGCAGCGGGGCCAGCCGACCACCTTCGCCCATCACCTGATGGCCTATGTCCAGATGTTTTTGCGGGACATGGACCGGCTCCAGGACTGTGACCGCCGGATTTTACACACCATGCCCCTGGGCAGCGGGGCGGGATTCGGCACCACCTATCCCATCGACCGGGAAATGACGGCGCAGCTGCTGGGCTTTGCCGGGATTTCCCAAAACAGCATCGACGGGGTCTCCGACCGGGATTACGCGCTGGAATTGGCAAGCGCCCTTTCCATTTTGATGATGCACCTGTCCCGTTTTTCGGAGGAAATCATTCTTTGGTGCAGCTGGGAATTCCAGTTTCTCGAGCTGGACGACGCGTTTTCCACCGGGTCTTCCATCATGCCGCAAAAGAAAAACCCGGACGTTGCCGAGTTGATCCGCGGCAAGACCGGCCGGGTGTACGGGGATTTGATGACCCTGCTGACCATGATGAAGGGCCTGCCGCTGGCGTATAACAAGGATATGCAGGAGGACAAGGAAGCGCTGTTCGATGCCGTGGATACGGCGAAGCTTTGCCTTTCGACCTTCCTGCCCATGTTCCAAACGGCCAAGGTGCGCAAGGACAACATGCGCCAGGCGGCGGCAAAAGGATTTATCAACGCCACCGACTGCGCCGATTACCTGGCCAAGAAAGGGGTACCGTTCCGCGACGCGTATCAGGTGAGCGGGAAGCTGGTGGCCTTCTGCATTGCGCATGGAAAAACCCTGGAGGAACTGGAGCTGCCGCAATTGCAGCAATTCCACCCGTTGTTTGCGGAAGACGTCTATTCCGCCATTGCGCTGGAAACCTGCGTCAAAGAGCGCAAATCCGCCGGCGGGCCTGCACCGGAACAGGTGCAAAAGCAGATCGCCTGGGCAAAGGATGTCTTAGCGTCGTACCAGCAAGCGGCGGGCGTTTGAACCACAAGGAAAGGAAGAGCGCGTTGGAACATCTTCTGAAGTTAGCTGATTTGACCGGTCCTCAGATTTTGCAGATCCTGGATTTGGCAGACCAGCTCAAATACGAAAAAAAACGCAATATCCCCCATGAACGGCTCAAAGGCAAGACGCTGGGCATGATTTTTGAAAAATCTTCCACCCGTACCCGGGTGTCCTTCGAAGCGGGGATGTTTCAGCTGGGCGGGCACGCGCTGTTTTTGTCCGGCCGGGATTTGCAGCTGGGCCGCGGCGAGAGCATCAAAGCCACGGCGCGGGTGCTCAGCCGTTATGTGGACGGGATTATGATCCGCACCTACGCCCAGTCGGATGTGGAGGAACTGGCCCGGTTTAGCTCGGTACCGGTGATCAACGGGCTGACGGACGCCTGGCACCCGTGCCAGGTTTTGGCGGATCTGATGACCGTCCGGGAGCAAAAAGGGAGCCTGGAAGGGAAAAAGCTGTGTTGCGTTGGGGACGGGAACAACATGGCCAACAGCCTGCTGGTGGGCGGACTGCGCACCGGCATGGAGGTGCGGATTGCCACCCCCAAGGGCTATCCCCCTTCCCCCCAGGCCATGGCGGTGGCGGCGGAATATCCCGGGCAGTTTAC
This sequence comes from uncultured Clostridia bacterium, assembly GCA_944382905.1. Lineage (GTDB taxonomy): Bacteria > Bacillota > Clostridia > Oscillospirales > Ruminococcaceae > UBA3818. Next base: position 8,050 of record CALWNU010000051.1, on the reverse strand, counting down.
CTGGACGGACGACCGGTTCGCCGCGGCAAAAGACGCCGACGTCATCTTTACCGATGTGTGGACCTCCATGGGCCAGGAAGCCCAGGCCCAGCAAAGGGCCCAGGCCTTTGCCGGCTGGCAGGTGAACCGGGAATTGGTTTCGCTGGCCAAACCGGACGTGATGATCCAGCACTGCCTGCCCGCCCATATCGGGGAGGAGATCGCCGAGGACGTGTTCGAAGCGCATGTGCCGGAAATTTACGAGGAAGCGGAAAACCGGCTGCATGTGCAAAAGGCGGTTTTGGTGCTTTGCATGGAGGGAAAGTGACGGCAACGGCCTTTTCCCCCGGGGAAAAGCGATTTTGCCCAAGAAAAAAAGAGCCGGACGGCTCTTTTTTTTGTAAAAATTTTATGCCTGATCTTTTTGAAAGGCGATTCGTTCCGCGCCGTCTTCCAAATAGATGGTGCCGCAGAACGCGAACCCGTTTTTGGCCAGCGCGTTTTTCATGGGCAAATTGTCCCGGTGGGTGTCGATGCGCAGATTGCCGCACTGGGCAAAACACCATTCCAAGCAAAAGGACGCGACCCCATGGGTCCCGGCGGCGGAGGTAATGCGATGCACTACGCCATAGGGCAGGTCGTTTTTCCACCTGCCGTTTTCGATCCGCCGGTAGGTGGGCTCTTCCCCTACAAAAAAGCAGAAGGTCCCGACGATTTTTTCCCCCTCCACGCAGACATAGCTGTTGCCGTTGGCGATGTCCTGTTTGAGCAGCTGGCGGGAAGGGTATCCGTCCGTCCATTGGTTGGGGTTGCCGTGCTCCGCCATAAACCGGCGGGCGGCCTGGTATAGGGCCATCATCGTGTCCAGATCCCGCAGGGTGGCGGGGCGGATTTTGCGCATGGCGATTCCTCCTTTGCCGTCAAAGTTATCCCACGTTCAAATGCCCTTCCGGCATGATCTGCTTGCGGTTGACCTTCCCCGATCCGGCCGCCAGGGACAGCAGGAAGGAGATCGGCCCAATACGACCTAAGAACATGGTGGTGATCAAAAGCAGCTTGGACGGCAGGTTGGCAATGGCGCTGATGCCGGTGGACAGGCCCACCGTGGCAAACGCGGAGGTGGATTCAAACAGCGCGTTGATCGCCGGGACGATGGCGCCGCCGTCGTGGGTGGTGTAGACGATAACCCCGCTGGCCAGCAGGACGGCCAAAAACCCAATAAAGACCACGGTCAGCGACTTGTTTACCACCTGCTGTTTGATCCGGTGTTTCATAATAATGGTATCTTCGTAGCCTCGGGCAATGGAAACCGCCGTCATAATCAGCACCACAATGGTGGTCACCTTGATCCCGCCGCCGGTGGAGCCAGGGGCGGCGCCGATGAACATGAGCCCGATGGCCAGCAGTTTGCTGATTTCGTTCATCGAGGCGATATCAATGCTGTTGAACCCGGCGGTACGGGTGGATACCGACTGGAAAAACGCCGCGTTTATTTTCTGCCATGTAGGCATCCCGCCCATGGTGGCGGGATTGTTCCACTCCAGCAGCGCGAACCCGATGGTGCCGATGGCCAGCAAACAGGCGGTGGACAACAGCACGACCCGGCTGTGCAGCCGCAGCTTTTTGGTGCGGTGGACGTGCAGAAGGTCGAACAAGACCAGAAAGCCCAATCCGCCGATGATAATGAGCGCGGCGATCACCACCAGGACATAGCTGCCGTTATAGTGAATAAGCGAAGCATAAGCCCCTTCCCGGCCCAACAGGTCGAATCCGGCGTTGCAGAATGCAGAGATGGAGGTAAACACCGAGATGAAAATCCCTTCTTTGCCGTATTTGGGCACAAAGGCGGGCATTAGCAGCAGCGCGCCGATACTTTCTACCGTCAGGGAAATCCCAACGATCCCTTTGAGCAGGCGCGGGGTATCCTCGAAATTGGTGGCGCTGGTGGATTCCTGCGCCAGCTGCAGTGTGCGAAGTCCCAGCTTTCGCCGGATGATTAGGTTGAAAAACAGCGTCAGGGTCACCAGCCCCAGCCCGCCCACCTGGATGAGCGCCAGGATGACGCCTTGTCCAAAGTAGGTCCAGTGGGTATAGGTGTCCACCACCACCAGCCCGGTTACGCAGGTCGCAGAGGTAGCGGTAAACAGCGCGTCAAAAAAATTGGTTACCTCCCCGTTTTTGGCGGAGAGGGGAAGCATCAGCAACAATGTGCCGGCGATAATCACCGCCAAAAAACTGCCGGTGATGACCCGGGCAGGGTTGGACGATAACGAGAAAGACTTTTTTTCCATGGAACTGTCCTTTCACAGAAAGATGCGTTATTCCGACAAAAGAATTTTTTTCGCCTTGCTGATCAGATTTTTGTCATTGCGGAAGGTGACCAGCGTATGCGCCTGTTCCAGCGGCATCCAGCGGGTTTCGCCGATTTCCTCTTCCTGGCGGATCACATGGTCGCTGCGGGCATGGCCCAAAAAGTAGATCACCTGTTTTTTTACATTGGGCTTGGGGTAGTATTCCACACTCTGGCGGAAATCCCCTTCCAGGTCGATGTCCAACCCGGTTTCTTCCTTCACCTCTCGCAGGGCGGTTTGCACTTCGTTTTCCCCTTCTTCCATGTGCCCTTTGGGAAAGGACCAATGGGTACCATGGCGGTGTTTGATGAACAAAAGCTCTTTCTGGCCGTTTGGGGTGATGCGGTAGACCAGGGCGCCGCAGGATTTTTCCCGTTTCACCGAAGACCTCCTTCCCTCCCGTTCCGCCTGCTGTGAGCGGAAATCCCGGGAGGCCGATAAATCACAGCATACAAAATATACTATAACATACTTTCCACAGAAAAGGAAGGGGAAAGCCAGCGGAGAATGAATTTTGCCGGAAAGATTCCGCTAAAGGGAAAACTATGTTATAATAAAACAAAATTTTGCAGATCCTTTTGCAGGAGAAGTTTTGTCAGGGGGAATCAAGGATGCATGAATTTTACCAGCCAGGGTCGGGCGTACCGGGAAACGGGCAAGCGCCGGGCAGTGGGCAGGCGTTTGCGCCCCATCCGGGGTATGTGGAAGAAAAACGGCGGTTGCGCCGGGCGGGAAACCTGTTTGGCGGGGCCACGCTGCTGTATTTTGCGGTGAGCGTCGCGTTTGGCCTGCTGTTTGGCTTTTTGATTTCTTTGATTTACCAGATCACCGGGCGGCATCTGTTCGGCAATTCGGAAGTATCCTATTATTTGCTGAATATCGCGGCGTATGTATTGTCTTTTGCGTTGCCTTTCAGCGCCTATGTTTCGTTTGTCAAAATGCCCTGGCGGGTGGCGGTGCCGTGGAAGCGGGTGCGCGTGGGCACCGTGCTGCTGAGCATTCCCGCGGCGTTTGGCTTGTCGGTGGTGGGGACGATCCTGACTTCGGTGCTGTCTTCCTTGTTCTCCCTCACCGGGTACCAGCCGGTGGTGAGCGACATGCCCTTGCCGGTCACGACGCCGGGCCTGGTGTTGTATTTCATACAGCTGGCCGTGCTGCCTGCGGTGCTGGAAGAGATCGCCTTCCGGGGAATTTTGATGCAGTCCCTGCGCCGGTTCGGCGATTGGTTTGCGCTTTTGGTTTCGTCGCTGATGTTCGGGCTGTTCCATTTGAATATGGTACAGGCGCCGTATGCGTTTTTACTGGGTCTGTGGTTTGGCTTTTTGGTGCTGAGGACAGGGTCTTTGCGGATTTCCATGGTGCTGCATGGGTGCATCAACCTGTCGGCGGGCCTGATGACCCTATGGCTGAATGGCATGCCGGAGAACTGGGTGCTGGTGGTCAACCTGGTTTATATTGTGTTCTGGCTGACCACAGGGATCGCGGGCTTTTTGTTTTTGGCGCTGCGCGCCCGCGGGCCGCTGCAGCTGTATCCGGCGCAAAGCTGGATGCGCACCGGGCAAAGGGTGGGCGTTTACCTTTCTTCGGTGGGCATGATTCTGGCGCTGCTGGCCATCTTGTTTTTCATGCTGCAGAACTTTGAGAGGATTGTATGAGCGGGGAGAATTTACACGAGCGGTATATGAGGCTGGCGCTGGAACAGGCCAAACAAGCGGCGCGCCTGGGAGAGGTGCCGGTAGGCGCGGTGGTGGTACGAGAAGGTCAGGTGTTGGGCTGCGGTTATAATAAAAGGGCGTCGGACGCCTGCGTGACGGCCCATGCAGAAATCCTGGCGCTGGAGCAAGCGTGCCGCCGGTGCGGGGACTGGCGGCTGGATGGGTGTGATCTGTACGTTACGCTGGAACCCTGCGCCATGTGCGCGGGGGCGATTGTGAACAGCCGGATCCGCCGGGTGTTCTATGGCGCGTCGGATCCGCGGGAGGGCGCGGTCTGCGGGATCGTGCGCCTGTTTGATCTGCCCTATCCCCGGCGCCCGGATTACGAAGGCGGCGTTTTGGCCCAGGAATGCAGCGCCTTGCTCACCAGCTTTTTTCAGCAGAAAAGGGGCGGAGACCAGTAGCCCTGCCCATTGGGAAAATCAGGAGATTTTCCATGCGAAATTTTCCAAATTGCCGGCTTGTTCATAATTTGTTCACCATTTTATGGCGTCACATGATATAATAGAGGACAGGAAACTGTATTGTACTGTTTCCGGTCAATCCCCCCTCCTTTATCATCAGTTATCTTTTCTTTATTTGACTGCAGGCCCGTTGCCTGCTTTTTTTTTGCGCGGATTCCACATTTCCACGCAGTTTTCCACATGCTGGCAGCATGTTTTGCGGCAAAACAAGGGATTTTTTGCAAATTCCCGTAGGAATCGTGGAAAATTTTCCGGGAACCGCTGTGGATTGTGGAAAAAAAGGTGGAAAAGGTGGAATGTGATAATTTTTCCCCACAGTAATACAAAAAGTAAAAAAATCGCCTGAAATCCAACCGATTCAGGCGATTTTTTGCGTTTTTAGCGAAAAGTCAGGGTCAGATCCCCAGCATAGGCGTGAGAAGCATCCGGGTCGGGGGAAAACGAAACGTCCGCATATTGTTCACAGTTTTGTAAATATTCCATCAGCGAAACCAATTGCTGCGGAGATTCGGCCGAAACCGAAAGGTGCATGGCGTGCTGGGAAAATTGGATGTGGGTGATCTGGACACCCTGGGGCAGGTGCAGAATCAGCCCCCAGAGGGAAGCGGCATGGAATTCCGGGACAAAGTCAAAAGCGATGGCACTGTCCAGAAAAGCAACTGCATAGTCATAGAGAATCTGATAGGTTTTTTTCTCAAAGAACACCTGATTGGCAGAACGAATTTCTTCGGTGGTATACAGGATCATTTCCTTCGCCTTGGGACCACCCCGGCTTTCCAGCAGCGCGGTGCCGCACCAGCTGCCGCTCCAAAGAAGGGCCAGCGCCAATAGGGGAGGGAAAATTGCTTTCTGGCAGAGAATTTTTGCCTTATAGAACATTGTAGCCCTCCTTTTCCAACAAGATGGGGCAGACTGCTATAGGTTCCCCGTTTCGTACATCACAACGGCTAGGGCGGCCAGCGGCGCCGTTTCGCAGCGCAGGATGCGCCGGCCCAGGCTGGTGAGGACGGCGCCGCACTGCACGGCCGCATCCGCTTCGGCCTGGGAAAATCCGCCTTCCGCGCCGACCATCAACCCGATTTCCCGGATCCCCGTCAAAGCGGGGGTGCCGATGGGCTGCCCGCCTTTTTCGTATAGAAAAAGGCCCCGTTCCATCTGTCCCAGCTCCGCCGCCGCCTGGGCAAACCCCATCAGAGGGCGGACCAGCGGGATCTTCCCGCGACCGCATTGCTTTGCCGCTTCCGCGGCAATGCGCTGCCAACGGGCCTGTTTTTTGCCCATGGACGCGCCGTCCGGCCGGGAAATGCACCGTTCGGTGAGGATGGGCACGATTTCGCAGGCGCCCAATTCCACCGATTTTTGCAAAATCAGTTCCATTTTGTCCGATTTGGGCAGGGCCTGGTAAAGCCGGACAAACACGGAGGGTTCAGACAGGGAAGGGGTTTTATCCAGGATTTCCACCGTCACGCTTTCCGGGCCCAGCTGCCGGATGACGCCCTGGTAATCGTTTCCTTCCCCATCGCAGAGGGTCAGCGCTTCCCCCGGCGCCATGCGCAAAGAGCGGCCGACATGCCGCGCGTCTTCGCCGGTCAACGATACCATAGACCCCGCCGGCGGGTCAATGTAAAATCTTGGCATGGGTTTCCTCCCCTTTCCGCCGGCAAAGCAATGCGACCCATCCGTCTTCTTCCCGCCGCTGGACGATAGAAAGGCCGCAGGCGTCGATGGCTTTTTCCACTTCCACCGCCCGTTCGTCGATGATTCCGGATGCCAGGAAGACCCCGTCGGGTTTTAAAAAGCGCAGAATATCCGGACAAAGGCGGATGATCACATCGGCGACAATATTGGCGCAGATGATGTCATACTGCCCGCTGATTTTTTCCGTCAAGTCCCCCTGGACGAAATGGACTTTGTGTTCCACCTGGTTGAGGGCGGCGTTTTCCCCGGCGATTTTCACCGCCAGCTGGTCGATGTCCACCCCGTCGGCCCGCGAAGCGCCCAGCAGCACCCCGCCGATGGACAGGATCCCACTGCCGCACCCTACGTCTAGGATGGTGCAGCCCGGTATGACCGATTCTTCCAGCAGCTCCAGGCAAAGGCGGGTGGTGGCATGGGTTCCGGTGCCAAAGGCCATGCCCGGGTCCAGGGTAAGCAGCACATCCCCTTCTTGACAGGCGTAATTTTCCCAACAGGGGACAATCACCAGCCGCTTGCCCACCCGCAGGGGTTTATAGTATTGTTTCCAGTTGTTTTCCCAATCCTCTTCCCGCAGGCTGCCGCAAGACAGTTCCAGCCGCCCCATGCGCTGGCTGTCGTCCGTGTCTTTCAGCTGCCGGACCATGGCGGATACCGCCGCCAGCATCTGCGCGCCCTGGGCGTTTTGCGGCAGATAGACGATGACCCGCGTTTCCGCCTGCCGCAAAGAAAGCAGGCTGTCGTCTACATAATCCCAATGGGGCGTGGTCTGGGATAAAAATTCTTCAAAGTCCCGGGCGTCCTCGACTGCAAAGCCGTTGATCCCCAGTTCCAGCAATTTTCCGCATAAAAGTTCGACCCCCTCGCTGGAGGTGTAAATGGAAACTTCGGTCCATTCCATGTGTACAATCCTGCCTTTCCTCTGGCTTATGGTTTCGGAAGATATGTATCCTTTATTATACACAAAAAGGCATCCAGGGTAAAGGGGAGGGGGGCGTAGGAGGACTGTAAAAAAATTCTTGCATCCAGGCTTGGAACCGGTTACAATAGAAAAGCTGCGGTCGGCCCGGCGGACAGCCGGCTGAAATTTCCCCGCGGCAAGTCAGTCGCAAGAACCTGACTATAAATAAAAACTACGGAGGAAAAAGAAAATGAAACAATGGAATGGAAGAGCAGTGGCGACCTGCGCCATGATTGCCGCCCTCTACACCGCCATCAGCCTGGCGCTGGCCATGGCTTCGTATGGGGTCACGCAGATTCGGGTGGCGGAATGCCTGACGCTGTTACCGGTGCTTTCGCCGCTGGGGATCTACGGCGTCACAGTGGGATGCCTGCTGACCAACATCCTGGGGGTTGCCTTGGGCTTGAACATGCCGGTGGATATCCTGTTTGGGACCCTGGCCACCGCCGTTGCCGCGGTGCTCAGCTGGAAAATGCGGCGGCTGCGGATCCGCCGGTTGGCGATCCCGTCGGCAATCCCGCCGATTTTGGTCAACGGCCTGGTGATCGGGCTGGAATTGACCTGGCTTTCCGGCAGCTTTCAATGGGACGTCTTTTGGACCTGCGCGGTTTCGGTGACCGTGGGACAGATCATCCCCTGTTTGGTGCTGGGTGTGCTGCTGATCTGGGTGCTGGAAAGAAAAGGGTTGGACAAAAAGCTCTTCTCCTGATAAAGAAAAAAGGCTTTGGGAATTTCCCAAAGCCTTTTTTGGTATCCAATTATTCGCCCATGACGGTGATGTAGACCTTGCGGCGCTGGATGCCGTCGAATTCGCCGAAATAGACGTCCTGTGCATTGCCGCAGAGGACATGGCCGTCCACGATGGGGAAGACGGCGTGGTTGCCG
>CALWNU010000050.1 GCA_944382905.1 uncultured Clostridia bacterium | reverse complement strand
ATGACCCCCGGCACCATGACCTCGCAGTCCTGGCTATGTAAAAAATCTTCCAGATGATTGTTGCCCAGCGGGGAATATTTGACATAAATTTCCCCTACAACGCCTACTTTGGTAATCTGCCGCGGCGTGATGGGCAGTGCGGCGTAATCGTCTGCAATCGCGTTGAGGTTCTCTTGTACTTCTTTTAATCGCAGGCCGCGCCCTGCGGACAGCTCCCGTGTCAGGCGCGCAATCCACTGATCCATCAGCCGCCGGCTGCTGCCCGGTTCGGTTTCATAAGGCATGGTCTGATTATGCAGCAGCACCAGCAGATCCCCATAGGCCAGCACCGCCAGCGCTTTGCGCAGCAGCGGCAAGGTCAGCTTGAACCCGCTGTTTTTTTCCAGCCCGGACAGGTTGAGCGAAATCACCGGGATATAATCCAGCCCCGCTTTTTTCAGCGCTTTGCGCAGCAGGTGAATATAGTTGGACGCCCGGCATCCGCCGCCGGTCTGGGTAATCAACAGCGCGGTTTTGTGCAAATCGTATTCGCCGCTGTGCAAAGCATCCATAAACTGCCCGATGACCAGCAGCGCCGGATAGCAGGTATCGTTGTGGACATATTTTAATCCCGCGTCCACCACCGCCTGCCCATCGTTTTCCAAAATCTTCAGCCGGTACCCATACTCTTCGAATACCTTCAGCAGAAAGCCAAAGTGCACCGGCAGCATGTTAGGCACCAAAATCGTATAATCTTTTTTCATCTCCTGGGTGAATTCCACCCGTTCCATCTCTTTGCTCATTGCGGTGCCTCCTTTCCAAGGCCCAGGGCGGCGAACAAACTGCGCAGCCGGATCTTGACCGCGCCCAAATTGGTGATTTCATCAATCTTGATCTGGGTATAGATCCGGTTTTTCTCCTCCAAAATCCGCCGCACCTCGTCGGTGGTGATAGCGTCCACCCCGCAGCCGAAGGAAACCAGCTGCACCAGGTTGATGTTGGGATCTTTCCAGTCTCCCACCAGTTTTGCCGCGGCGTAAAGCCTGGCATGGTAGGTCCACTGGTTTAACACCTTGGTGGGGAACGGCTGCGCCAAATGGCTGATGGAATCCTCCGAAACCACCACTGCACCCAAATCGCAGATCAGCGTATCAATTCCATGGTTGATTTCGGGATCCAGGTGGTAAGGCCGGCCGGCCAGCACAATCACCGGCATCCCCTTTTCTTTCGCCAGGGCCAGGTATTCCTCTCCCTTTGCCCGGATTTTTTTCATATAGGCTTCATATTCCGCAAAGGCGGCGTCTGTGGCAGCCCGGACATCTTTTAGCTGGATATCGAAGAAATACCGGCTTAAAATGCGGTGCATATGGGTTGGGAAATCCTTGCGCCGATGCAGCCCCACATAGTCGTTGAGATAGCGCACCTGCTGGATCTGCGCCACATTGGCGCCGATCACCTCCGGATAATAGGCCACCACCGGGCAATTGTAGTGATTGTCCCCCATGCCCTCATCCAGATTGTAGGACATGCAGGGATAGAAAATCGTATCCACACCCTCGTCCAGCAGAGCCTGGATATGTCCATGCATCAGTTTGGCGGGGAAACACACCGTATCCGACGGGATGGTCGCCTGCCCTTTTAAGTACAGCTTCCGGTTGGAAGGCGGGGAAATCACGACCTCGAAGCCAAGATGGGTAAAGAAGGTGTGCCAAAATGGCAGCAGTTCAAACAGGTTTAACCCCATGGGGATGCCGATTTTCCCCCGGAATCCCGCCTGTGGCCGGTACCCTTCCAGCAATTCGCGTTTATAATCGTATAAACTGTACCGCTCCGATTCCGTATAGTTGGCCAACGGTTTTTCACAGCGGTTTCCTCCAATAAAGCGCCGCCCGTCGTTAAAGGTGTTGATGGTCAGCCGGCAGTTGTTGGAACAGCCCCGGCAGGTCACCGCCTGCACCTTGTGGGTAAAGTGCTGCAGCTGTTGGGCATTTAAAATCCCGCTTTGCGCTTTGGCATGCCGTTTGGCAAACAGCGCCGCGCCATACGCGCCCATCAGCCCCGCGATGTTGGGACGCACCACATCCCGGCCAATCTCCTGTTCGAACGCCCGGAGCACCGCATCGTTTAAAAACGTGCCGCCCTGAACCACGATATGCTGGCCCAAATCATCGGCGGAAGCCGCCCGGATCACCTTATACAATGCGTTTTTCACCACGCTGATGGAAAGGCCTGCCGAGATATTTTCCACCGAAGCGCCGTCTTTTTGGGCCTGCTTGACGGAAGAGTTCATAAACACCGTACAGCGGGATCCCAAATCCACCGGCCGGTCCGCGAAAAGCCCTTTCTTGGCAAAGTCGGCGATGGAATCGCCCAGGGCCCCCGCAAAGGTCTGCAAGAAAGAACCGCACCCGGAAGAACAGGCTTCGTTTAAAAAGATATTGTCGATCACATGGTTGCGGATCTTAAAGCATTTGATATCCTGTCCGCCAATATCGATAATAAAATCCACGTCCGGCCGGAATTTTTCCGCCGCCGTGTAGTGGGCGATGGTCTCCACCAGCCCAAAATCAATGCCAAACGCATTTTTGATGATTTCTTCCCCATAGCCGGTGGAAGCGCTGGACAAAACCTTCGCCTGAGGATGATCCCGGTAAAAATCCGTCAGGAAATCCCGGACCAGCGGCACCGGATTGCCGGAATTGGGCAAGTACCGCGAACAGAGGATCCGGTCCTCCTGGTCGATGACCACTGCTTTTACCGTCGTAGAACCGGCGTCAATCCCAATATAAACCTCACGGGCGTCGCTGTCGTCCACCTGTTCCACCGTGTCCTTTGCGTGCCGGGCGCAAAACTCGTCGTATTCCTGCTGGCTGCGAAACAGCGGCGCGCAGCTTTTGTAATTTTCCTTGGCCGTATAGTGGGTAATCCGGTCTGCCGCTTGCGCCAAATCAAACTGCTGGGACCCGGGGGTCAGCGCGGCGCCCATGGCCACATAATACAGCGAATTCTCCGGGCAAATCCCGTGTAGCCCCAAAATCCGGTCAAAGGCGGCGCGCAGTTCCGACAAAAACGTCAGCGGCCCGCCCAGGTAGACGACCTTCCCTTCGATCACCCTGCCCTGCGCCAGCCCCGCGATGGTCTGGTTGACCACCGCCGCAAAAATGCTGGCGGATACGTCGCTTTTGCGCGCGCCCTGGTTGAGCAGCGGCTGGATGTCCGATTTGGCGAATACGCCGCACCGGGAAGCGATGGTGTAAATTTTTTCATAGTCTTTGGCCATCTCATTCATCTGATCCGGCGTAATATTCAAAAGCGTTGCCATCTGGTCGATGAAAGCGCCGGTCCCTCCCGCGCAGGAACCGTTCATGCGGACTTCCATTCCGCCTTGTAAAAACAGGATTTTTGCATCCTCTCCGCCCAGTTCAATGACCACGTCCGTCCCGGGCAAAAGCCGGTTTACCGCCACGCGGGTAGCATAAACCTCCTGCACAAACGGAAGGCTCAGGTTTTCCGCCAGTCCCATCCCGGCGGAGCCGGATACTGCAATCTGCATCTGCGGCTCGTCGGGGAACGCCGCCGCAATCCGCCTGAGCATTTGCGCCGCCTTCTCCGTAATCCGGGAAAAATGGCGCTCGTATTCTTGATAGACAATCCTTTCCTGCTCATCCAATACGACGCATTTCAATGTTGTGGATCCAACATCCAATCCAATTTTCATGCTTTCACCTTTTCCTAACCATCCCGCTTATCCTATGCGGAAACTTTTTCAAACTGACTATTGTATAAATTGGCATAAAACCCATTTTTCTCCATGAGCTGTTCATGAGTACCCTGCTCCACGATGTCCCCGTCTTTTAAACAGAGGATCAAATCCGCATTCTTGATCGTGGAGAGCCGGTGCGCAATCACAAAACTGGTCCGCCCTGCCATGAGGTTATCCATCGCTTTCTGGATCAAAATCTCCGTCCGGGTATCCACCGAGCTGGTGGCTTCATCCAAAATCAGGATTTTGCTGTCCGCCAAAATCGCCCGTGCGATGGTCAACAGCTGCTTTTGCCCCTGGGAGACGTTGGTGGCTTCTTCGTTTAATTCCATCTGATACCCGCCGGGCAAGGTGCGGATAAAGTGGTCGATCTGCGCCGCTTTGGCCGCGGCGATGACTTCTTCATCGGTGGCGTCCAGCCGCCCGTATCGGATATTTTCCATAATGGTTCCGTGAACCAGCCAGGTATCCTGCAGCACCATCCCGAACTCGGTGCGCAAATCTTCTTTGGAAAACTCTTTCACGTTATGCCCGTCGACAAAAATATCGCCGGAATCGATCTCGTGAAACCGCATCAGCAGCTTGACCAGCGTGGTCTTTCCCGCGCCGGTAGGTCCTACGATGGCGACCTTCTGCCCCGCTTTGACCGAAGCGGAAAAGTCCTTGATGATCACTTCGCCCGGATCATAGCCAAACCGCACATGGGAAAATTCCACGTCGCCGTTGATCTGGATTTTGTTGGCGGAAGGCTGCTGCCCCCGATGCGCCAGGAAAAGGCGAGGCTGGATTACCGGTTCCTCTTCTTCCGCCAAAAACTCAAACACCCGCTCCGCCGCGGCAACCGTCATTTGCAGCTGGTTGGAAATATTCGCCATTTGGGTAATCGGCTGGGTAAAGCTGCGCACATACTGGATAAACGCCTGGATCCCGCCGATGGTCATCTGACCGTTGGCCGCCATGGCCGCCCCCAGAATACAGATGGCCACATATCCCAAATTCCCGATAAAGCCCATAATCGGCTGCATCAAGCCGGACAAAAACTGCGCTTTCCATCCAGCATTGTATAATTTTTTGTTCTGTTCGTCAAATGCCTGGATGGATTTTTCCTCCTGGCAAAACGCCTTGACGACCAAATGGCCCCCATACATTTCCTCGATATGGCCGTTGACCGTACCCAGGTACTTTTGCTGGTCCCGGAAATACCGCTGGGATTTTTTCACCACTACCGTGACAAACAGCAGGGATACCGGCAGAATGCAAAGCGCCACCAAAGTCAGCTGCCAGCTGATGCTCAACATCATGACCAGCACGCCGATCATGGTCGTCACCGAGGTAATCAGATGAGTAATGCTCTGGTTGAGGCTCTGGCTTAAAGTATCCACGTCGTTGGTGATGCGGGAGAGGATCTCCCCCTGGCTGACCCGGTGAAAAAATCCCATGGGCAGCCGGTTGATTTTTTGCATGATTTCCTGGCGCAGCTGGTAGGACACTTTGGCGGAAATCCCCGCCATGGTAAAGCCCTGGATATAGGAAAACAAGGCGCTGACCAGGTACAGTCCCAGCAGCCACAGCAAAACCATGCCGATATAGCCAAAATCAATCCCGCCGGCCCCGGTCAAAAGCGCCAGGATTCCCTGCGCTAACTCGTCGGTCGCCTTCGCCAGCACCTTCGGCCCTACAATGGTAAACACCGCCGAGATGGCGGCACACAACAACACCAGCACAATCGCCAGGTGGTACGGCTTTAAATAGGAAAGCAGTTTGCGCGCGCTTCCTTTAAAGTCCTTGGCCTTTTCTCCCATCATCATCCGGCCGCCGGGCCCATGGCCGCGCATCGGCCCTCTGGGCGCCGCTGTTTTTTCCGCGCTCATTGCAATTCCTCCTTTGACAGCTGAGATTGGGCGATTTCCAAGTATTCCGGGCAGGTTTTCAGCAGCTGTGCATGAGTCCCCTTCCCTACAATCCGCCCCTGGTGCAGCACAAGGATCTGCTGGGCGTCCATAATCGTGCTGACCCGCTGGGCTACGATCAAAACCGCCGCGTTGGGCGCAAGATTCTTTCTCAAGGCGCCGCGCAAGGCTGCATCCGTTTTAAAATCCAAAGCGGAAAAGCTATCATCAAACAGGTAGACCAGCGGCTGTTTCACCATAGCGCGGGCGATGGCCAGCCGCTGCTTCTGCCCGCCGCTGACATTCCCGCCCCCCTGGGCGATGGGCGCCTGCAGCCCGCCGTCGGCTTCGCCGACAAAATCTTTCGCCTGGGCAATCTGCACCGCTTGCCAAATTTCTTCTTCCGAAGCGTCCTCTTTTCCGTACCGGATATTGGACGCGATATCCCCGGAAAACAGCACGCTCTTTTGCGGCACATAGCCAATGAGACTGCGCAGCTGCTTTTGCGGCATTTTACGCACATCCACCCCGCCGATGGATACCGCGCCCTGGGTCACGTCGTAAAAACGAGGGATCAGGTTCAATAAAGTCGATTTGCCCGACCCGGTGGAACCGATAATCGCGGTCACTTCACCTGCTTTGGCAGTAAAGCTAATCTGGGAAAGGGCGTCGCTCTCCGCCTCCTGATAACGGAACGACACATCCGAAAAAGTCACGCTCCCGTTGGGAACCGTCACCGTCCCTTGCGTCTTGGGGTCTTCAATGGCGGGCTGGATTGCCAGGACCTGCTCAATCCGGCTGGCCGATACCGCCGCCCGCGGCACAAAAATAAACATCATGGCGATCATCAAAAACGACATGATAATCTGCATGCCGTACTGCATGAACGCCATCATATCGCCGATTTGCAGCGTGGACTGGGCAATGGCATGCCCGCCGATCCAGATGATAACCAGGGTAACCAGGTTCATCACCAGCGTCATTGCCGGCATAATAAACGCCATGGTCCGCTGGACAAAGCGGGTAGTATCCCGCAAATCCCGGTTGGCCTTTTCAAACCGGCCTTCTTCATAGCGTTCATTACCAAACGCCCGGATCACCATAAGGCCGGAAAGATTTTCCCGGCTGACCAGGTTCACCCGGTCAATGAGTTTTTGCAGCGACTGGAATTTGGGCAGGGCGATGGAAAAGATAATCAAAATCAATCCCATCAGCACCAAAACCGCCAGCGCAATAATCCAGCTGAGGGAAACGCTTTTCCCTACTGCCATCACAATCCCGCCGATGCCCATGATCGGCGCGTAGCACAGCAGCCGGATGCCCATGGTGACCAGCATCTGCACCTGCTGGACGTCGTTGGTGGTCCGGGTAATCAGCGAAGCGGTGGAAAACCGGTCGAATTCCCCGCTGGAAAAGCTCTCTACCTTTTGGAAGATATCATGCCGCAGATTCCGCGACAGCCCTGCGCCGATCCGGGCAGACAAAAATCCGATTCCAACAGCCGCCGCAACCCCCAGCAGCGCTACCAAAAGCATCTTGCCGCCGGTGAGAAGAATGTAATTTTGCTGTTTCTGCGCAAGATCCACCCCTACGTCCTGATACAGAATTTTGGTCAGCGCCGTGCTGGCCTGGTCCCGCACCGAAGCATCCGCCTGGGCGGCTTCCTGCCTTGCCTGGTCCAGTACCTGGGCTGGGATTTGCTCCAGCACCGGGACCAGCTGCAGCAGCATATCGCCGTCCATCTGCTGTTGCGTGTCCTCCCCTTCCGTCTGGCCATTCTGGGCATATAAATCCTGCGCCAGATTCATCAAAGTCAAAGCGGCAAACCCATAGTCCTGTTCCGCTTCCTGCAACGAAAGGGAATCGCCAGAAAGGATATATTTCCCTTCCTTTTCCTCATAGCAATCCAGAAAGCTTTCCCGTTGGGAGTCCGGCAAAAGCAACGTTACCAGTTCCATTCCCTGCTGGCTCATCTGCTCTGGGACCGCCTCGTCAATCCCGCTTTTCTGCAGCCCCACGTTCACGATATCGCTCATCAGGTTTGGCAGACTCAGGTCGCTGATCGCCTGTCCGAACAGTAGAACGATGCTCACCAACAACAGGAAGGCAAACGGCTTGAGGTACCGCATCGTCACCTTCATTGCTTCTCCTCCTTCAAATTTTTGTTTCTTCCTCTAAATCAGAACGAGATTTTTGATGAAATATAACAAAAATTATAGGTTCGTTTTGTGAACCCATTGTGAACGAAAATCCAATAAATTGGATTTCCCCGTTCTATGCAAAAAATGCGGGGGATCGCTCCCGTCTTTCGTGCAACATGTCTTCCCGCCGCGCCTGTTTTTCCGGCAAAGGCCCTTGTTTACGCAAAAACGGCGGAACGCCGTCTTTTGCGTTCCGCCTTCATTTCCGGGTCAGCTGATACAACCCGGCGTTGACAATCGCGGCCGCCACATTGCTGCCGCCTTTTCTGCCTCTTGCCACAATGCAGGGGATTCCGCACGCCATGATTTTTTCTTTGGAGGCAATGACGTTGACAAACCCCACCGGCGCCCCGATCACCAGGCTCGGCTGCACCGCGCCTTCCCGGATCAGTTCTTCCAGGCGGAGCAAGGCCGTCGGGGCGTTGCCGATCGCAAAAATCAAGGGGCCGGGTAACGACGCCGCCTTTTCCATCGAAACGCTGGCCCGCGTGATCCCCCGGGCTTTCGCCTGCTGCGCCACATCCTCGTCATTGATAAAACAGTGCACCTGCCCGCCAAAAGACGCCAGCGCCTTTTTGTTGATCCCCGCCAACGCCATCTGGGTATCGGTGACGATATCGGCGCCCTGGGCCAGCGCATCGGTAAGGCGCTTCGCCGCATCTTCGCTAAAATACAGGGTATCGGCAAATTCCAAATCCGCCGTCGTGTGGATTACCCGCTTGACAATCGGCGCCGTCTGCTCCGAAAGCTGCCGGTCTCCCAGCAATTCGGTAATGATTTCAAAACTGCGCGCCTCAATCTCCGCTGGCGCAATCTTTTCGATTTCCATTGTTCTTCCTCCTATCGCTCGATTCCATCCCTTGCCGACAGGCCGCGGTCAAAGGGGTGCTTTTCCTTTTTCATCTGGGTGGCGTAATCCGCCCGCGCCAGCATTTGCGCCGACGGATCCCTTCCGGTCAGCACAATTTCCCATCCTGCCGGGCGCCGGTCCAAAAACGACAGCAAGGCCTGTTCGTCCAGCAGCCCTTTTCTGCATGCGCCCACCGCTTCGTCCAGCACCAAAAGCCCCTGCGGGGACTGCCGACACAACTGCTGGGCCTGCTGGAAAAGTTCCATATGCGCTTTCCAACACGCCGCCTTTTGTTCGGGGGTCATCCGCATGGAAAATCCCGGCAGCTGGGGATAGGCCAGGGCCGTGATCCTCTCAAAATGCCGCAGCGCCTGGATTTCTCCGCTGTCTCCCCGTTTGAGAAACTGCACGATCACCACCGGATACCCGCGGCCCAACGCCCGCAGCGCAAGCCCCATGGCGGCGGTGGTCTTTCCTTTCCCATCCCCGTAATACAGGTGAACCAGGCCAAACCCTTCCGCCATGCTATACCCCCGCTTCTACAATACGATAGATGGCATCCAGATCCAGCGCCTTGCGCAGGGCGCTGGCCAGAATGTCATACTGCTGCTGCTTGTAGGCGCTGATATCCAACCCTTTTACATGGTCGGGATCCAGGCCTTTTCCCCGCATCAAATCACGCACCAGCGCCTGGGCGACCTCGGGCCGGTCAAACAGGCCGTGCAGATACGTCCCATATACGCTGCCGCAGCAGACCAGATTCTTGTTTGTCCCCGACAGGCCCATGTGGATTTCATACCCGTCGTAAGGCTGCCCGGACAAGGAGGACAGTGGCCCTTCCACCGGATCCAGCACGCCTTGGGTTCTGGTGCGGGTCTTGTCCCCTGCAAACTCGGTCTCCAGCGGCAGCAGGCCCATACCGTCCAGCGATCCGCCATGTTCTACCCCCAGTGGATCGCTGATCCGCCGGCCCAGCATCTGAAATCCGCCGCAGATGCCCAAAACCGGCTTGCCCGCCGCAGCATGTTTACACACGGCGGCTTCCAGCCCGTTTTGCCGCATCCACAACAGGTCGTCCATGGTATTTTTGGTTCCCGGCAAAAGAATCAGATCCGGATTTCCCAGCTGCCCCACCGCCGTCACATACCGCACCGATACCTCTTCCATATATTCCAGCGGATTAAAATCCGTAAAGTTGGAAATCCGTGGAAACCGGATCACCACAATATCAATGGCCGCCGCCTTTTCCCGGCGGGAAAACCGCTCTGAGAGACTGTCCTCGTCGTCCACGTCCAGATGCAAATACGGGACAACGCCCAGTGTGGGCACCTGGATCAAATCCTCCAGCATGGCAAGTCCCGGCGCCAAAATGGATTCATCCCCACGGAATTTATTGATGATGGTCCCCTTGACCATTTTCTTTTCTGAATCCTCCAACAGGAGCATGGTCCCCGCCAGCGCGGCAAAAACGCCGCCGCGGTCAATATCCCCTACCAGCAGGACTGGGGCCTGGGCCATCTTCGCCATCCCCATATTGACAATATCATTTTCCTTGAGGTTGATTTCCGCCGGGCTGCCCGCCCCTTCGATGACGATGATATCGTTTTTGTCCGCCAGCCGTTGGTACGCGTTGCGGATTTCCGGGACCAGGCCCGCCTTGTAGCGGTAATAGTCCGCCGCGCTCATGGTGCCGCGCACCTCGCCGCAGACAATGACTTGGGACCCCCGGTCGCTGGTGGGTTTGAGCAGGATCGGGTTCATGTCCACTTCCGGCTCGATCTGCGCCGCCTCCGCCTGCATGACCTGGGCACGGCCCATTTCCAGCCCTTCTTTGGTGATATAGGAATTGAGCGCCATATTCTGGGATTTAAACGTCGCCACCCGGTACCCATCCTGCCGGAAAATACGGCATAGTCCGGCGGCGATCAGACTTTTCCCCGCGTTGGAGGTCGTCCCTTGAATCATAATTGCTTTTGCCATGGGCTAGTTTCCCCCTTTCCACGTGCCGCCCAGCACCTGCCGGATCCCCTCCAGCAGCCGGGCGTTTTCTTCCTGGCCGCGCACCGCAACGCGGCAATAGGTCTCATCCAGCCCGCGGTAGTTGCCGCAGGAACGGATCAAAATGCCCAACCGTTCCAGCCGGGCGGGCAGATCCGGGACCGGCGCTTGGAAAAACACATAGTTTGCCTTTGCCGCATACACTTTCATTCCCAGCGCGGCCAACCCCGCTTGCAGCGCTTCCCGCTGCCGGGCGACAAACTGTTTGGTCTGGGCGACGAATTCCCGCTGCTCCAGCGCGGCAATGCCGCAGCAGCTCGCCGGCGTCGAAACGCTCCAGGCCTGCCCGGTCTGCCGGATCCCCTCGGTGAGGGTTTCATCCGCGCACAACGCATATCCCAGCCGGATGCCCGCCATCGCATACATCTTGGTAAACGCCTTTAGGATGACGGTACCGGGAAACTCTCCCAAAAAAGGCAGGGCGGTGTAAGCTTCTTCCTCCTGTAAAAAATCCACGAAGCATTCGTCCAAAACCAGCAACGTCCCGGTTTCGCGGCACCGCTCCATCAGCGAGCGGATCCACCGGGACGGCATGGCCACGCCGGTGGGGTTATTGGGATTGCAAAAAAAGCAGATGTCCGTCTGCGGCGTAATGGCCTGGCAGAACGATTCGCCGGGGACAAATCCCTCTTGGGCGGAAAGATCCGCATAGCAAATCTGGCATCCGGCGCTTTCCAGTGCCTCCGCATATTCGGAAAAGGTCGGCGCCGGCAGCACCGCCCGCCGGGGCTTATAGTACAGCACCAGCCGCCAGATCACGTCCGCCGCGCCGTTGCCGCAAACAACCCAGCTGTCCGGCAGGCCGTAATACGCCCCGATCGCCCGGCGCAGCTGCCGGCATTGGGGATCCGGATAGCTTTGGTACGCATCCACATTCCGGCAAAGCGCATCCTTTACCGCCTGGGGCATCCCCAGCGGATTGAGGTTGGCGGAAAAATCCACCAGCTGGATCCCCGAAGGCAGGCCTCGGTCGGTATAGATGTCGCCACCATGTATTTTTTTCACCATAACAATACCCCCACCAGGCGAACCGCCAGAAAAAGAATCACGCTCAAAAGGGAGGTCAGGGTCATCAGCCGGCACGCCAAAGGAATGTCCTGCGCCGTGACCGGACGGCCGGGATCTCCAATGGTCGGCTTATGGACCAGCTTGCCGAAATAATACGCGTCCCCGGCCAGCTGGACGCCCAGCGCGCCTGCGCAGACCGACTCGGTCCTGGCGCTGTTGGGACTGGAATGGTTTTTCCGGTCCCGCCGGTAGATCCTGCGGGCATTTTTCCCGTCCAAACCCAAACAATAGGAAGCGGCAATCATCAGCCATGCCGAGAGAATGGCCGGGATAAAGTTCACCACATCATCCAGCTTGGCCGCCACCCTGCCAAAATAAAGATAGGTATCATTTTTATAGCCAATCATGGAATCCATGGTGTTCACTGCCTTATAGAAAAAGCCCAAGGGCGCGCCGCCAATGGCCAGATAAAACAGCGGCGCCACAATCCCGTCCGACGTATTTTCCGCCACCGTCTCCACCGCCGCCTTCGCCACATGCTCGGCGTCCAGATTCTGGGTATCCCGTCCCACAATGCGGGAGACCCAATAGCGGGCGCGGGGCAGATCCCCCTGGACCAGCGGCCCATAAACCCGCATGCTCTCTACCCGCAGGCTTCTGGTAGCGGGAATCTGATAACAAAAAAGCGTTTCCAGCGCAAAGCGGCAGATGGGGTGTACCAGCCCAGCCGCATACAAAATCAAAAAAGGGATCAAAACGCTGCACGCCACCATCCAAAGGACTAGCACCGCGCCGGCGGCTATCTCCCCTCCGGGCGTTTTGGGAAAACAGCGGCGCAGCAGCTTTTCCCCGCCGGAAATCCCCCAGCCCATCATCTGGACGGGATGCACCAGCCAATGCGGATCCCCCAACACCAGATCCAGCAGATATCCGCACAACACAGCCAACAGTTGTTCCATCTTACCTTCCCCCTCCCGGTGTGAATTTTACAATTTCCGCCGCCTGCCCGGTTTCCGCGTCATAGGAAAAGCGGTATCCGCCCGCGTTCGGGACCTGCCAGCGGTAGAATTCATGCGGCGCCACAAGCGCTTCCAGCACCGCCATGATGGTTCCTCCATGGCAAACAATCGCCAGGGTGCCGCCGGGATGCTGTTGTGTCGCCTGCCGCGCGATTGCTTGGAACGCCGAAACGCTGCGGACCCGAAACGCCATGGGATCTTCCCCGCCTGGAAAAGGGATGGTTCCGCCGCTGTCCAGCCAACGCTGATAGGCGGGATGCCCTTTCAGCTGCTCGTAGTTTTTCCCCTCGAAGGCGCCGAAATCGCATTCCCGCAGCTTTTGGCAGATCTGCGCGTCCACAGCGGGATACAGAATCTGCGCTGTCTGCCGGCAGCGCAAAAGCGGACTGCACCAAAGCGCATCCGGGCGCGGAAGCCGCCCGCTCCACCAAGCCAGCTCCTGCTTTCCCGCTTCGCACAGCGGCTGGTCCGTCACGCCGATATAGGCCCGCCGCAGGTTGCCTTCGGTTTTCCCGTGGCGGATGAGATACACGGTCCATTTCACTTTTTCTTCATCTCCGTGGCAATCCCGCAGAATACCCGCTCTACCGACGGGGCCTGCTGGGCAATCTGGCACAGAATCCGGCCGGTCTGTTCCCGCCAATCCCGTTCCAAACGATCCATTGGCACAACGCCGCATCCAATCTCGTCGCAAACAACGATCCTGACAACCCCTTCTTGCAGCCCCTGCGCTATGATCGCCGCCGGATCCTGCTCTTG
>CALWNU010000049.1 GCA_944382905.1 uncultured Clostridia bacterium | reverse complement strand
GGCGAGGATTTCGTCTCCCTGTTAAAGGAGACGGAAGCCACTCTGCTGGAAGAAAACGGAACGGCGCAGGAAGACCTGCCCACCCGGGAAGACGATTACTTTGATTATACCATCTCTTCTTCCACTGAATCCTATTATCCGGAAGAGTTGGTCTCTGCGGTAAAGGAAATGGCGGCGGACGACGTCAAGGTCGTTACCACCGATGACGCGCTGCTTCTCGTGAAGAAATTGGATCCTATGGCGGACGAGGAAAATTTCCAGCAAAACCGGGAATCTATCCTCTCTGAAGCCAAAAACGACGAGTTTATGGAAACCGTTTCCCAGTGGGCGGAATCGGTGGAAGTCACCTTCAACGACGCGGCGCTCAAACGGTACTCGGCCAAGAAAATGCTGGGATAACCTAAAGAACCCGGAAAGCACCTGAAAACGGCGGCAGTTTGCCGCCGTTTTTTTGCCCCGAAGCTTTTTTTCCGGGACGTGTTTTTCTCTAACAAGAAAAAAGCCGGTGCGGCCTAGTTGGGCCACGCCGGCTTTTCTTTTCGCAATGTTATTTTTGTAAATTCAGCTCAAACCGTTCGAAAAACCCGATCAGGTTTCCCTGTTCATCCCGGACGCCTTGCATGTAATACCGCAGGTTGCGGGAATTCACGCCAAGGTACACTTCTTTCCCATCCTTTTTCATTTTTTCAAACGCCGCCTGGATCTTCTCTCGTGACGTCGCCAAGTTGTGGCAGTCAAACAGGCTTTTGCCAACCAAGTTCTGGTAGCCGCGCTCTTCATAATAATAATATTTCGCGTACCGGTTCAGAAACCGGATGACATACGCGGTATCCACAAAGACAATGGGGTACGGATAGCTGTCCAATATCCCTTTCAGGATGGTTTTTTCATCCATGGCAAAGGTGACCTCCCATCTGGTTTTCCCATTCCAGACGCGGCGTTATTTCTGGAAATAATCCACCGCGCCTTGGAAAATGAAGTTCTGCATTTGCTTATCCGGTACGTTCCGATACAGGTTGTCGCCATACCGCTCCGAATGGCCCATCTTGCCAAAGACCCGCCCGTCGGGAGAGGTAATGCCTTCGATGGCCTGTACCGAATGGTTGGGGTTAAAGCGGATGTTGCTGGTGGGATTGCCTTCCAGATCCACATACTGCGTGGCAATCTGCCCGTTGGCGGCCAGTTTCTGCACCAGCGCGTCGTCTGCTACAAAGCGGCCTTCCCCATGGGAAATCGCCACCGTATGGATGTCGCCCACCTTGCTGTGCATCAGCCACGGGGAGAGGTTGGAAGCTACCCGGGTGCGCACCAACATGGACTGGTGCCGGCCAATGGTGTTGAAGGTCAGCGTGGGACAGGTGCTGTCGGTATCAATAATCTCGCCAAACGGTACCAAGCCCAGTTTGATCAGCGCCTGAAATCCGTTGCAGATGCCGCACATCAGCCCATCCCGCTGCTGGAGCAGGCGGTGCACTTCTTCCTTGATCTGGGGGTTGCGGAAGAATGCCGTAATGAATTTGCCCGACCCTTCCGGCTCGTCCCCGCCGGAAAACCCGCCGGGAATCGCAATGATCTGGCTTCTGGCAATCGCTTTTTGGAACGCATCCGCCGAATCTTCAATATCCTTGGGCGTCAAGTTCCGAATCACAAAAATCTCCGGATCCGCCCCCGCTTTTGCAAAGGCGCGCGCCGTATCATACTCGCAGTTTGTCCCCGGGAACACCGGGATCAGCACATGGGGTTTGGCCACCCTGGCAGCAGCTTTCGCCGGCGCGCCACCGGTGAAAGAGAAGGCCTGTACCGGCTCTTTGTCCTCTTCGGCCAAATACGGGAACACCGGCTGCAGCTTATCCTCATAAACGGCCTGTAGTTTCTGCATATCTATGGTCGTGCTGTTGGCTTTGAGCTGATAGTCTGCGGCGGTATACCCGACCAAAATGCCGGCGCCGGGCATCGGCAGCAGGCCGTCCAGCTCGCAGAGGAACCCGCCGTAGCACGGGTCAAACAGCTGGTTTTCCTCAAACGACGGATCCATCTCAAATCCCAGATGGTTGCCCAGCATCATCTTCATCAAGCCTTCCGCCGCGCCGCCGGACCCCACTGCCCAGCAGGACAAAACGTGTCCTTTCCGGATCAGCGTTTCCATCTGTTCGAACACTGCCTTGACGCTGCAGAAATCCGGTAATCCATTGGGATAGTAGAACGGGCGCAGCAGGTAAACCGGGTGCCCTTCCCCTTTCCATTCCGTAGAAACGATCCGGTCCGCGTCTGCCGTGGAAACCGCGAAGGAAACCAGGGTCGGCGGAACATCGATGTCCTCAAAGGTCCCGGACATGGAATCCTTGCCGCCGATGGAGCCGATCTCCAGCTCCAGCTGGGCTTTCAGCGCGCCCAGCAGCGCCGCAAACGGTTTTCCCCAGCGTTTGGGATCGTTTTTCGTCCGTTCAAAGTATTCCTGGAAGGTCAGCCAGCACCGCTTTGCGCTGCCGCCGGCCGCCACAATCTTGGCGACCGATTCAATGACTGCCATCATCGCGCCATGGTACGGGCTGCGGCTGGACAAATAGGGGTCAAACCCCCAGCCCATCACGGAACAGGTCTTGGTTTCCCCGCCCAGCACCGGGATTTTTGCCACCATAGCCTGCGACGGCGTCAGCTGCCATTTTCCGCCAAACGGCATCAACACCGTACCGGCGCCGATGGTGGAATCGAACCGTTCCACCAGCCCTTTTTGCGAGCAGATATTGAGGTCGCCCGCCAGCTGTTCCATCCGTGCGGCAAAACTGGTCGGTTTGAGCCCGTCCTCCTGTTCGGCCGGTTCCGGCACCGATACGCTGGTGAACTTTTTCGCCCCGTTGGAATTGAGGAACGTCCGGGACAGGTTGACGATGACCCGCCCATCCAGTTCCATGACCAGCCGTTTTTCTTCCGTCACCTGCGCGACTACCGTCGACTCCAGGTTTTCCGCCGAAGCCAGCGCGCAAAAATGTTCCACATCTTTGGGATCCACCACAACTGCCATCCGCTCCTGGGATTCGCTGATGGCAAGTTCCGTCCCATCCAACCCTTCGTATTTCTTGGGTACTTTGCTCAAGTCAATGTGCAGCCCGTCGGCCAGCTCGCCGATGGCCACCGACACGCCGCCGGCGCCAAAGTCGTTGCACCGTTTGATCAGTCTGGTGGCTTCCGGGTTGCGGAACAGACGCTGGAGCTTCCGCTCTTCGGGGGCGTTGCCCTTTTGCACCTCAGCGCCGCAGGTTTCCAAGGATTCCATCGTATGGGATTTGGAAGAACCGGTCGCGCCGCCGCAGCCGTCCCGCCCGGTACGTCCGCCCAGCAGGATGACCACATCCGAAGGCTGGGGCCGTTCCCGGATCACATTTTCCTGCGGCGCCGCGCCGAGGACCGCGCCGATTTCCATGCGCTTAGCCACATAGCCCGGATGGTAAATCTCGGTCACATGCCCGGTGGCCAGCCCGATCTGGTTGCCGTAGGAGCTGTAGCCCGCTGCCGCGGTGGTCACGATTTTGCGCTGGGGCAGCTTTCCTTTCAAGGTCTGATCCACCGGCACCAGCGGATCCGCCGCGCCGGTCACGCGCATCGCCTGATACACATAGCTGCGGCCGGACAACGGATCCCGGATGGCGCCGCCCAGACAAGTGGCCGCCCCGCCGAAGGGCTCGATCTCCGTGGGATGGTTATGGGTCTCGTTTTTAAACATCAGCAGCCAATCCTGCATTTCGCCGTCCACATCCACCTGAATCTTCACCGAACAGGCATTGATTTCCTCCGACTCGTCCAGATCATGCATCTTTCCGGCAGCCTTGAGCACCTTTGTGCCAATCGTCGCCAAGTCCATCAAGGTAACCGGCTTGTCCGTGCGGCCGGCATACAGCGTCTGCCGCAGCTCCAGATAGTTTTCATACGTTTCCCGGATATATTCCGGCTGGATCTGCGCCTGCTCGATGATGGTGCCAAAGGTGGTATGCCGGCAGTGATCCGACCAATAGGTATCAATCATGCGGATTTCGGTCACCGTGGGGCAGCGCTTTTCTTCGTCGCGGAAATACTGCTGGCAGAACCGGATATCGTCCAGGTCCATGGCCAGCCCATACTGGCGGATAAAATCTGCCAGCCCTTGGTCGTCTAAGTCGTTAAACCCGTCCAGCACCGCAACCGGCTGCGGCTTTGCATAAGCTTGGCGGATGGTAGCGGGTTTTTCCATGGCGGCTTCCCGCGCCTCCACCGGGTTGATGAGGGTTTCTTTTGCCTTTTCCCGTTCCTCCGGGGTAAGCTCTCCCTTGATATAATACACGCGGGCGGTCCGGACCTCCGGCCGCTCTTTGCAGGTGGAAAGCTGGATGCACTGGGCGCAGGAATCCGCCCGCTGGTCAAACTGGCCGGGCAGGTATTCCACCGCCAGGACCCATTCGTCCGCCGCCGGGGCCGGAGCCTGCTCGTCATACACGTCGTCTACCTGCGGCTCGGACAGAATGGTCTTTTGGGCCATCTCGTAATCTTCCCGGGTGATATTTTCAATGTCATAGCGGTTGAGCACCCGGACGCCGGTGATTTTGTCCGTGCGCAAAGCCGTCTTCAGATCGCTTAACACCCCCGCCGCTTCCACGGCAAAAGGCGGTTTCTTTTCGACAAAGCAACGATAAACTCCCATATTCACTCTCCTATTTTTTGCCGATATCCGTCCGGTAATGTGCTTTTTCGAAGGTGATCTGCCCCACGGCCCGGTACGCTTTTTCCAGCGCTTCCGGCAGGTCTTTGCCCAGCCCGGTCACGCCCAGCACCCGTCCGCCGGCAGTCAGGAAGGTATCCCCTTCCCGCTTGGTCCCCGCATGATACACGATCACACCGGGATGCTCTCCCTTCTCATCCAATCCCGAAATCGGAAACCCGGTCTGATACTTCTTGGGATACCCGCCGCTGGCCAAAATGACGCACGCTGCCGCGCCGTCCGCCCAGCGGATTTCGGTCTCTCCCAGCCGCTCTTCCCGCACGGCGCGCATGATTCCCAGCAAATCGCTTTCCAATAACGGCAGCACCACCTGGGTTTCCGGGTCGCCGAACCGGCAGTTGTATTCGATCACCTTGGGCCCTTCCTGGGTCAGGATCAGCCCAAAGTACAAACATCCCCGAAACGGCCGCCCTTCTTTGTTCATGGCCTCGATGGTGGGCTGGAAGATTTCCTTCATGCACCGCTCGGCGATTTCCGGGGTGTAATACGGGCTCGGGGCAATGGTACCCATCCCGCCGGTGTTGGGGCCCTGATCGTCGTCATACGCCCGCTTGTGGTCCATGGAGGAAACCATAGGCACCACCACATGGGAATCGGTAAACGCCAGGACGGAAACCTCTTTTCCGGTGAGGAATTCCTCCACCACGATCTGGTTGCCGCTTTGCCCGAAAATCTTGTCTTCCATAATGGAGTGGATCGCTTCCTTGGCCTGCGCCAAATCCTGGGCGATTACCACCCCTTTGCCCAGCGCCAGACCGTCGGCTTTGATCACCGCCGGGAAACGGCCGGTCCGCTCCAGGTAGGAAACCGCGTCTTTGGGGTCGTCAAACACCTCATAGGCCGCCGTCGGAATCCCATACCGTTTCATCAGCCCTTTGGCGAACACTTTGCTGCCTTCGATCTGGGCGGCCGCTTTGCTCGGGCCGAAGGCGGGGATCCCGGCGGCTTCCATCGCGTCGGCCATCCCCAATACCAGAGGATCGTCCGGCGTAACGACGGCAAAATCAATCCCTTCTTGTTTGGCAAACGCCACCATGCCTTCGATATCCGTCGCCTTGACCGCTACCGGTTGCGCCTGTACGCTGATCCCGCCATTGCCCGGCGCGCAGTAGATTTTATCCACGCCCGCGCTCTGCGCCAATTTGCGCACCACAGCATGTTCCCGGCCGCCGGAACCCACTACCAAAACCTTCATCTTTTTCCCTCCTGCCGCTTAGTGATGGAACAGCCGGATCCCGGTAAACGCCATGGCGATGCCGTACCGGTCGCAGGTCTCGATCACATTGTCGTCCCGGATGGAACCGCCCGGCTGGGCAATATAGGCTACGCCGCTTTTGTGCGCCCGCTCGATGTTGTCGCCAAAGGGGAAGAAAGCGTCGGATCCCAACGATACGCCTGTTAACGTATCCAGCCACGCCCGTTTTTCTTCCCGGGTCAGCGGCTCGGGCTTTCTGGTGAAGAACTGCTCCCACATGCCATCGGCCAGCACGTCCATATAATCGTCGGAAATGTACACGTCAATGGTATTGTCCCGGTCGGCCCGGCGGATCTTCTCCCGGAACGGCAGTTCCAGCACCTTTTTGTGCTGGCGCAGATACCAAACGTCTGCTTTGTTCCCCGCCAGGCGGGTGCAGTGGATACGGGATTGCTGGCCTGCGCCCACCCCGATAACCTGTCCGTCCTTGGCGTAGCACACCGAGTTGGACTGGGTGTATTTCAAGGTAATCAGGGAAAGAATCAAATCCCGTTTTGCCGCTTCCGGCAAATCCTTATTCTTCGTCACCATATGCTCCAGCAGACCTGCGTCAATCTTCAAATCGTTGCGCCCCTGCTCGAAGGTGATGCCGTAAACCTGCTTGTGCTCAATCGCCGCCGGTACATAGGACGGGTCAATCTGGATGATGTTGTAGGTGCCTTTCCGTTTGGATTTGAGGATCTCCAGCGCTTCGGCAGTATAGCCCGGCGCAATGATCCCGTCGGAAACCTCTTTATGAATCAGGTTGGCGGTATCCGCATCGCAAATATCAGACAGGGCGATAAAATCGCCGTAGGAGCTCATCCGGTCGGCGCCTCTGGCTCTGGCGTAAGCGCAGGCCAAAGCGGACAGCGGCTGATCTCCGGTAAAATAGATTTTCCGCAGCACATCGGTCAACGGCAAGCCCACCGCCGCCCCTGCTGGGCTGACATGTTTAAACGAGGCCGCTGCCGGCAATCCCGTCGCTTCTTTTAACTCTTTTACCAGCTGCCAGCTGTTCAAGGCGTCCAGAAAATTGATGTACCCTGGTTTGCCGTTGAGCACTTCGATGGGCAATTCCCCTTCGGTCATGAAAATCCGCGAAGGTTTCTGATTGGGGTTGCACCCGTATTTCAGTTCCAATTCCTTGGCCATGGTTCTTCCTCCTTATTTGTTTT
Organism: uncultured Clostridia bacterium; assembly: GCA_944382905.1. Lineage (GTDB taxonomy): Bacteria > Bacillota > Clostridia > Oscillospirales > Ruminococcaceae > UBA3818. Next base: position 13,354 of record CALWNU010000049.1, on the reverse strand, counting down.
TGTTATACAGTTTCGTCTGGACTTTCCCGGTTGCCAAATCAATCGAGCGCACAAACAGCGATACTTTGTTGTCCGGGTTCAAAGCCTGCCAGAGTTTTTCGCCAAATTCCTCCCAAGCATCCGCCATTTCCACCAGCACCGGTTCTCCCTCAAACGAAGGAATCGGGTCGCCGTTTTCCCGGTAGGTGTGGATGACGTGGCCCTGCCCGGGCAGCGCGTCGGTATAGTCGAAGAAGAACCGGTGTACGGCGCCGGGATTGCCTTCCGCGCTCTTTAAGATGGAAAGCTGGTAGCCGGCCCCAAACACGCATCCGGAAATCCGGGGCGTGAAATTGGGTCCGTCCGGCTCAAAGGTCCGGGTGCGCAGCGCGTCTTCAAAGCTCATTCCTTTGGCCATAAAATCATAGATGGTGTCCGTCTGGTCGCCGTTGGTCACGATGGTGCTTTTGCCCAGCACCCGCACCGGGGAATAGATGATCAGCGACGGGTCGGACAATTTTGCCGGGTCAAACGCTTCGGTCCGGATTCCTTCCCCGTCCGGGACAAAGACCCGGTTGCGGCTGTTTTCGCTGCGGCCCATGATAAAATAGCCGATCAGCATCTTGCTCCCATCCTGCGAGCGGCCCAGCACAATCCCCCGGCCCGGATATTCGTTGCAAGAAAGATATTCGTATAAATTGACAGCTTTCATCCCAATTCCTCTTTTCTGTCTTGAAGATCTTCAGCTTATTTCCCTGTTGATGCACCATCCAATTGGTCGCATAACATGGCCACCGCCTGCGGCAGCAGTTTCCATTCCGCCTGCTCCATCACCCGGCGCTGCAAAGTTTCCGGGGTATCGCCTGGCAGCACATCCACCGCTTTTTGCAGCAGGATTTTGCCGCCGTCCGGGATTTCGTTGACCAGGTGCACCGTTGCCCCGGTTACTTTCACCCCATAATCCAGCGCGGCCTGATGGACCCGCAGTCCATAAAAGCCCGCTCCGCAAAAAGAGGGGATCAGCGACGGATGGATATTCAAAATCCGATCCGGATACGCATCGATCACCGCTTTGCCCAGGATGCTCAAAAATCCGGCCAGCACCACCAGATCGATCCCACGGCTTTGCAGAGCCTGTACCACCGCCTGGTCATAGTCGGCAGGGTCTTCATAACTTTTCCGGCTGACCACAATGGCCTCAATCCCGGCGGCGCGGGCCCGCTCCAAGGCATACGCCTTTGCGTTGGAAGCCAGGACCAGCTCGATGTTCCCGTTGGGGAACGCCCCCGCCGCCTGCGCATCGATCAGCGCCTGCAGGTTGGTGCCCCCGCCGGAAACCAGGACCGCTATTTTTACCATGCTCGTTCCTCCCTAGCGAAAGGCAACGGTATGTTCGCCTTTTTGAATTTCGCCAATGATCTTGGCCTTTTCTCCGCAGCTGCGCAGGACCTCTACCGCTTTGTCCGCTTCCTGGCGGCTGACCACCACGCACATGCCGACGCCCATATTAAAGGTGTTAAACATATCCCGTTCCGGAATATTGCCCACCTCCTGAATCAGCTGGAAAATCGGCAATACGTCCACCGCATCCCGCTGGATCACCGCCTGATACCCTTCCGGGATCGCCCGCGGGATATTTTCATAGAACCCGCCGCCGGTGATGTGGGAGATGGATTTGACCGTGACCTGCTCCATCAGCTGCAAAATCGGTTTGACATAGATCTTTGTCGGGGTCAGCAAGGTCTCGCCCAGCGGCTTGCCCAGCCGGTCCGCATACCGGTCCAGCCCGCCGTGTTCCACATCGAACACCTTGCGCACCAGGCTGAACCCGTTGGAGTGGACGCCGGAAGAAGCCAGCCCAATGATGACGTCTCCTTCTTGGATGGCATTCATATCCAGGATTTTGGATTTGTCCACCGCGCCGACAGAAAATCCTGCCAGGTCGTATTCATCCTCCGGATAAAACCCCGGCATTTCCGCCGTTTCGCCGCCGACCAGCGCGCAGCCGGCCTGCACGCAGCCTTCCGCCACCCCGGCGACAATCTGCGCCACCTTTTCCGGCACATTTTTGCCCAGCGCCACATAATCCAAAAAGACCAGCGGTTTGGCGCCGGCGCAGATAATATCGTTCACACACATGGCCACGCAGTCGATGCCCACCGTGTCGTGCCGGTCCAACAGGAACGCCAGTTTCAGCTTGGTTCCTACTCCATCGGTACCGGACACCAGAACCGGTTTTTCCATCCCGGTCAAATCCAGTTCGAACAGGCCGCCAAATCCGCCGATCCCGGAAATGCAGCCGGCCGTTTGGGTGCGGGCCACATGGGCTTTCATCAATTCTACCGCTTTGTACCCGGCGGTGACATCCACCCCCGCGGCTTTGTAGCTGTTGCTAAAACTCTTTTCCATAAACCGTTCAACGCTCCATTCTGTTTGCGCCGCAGCTGCCGCGGCAAGTGTTTTGGCCTGAATCATGAGCAGGGCCGGCGTTGCCCGGCCCTGCTGCCATTTGCTTTTTTGGGTTATTCGCCCAGAAGGCGTTTCATAATCTCATGATACGCGCCTTCTACATTTCCCAAATCCCGGCGGAACCGGTCTTTGTCCAGCTTTTCGCCGGTCACGCTATCCCAGAAGCGACAGGTATCCGGAGAGATCTCGTCCGCCAGGATGATGGTGCCGTCCGGCGTTTTGCCAAATTCAATCTTGTAGTCGATCAGCTCGATGTTCAGATCTTTCAGATAATCCGACATCAGCTGGTTGATTTGAAAGGAATAAGACGCAATCAGATCCAATTCTTCCTTGGTCGCAATTCCCAGCGCATAGATGTGGTAGTCGTTCACCAGCGGATCGCCCAGCTCGTCCGATTTGTAGCAATACTCCAACACCGTATGTTTGAGCTTGGTGCCTTCTTCCAGACCCAGGCGTTTGGCCAGAGAACCAGCGGCGATGTTGCGGACAATGACCTCCAACGGAATGATCGTCACTTTTTTTACCACCGTCTCCCGGTCGGAAATCTCTTCTACCAGGTGGGTCGGGATTCCGTTTTTCTCCAGCATTTTCATCAGATGGTTGGAAACCCGGTTGTTGATGATCCCCTTGCCTTCGATGGTCCCTTTTTTCAGGCCGTTAAACGCGGTGGCGTCATCCTTGTAATCCACGATATACAAATTGGGATCGTCGGTCTTGAATACTTTTTTTGCTTTTCCTTCATACAGCTGTTCCAATTTTTTCATCTGTAAATTCCTCCATCACAATACGCTATTTCTCAACCGCTTTGCGGTGTTTCTGCGATTTGCTACAGCGCCGCCGCTTCCTGCTGGATCTGCTTGTCCTTTTCCAGCACCTGGGCCGCCATCTGCTGCTTTTCCGCTTCCAGCGCCTGGGCCAGTTCCGGTTCGGAAACCGCCAGGATCTGCGCCGCCAGCAGCGCAGCGTTTTCCGCCCCGTCAATTGCCACCGTCGCCACCGGCACGCCTTTGGGCATCTGCACCGTTGCCAGCAAAGCGTCCATCCCATCCAAAACCGAGGCTTTCATTGGCACGCCGATCACCGGCAAGGTCGTATGCCCCGCCAACACCCCTGCCAGATGGGCCGCTTTTCCCGCGGCGGCGATGATGACGCCAAACCCGTTTTCCCGGGCAGAAGCGGCAAATGCGCCCGCTTCCCGGGGCGTCCGATGGGCGGAAAGCACATGGGCTTCTACCGGGATGTTTTTCTCCTTCAACACCTGGACCGCCTTTTTCATGACCGGGAAATCGCTGTCGCTTCCCATGATCACTGCGACCTTTTTCATGCTATCATCCTTTCTGAAAAAAAGAAAACAGCCCGTGGACCGGCCACAGGCTGCACCTATTTTGTTATAGAGGATACACTGCTCCCGCAATGGGCCAACAGATGGTTACACTTGCCCCTGCAAAACGAAAAGGATCTTCTTACTCGCGGTTCCCATTTCGCCCGTACAGTCGCGCCCACTGCCATCGCCTGATTTCCTCCTTGCCTTTTTGATCGGTCCATACGCCGTTTTCAACGTATCCCGCAGCCAATAGAGGCTCTATTCTCATAGTATACGAAAATCAAGGAATTGTAAAGCCCATTGCAAAAAATCGTCGAAGGATGCAACTTTCTGAGCCCGCCTGCAAAAGGGTTTGTATACTCTGTCTGCGCCTGGGCAAATTACCCCAGCAGCTGAGCCATTGCTTCGATCACCTGGTCGATCTGTTCCTTCCCCACCCAGTAATGGGTGACGAACCGGAACTGCCCGTCCTCCTGCCCATTGATCAGAATTCCCTTTTCCTTCATTGCCGCGGGGAACCCTTCCGCGTCAAAGCCCTCTTTGTCAATGGCAAAAAAGATCATGTTGATCTGTACGGTCTCCATTGCTACCTGGACCCCCGGCAACGCCGCCAGCTTTTGGGCAAAGTACAGGGCGTTTTCATGGTCTTCCCGCACGCGGCCCGCCATTTTTTCAATGGCCAGAATCCCTGCCGCCGCCAGAATCCCGCATTGGCGCATGCCGCCGCCTAAGATTTTCCGGTTTTTCCGGGCCCGCGCGATAAACGCCGCACTGCCGCACACCATGGATCCCACCGGCGCGCACAGTCCTTTCGACAGGCAGAACATCACGCTGTCCGCGTACTGAGCAATATCCTTCGCCTGTACGCCCAAAGCCGCCGCCGCATTGAAAATCCTGGCGCCATCCAAATGCACCGAAACGCCGTGCCGGTGCGCCGCCTCATAAACCTGCTTCATCTTCCAAAGCGGCATGACCGTCCCGTTGGACAGCGCGTTCTCTATTTCCACCAGCCCGGTAGGAGGCATATGGATATCGTCCGGGCGGATGGCCCGCTCCACCAGTTCCGCCGTCAGCTGGTCGTCGTCAATTCGCAGGGTGCGCAGGCATACCCCGGACAGCACCGCCGTCGCCCCCACTTCGTGGATGACAATATGGGCATTGTCGCTGCAAAGCACCTCATCCCCGCGCCGGGTATGGGTCATAATGGAAACCTGGTTTCCCATGGTGCCAGACGGCACAAACATCGCCGCTTCTTTGCCCATGGTTTCCGCCGCCAGCCGCTCCAGGGCCAGCACGGTCGGATCATCCCCATATACATCGTCGCCCACCGGCGCGTTGGCCATGGCTGCCCGCATTTCCTGGGTAGGCTGGGTTACGGTATCGCTTCTCAAATCAATCCACTGCATCCTGTTTCCTCCTTACGATGGTTCTTCTTTTATTCTACCTTCCCCATTCCACTTGTCAACCAAAGAAGGACGCTTCTGCGTAAAAACGGCTGTTTTTGTCAAAAATGTTTCCAGATTTCTGCAGAACATGCTATAATGGTTTCGTTTTCAAGTTCTATTTGAATTGTATTTGGGAGAATCGATCCATGTCAACACAACGCAAAAACGACCTGCTGCGCCAGGGGAGCATCCTGGCAGTGGCAGGGATTCTTGTCCGGATGATCGGCATTTTATACCGCATCCCCATGTCCAACCTGCTAGGTGACGCGGGAAACGGCATCTATTCCGTCGCTTACGGCATTTACGGCGTGACCCTGACCCTTTCCTCCAGCAGCCTTCCCTTGGCCGTCTCCAAACTGGTGGCGCAGCGCTCCATTCAAAAACAGCACCGAAACGCATACCGTCTTTTTCGGATTGCGCTGGCGTTTTCGCTGGCCGTGGGGGTTGCCGCCGCCCTGTTTTTGTTCTTCGGTGCGGATTTTCTGGAGGAACTATACGCTCGGGACGGCTTGGCCAAGCCGCTGCGCATTGTGGCGCCCACCGTGCTGGTGATGTCCGCTTTGGGCATCCTCCGGGGATTTTTCCAGGGGAAAAACACCATGGTCCCCACGGCGGTTTCCCAGCTGTTAGAGCAGATTGTCAACGCCGTGGTCAGCATCCTGGCCATCTCCTTGATGATGAACGCCTTTGCCCAATCCCCGGAACAATCGGCCTACGGCGCCGCCGGGGGCATTATGGGTACTTTGGCCGGCGCGTTGGCTGCCCTTTGTTTTTTGATCTTTCTGTTTTTCCTTTGCAAACCCCATATCCGCCGCCAACTGTCCGCCGATACCGGCAGCGCCGCGGAATCCGCCTCTGCGCTGACCCGTGCCCTGCTGGTCACGGTTGTCCCCGTCATCCTCAGCCAGACGGTTTACCAGATCGGCTTTACGCTGGATGACCTGATTTTCGGCAATTTAATGGACGCCAAAGGGTTCGATAACAATACAATTAGTTCTCTTCAAGGTGTTTTTAACTCTCAGTATAACATTTTAATCAACGCGCCGGTGGCTGTCGCCACCGCCATGGCCTCCTCCACCATCCCCAGCATTGCCGCCTCCACCGCTGCCGGCGACAAACGGGAGATTCGGCGGAAGGTGCGGGGGGTCATTAAATTCAATATGGCGGCGGCAATCCCCGCTGCCGTTGGGTTGGCGGTTTTGGCCCGCCCGCTGTTGACGCTGCTGTTCCCCTCCCTGGGAGATTACCGGGACCTGGCGGCTAATCTGCTGTATTATGGCTCTTCCGCCGTGGTCTTTTTTGCCCTCTCGACGATTACCAGCGCCGTGCTGCAAAGCGTCAACCAGATGCGCACGCCGGTAATCCACGGGGCAATTTCCATGGCGCTGCATGTGCTGCTTTTGTTCTTCCTTTTAAAATGGACGGATCTTGGCATTTACGCGCTGATCATCGGCAACGTCACCTTCCCGCTTTTGGTCTGCGTATTAAACTGGCGTTCGGTGGGGCGGGCGTTGTCTTACCGGCAGGAATGGCAAAAAACGTTTGTCATCCCCCTGCTGGCTTCTGTCATTATGGGCGCGGCCGCCTGGGGGGTCTATGCGGCGATGTCTGCCCTGGTCCACAGCAACGCCGTCGCTACCGCCGCCGCTGTTTTGATCGCTATCGGGGTATATGGTCTGTGCCTGCTGCGGTTTCGCTGCTTTTCCCGCCAGGAGCTGTACGATCTTCCGTTTGGCGCCCGGATTGTCCGGCTGGCCCAGCGGATGCGGCTGCTGCCGTGACCACGGTTTCTACAAAAAAAGAGGAAGCGTCCTGCCTCCTCTTTTTCTTTTGCTAAATCGACTGATAGACGCCCACAATCCGGTTCCAGGTGGCCGGCCCAATGATACCGTCTACGCCTAAGCCGAAGAGCCGTTGGAAGGCCCGCACGGCGTTTGCGGTTGCGTTTCCGTAAATCCCGTCCACCGTCACCGCGGGAATGCTGGTGTAAACCCGTCCGATGGTGTTGAGGTAATTTTGCATCGTCCGAACGCTTTCGCCCCTGGACCCAACTTTCAGCAGCTGCCCGGGATAGGCCGGCAAGCCGCTGGCGCCGGCGTCGATATCGTCTTCCAGGTTGCGGTACACGCTTTGCAGCTGCCGCCAGGTCGCCGGGCCGACAATCCCGTCGGCGGTAAGGTTAAAGGTCCGCTGGAATGCTTTGACCGCATTTTCTGTGGCCGTGCCGAAAATCCCGTCTACCGCGCCGATCTGCGGGATGCTCTCGTAAAAGCTCCCGGCGGCCCGCAGCCATACCTGCAGCTGTTCCACCGCTTCGCCGGTAGAGCCTACCCGCAGCGGATATCCCGGGTATTCCCCCGCCACCGGCGTAAGCATGCTTCCCTCGGAGGACAGCTGCGCCAGGCGGGTGACCGATACATAGATATAGGAAATTTTGTACCAGGTGGCCTTGCCCACAATCCCGTCCTGCGTCAGGTTAAACGCCTTTTGGAACGCCTTGACGGCATTTTCCGTCGCTGTGCCGAAAATCCCATCCACCGTGACTTTGGGGATAGCCGGGTAGTTCTTGGCGATCCGGTTTAACTGCTGCTGGATCACCCGCACGGCGGCGCCGGATGAGCCGCGGCGCAGCAGCGTGCCTGGATAGGATTGGGGCGTTCCGCTGATTTCCGTCGCCTGGACCAGGGAGACGCCGTCCCCATAATAATACCGCAAAATACCCAGCGGGCTATAGCCCTGGTTGGCCAACGTCACGGTGCCCCATTGTTTGAGCCCGGCGCAGGTCACGGATTTCCCATCGCAATACTCCGCGTAAAAAGGTTCGGTAAAATTATTCTTTTGGATGTAGGTATCAAAGATCTGGTCTACAATTTTACTGATATTGGAAAAAATATCTCGGTTGTTGACAAACGCCTGGTCGTAGGATGTAGAGCTGGTGATGTCAAAATTATACCCCCGGCTGCGGTACCATTCAGTAAAAATACGGTTTAACACCAGGGAAATTTGACAATAAATGTTGGCCCGCAAAGCGTTTTCCGGCCAGGTGGGATAGATTTCGCTGGACGCGACATTCTTGATATAATTGCGGAAACTTACGGTAACATCCCCTACCGAAGTATCCGAAGGGCGCCCCAGGTGTACCGTCACATATTGGGGGATGACTACCTTGGAAAGGATGCGGGTATTGGCATATTCTGTCAAATTGGGCTGCCCGGGCCCCGCCAGATGATGGATGGGCACTTCGAACACAGCCGTATCCGGCTGCCGTTCCTGGATCGGCACCAGCTCAATTTGCTGCAGCGCCTCCACGCCTGCAAAAACCTGCACCTTTAAAATGACCTGGGACTGGTATCCGCTGCTGCGCACCACCACATCGTAAGTACTATAGGGGATAACGCCGTCGTACGGATACAAGGACAGTTCCACGTTGGGCGCGTTCAGCTGGACCGCTTCGGTCTGGCCGGAACTATCTGCTGTCAGCCTGGCCAGAGGCGTTCCCGTCTGCCATTCTCCCGCTTGGTAAATTTCAACCTGCGCTCCCGGCACGGGCAAGGCTTCCCTTGCCACATATACCTCCACGCGCAATGATCCTGTGCTCAAATGGATTCCTCCTGTCTATATGGGTTAAAAGCTGCAAGGGTTCGCTTTATCCTATGCGCCATTTCCCCAAACTGACACAAAAAAAGAAGCGCTCCAAAGCGCTTCTTTTCCCTGTTTTGGATTCAATCCCGGATGGCTTCTTTCCATCTGCCGGTGCGGTACCGAAAAAAGAACAGCACACAGCGGACGCACTGGTCTGCGCACATCGCAAGGCAGGCCGCCGTCAGTCCGAATTTCAGTACCCGGATGCCGATTACCGTACCCATGATCCGTACGCACCACACCGAAGCGGCGATGATGATAAACGGCCATTTGGTATCGCCAGCGCCACGCAGCGCACCGGACAGCACGGTGGCCAGCATTTGCGGCACCTGGATGATGGCGTCATATTGCAGGCAAACAGCGCCCAGCGCAATTACCGCCAAATCCGGCGTAAACATCCGCAGAATCGGCTCCGCGAAAACATACAGGAAGACGCTCATGACCAACATGACCAGTCCGCCGATCTGGCAGGTGCGTTTCACATATTTTTCCGCCAGATCCGGCCGCTTCGCCCCCAGCGACTGGCCTACCAAGGTCGTCGCCGCGGTAGCGAACGCAAATCCTGGCATAAAGCACATGGACTCTGCCGTCAGATACAAGGAGTTGGCTGCAACGGCAACCGTCCCCAAGGTGGCGATGGTACTGGTGGAGATAATCCCCGCCGAGGACATGGCAATACGCTCAAATGCCGCCGGCAGGCTGATCCGAAACACCGTTTTCAACAGCGCCCAGTCCGGCAAGTACTGTCCTTTGATACTCAAGCGCATGGGGCCTTTTTGCAGGAAAATCATGCCCAGCATGACCAACGCACCGATGGTGGCGGAACCCGAAGTCGCCACAGCAGCGCCGGCAACGCCCCACCCGGCGCCGGGCATGGTAAATTCCATGCCAAACACCGACAGTTCTCTGGTCGGGTAGATCAATAAGAAGTTTCCGATTACATTCACCAGGTTAACGCCGATATTCACGCACATGGGCGTTTTCGTATCGCCGTATCCCCGCATGATGGAGGTAATAATCATGGACATGGTCCGGAAAATAAGGGATGCTGCGATAATTTGGTTATACACCGTTGCGTCTGGCAGCACATCCGGCGCCGCGCCCATCCAAAGCGGGATTTTTTCCGCCAGCAACAGCAGCACGCACATCAGCGGCAGGCCCAGCGCCACCACGACCAGCAGCGCCTGCCGGATCAAATCTTTCGCCCGGTCCAGATTTTCCGCACCGATGGAACGGGAAATCATGGCGGTAAACCCAACGCCGATGGCCATAATCGTCCCGTTTACCAGCATGTTGGGCGAGTTGCTGATGCTGACCGCTGCGGTAGCGTTCGCCCCCATGGAACCGACCATCGCCGTATCCACATAGCTGACCAGCGATACCAAAATCTGCTCGATAAAAACCGGCCAGGCCAGCATGATGATCGTCATGCTTGGCCGTCGGCTTTCGTCTACGATACTCATTTTTTCCGCGTTCAAACCAATCCCTCTTTTGTTTGGTTTATTTATGATGTCTTATGACATTTTTCAGTTTTTTTATTGTAACACAGGTATTTTGCTTTGAACATGGTACTATTCCATAAAGATTTTCATGATAACTGTTTATTATGAATAAAAAAACAAAGGAAAACGTTTTCCTTTGTTGGAAAAGAAAAAATTTTTATAGGCGTTTTTTCCCTTGCTTCTTGCCGGGAGAATCCCGCCGGCAGTATAATAGAAAAAAAGAAAGTTGGTGTCCCATGTCTTCCAAAGAAAAATCCCTTGCCATTTTGTCTTATTTTGGTCCCCTTTTCCTGCTGGCCGTGCTGCTGGCGCCGGAATCCCACTTTGCCCGATACCACGCCAATCAGGGGCTGGCCCTGTTTTTGTCGGAAGTCGTAGTGGGGGTTGTCGTCGCCATCGGCCGCCATATTCCGCTGTTCGGCTGGACGTTTCAGCTGCTTGAGATCGTGCTGGTCGTCTTGTTTTTTCTTGGCCTTGCCCATGCCATCCGCGAGGTGGAAGAGCCGCTTCCTCTAATCGGCTGGATGCAGATTTTATCCTGACCATTGGCAGATAAAAAAAGAGCCTTCGAAAGAAAGGCTCTTTTTTATGAGATTGTTCCAGAGCAGATGGCGTGTCTGTCCTTATCCCATCTGCTCCTGCTTGACCGACCGTCGGGTCATCAGGAACATATACACGCCCATCCCACAGATCAGCACATATCCCAATACGCTGTACCGGTCCGGCAGCTGCTGGAACAGGAAGAATCCCAGAATGGCGGAAAAAATCACCTGGGTATAGTCGTAAACAGAAATATCCCGCGCCGGCGCATAGGTATACGCGGCGGTAATGGCGAACTGCCCGCCTGCGCCGGCCACGCCCGCCAGCAGCAAAAACAGGATCTGCTGCCAATCCATGGGATGATAGAAAAGGAGCAAATACGGCAGGGTGACCAGGCAGGAAAAAGCGGAGAAAAACAGTACGATCAGCGGGCTCTTTTCGCCCCTATCCCCTTTGGTCCCCAATTTATGCACCATGGTATATGCGACCCCGGCGCCCAATCCGCCCAGCAATCCGATCAGCGATGCGCCCAGGTCCATATTGGAAAAGGTGGGTTTGATGATGAACAAGCTGCCCACGAAGGAGCCCACCACGGCAATCACCTGATACAGCTTCAGGTTTTCCTTCAACAGCAAAAAGGAAAACAAAATGGCAAAAAACGGCGACATCTTATTGAGCATGGTCGCATCGGACAAAACCAGGTGGTCAATGGCGTAAAAATTGCACACCACCCCGACGGTACCCGCTGCGGCACGGACAAACAAAAGCCAAAAGTTTTCTTTTTTCCACCGCACCGGCGTACCGGACCGTTTGAGCACCAAATAGGCGCATACCAACGCCACCATATTGCGGAAAAAGGCTTTTTGCATAGCGGGCAAATCTCCCGCCGCCCGCACGCAGGCGTTCATGATTGCAAAACAGAACGCCGCTGTCAAGATACATAGAATTCCTCGATACCGTTTACTCATTCTCATCGCTCCGCCCCATATGAATTTGCATAACAGATTTACTCTATTCTTTTTTGCCGGGAAAGTCAATGGTTATTTTCCCGCCGTAATGCCAAATAAAAAAACGGACGCAGTCTCCTGCGTCCGTTTTTGAGAAATGGAATTATACCAGTTCAATGATCGCCATTTCAGCGGCGTCTCCGCGGCGAGGTCCGATTTTGATGATCCGGGTATATCCGCCGTTTCTTTCTTTGTATTTGGGCGAAATCTCGTCAAATACTTTTTTGGCCACCGATTCTTTCGTGATGAAAGCATAGACCTGACGTTTTGCATGCAGGCTGTCGGTTTTGCCAATGGTAATCATCTTTTCCGCCGCAGAACGAACTTCTTTCGCTCTCGTTACGGTCGTTTCGATTTTGCCGTTTTCCAGCAGATAGGTCACCATCGCTCTGAGCATCGCTCTTCTATGATCCGTCGTTCTGCCGAGCTTTCTTGCACCTGGCATGGAAATTCACTCCTTTACCTGGAATAGTAAGAATTATTCATCATCATGGGTGAGGTTGAAGCCCAGGGACTGGAGCTTGGAGATTACCTCTTCCAAAGATTTTTTGCCGAGGTTGCGGACTTTCATCATTTCTTCCTCGGACTTGCTGATCAGATCTTCCACCGTGTTGATGCCCGCGCGTTTCAAGCAATTGAACGAACGCACAGACAGGTCAAGTTCTTCAATGGTCATCTCAAGGATCTTTTCTTTTCCGTTGTCGTCCTTTTCTACCATAATCTCCGTATGGTAGGTCTCGTCGGAAAGATCAACAAACAAATTGAGATGTTCGTTGAGGACCTTGGCGCCTAAGGACACTGCCTCTTTTGCAGAAATCGTGCCGTCTGTCCAAACTTCCAGCGTCAGCTTGTCAAAGTCGGTGATCTGTTCGACACGTGTATTTTCCACAGTGTAATTGACCTTCAGCACAGGGGTATAAATACTGTCCACCGGGATGACTCCCAAAACAGACGGACCAGTGGTCGACTGCATCTGTTTGTTCCGCTCCGCTGGGACGTATCCGCGGCCGCGGTCCAGCGTCAGTTCCATATACAGTTTCGCACCTGCGCCCAGGGTAGCAATATGCATGCCGGGGTTTAAAATTTCCACTTCCGAATCCGCAGTAATGGAATCCGCCGTGACCTCGCATTCGCCTGCCGCATCAATCACAACGGTCTTGGGTCCGTCGCAGAATAATTTCGCCGTCAGGTTTTTGATGTTGAGGACGATTTCCGTCACGTCTTCCTTTACACCGGGGACTGTGGAAAATTCATGCTGGACCCCGTCAATTTTGATCGAGGTGACAGCAACGCCAGGGAGCGAGGAGAGAAGGACACGGCGCAGGCTGTTGCCCAGCGTGGTACCGAAGCCGCGCTCGAGAGGTTCAACGACGAATTTGCCGTATGTGCCGTCCGGCTTGATTTCAGCCGTCTCAATTCTTGGCTTTTCAATTTCAATCAAAGTAA
>CALWNU010000048.1 GCA_944382905.1 uncultured Clostridia bacterium | reverse complement strand
CCGAAAGTGCTGCAAAAGCTGCTGGGGCACGCCAGCATCAAAACCACAATGGATCGGTATGTTCATGTGACAGATGAAACGCTGGATCAGGCGGTCAAGCAATTTCAGCTCAGCAGCGTATGTTGATGTAACCCAATACAAGTCAATGCGTAAATGGCGTAAAAATGGCGTAGCCGCCAAAACGCCAAAGTGCGAAAAGCCTTGTAAATACGGCATTTTTTAAGGAGATGTAGAGATATATGAAATTAGGAATCGTAGGCTTGCCCAACGTCGGGAAAAGCACCTTATTCAACGCCATTACCAACGCCGGCGCCGAATCGGCCAACTACCCGTTCTGCACCATCGAGCCCAACGTAGGGGTGGTGGCGGTGCCGGACCGGCGGCTGGACGTTTTGGCAAAGATGTACGACCCAGACAAATACACCCCCGCGATGATTGAATTTGTGGACATCGCCGGGCTGGTGAAAGGCGCCTCCAAAGGAGAAGGGCTGGGCAACAAATTCCTGTCCCACATCCGGGAGGTGGACGCGATCATCCACGTGGTCCGCTGCTTTGAAAGCAGCGAAATCATCCATGTCGACGGGCAGATCGGCCCTTCGCGGGATATTGAGACCATCAACCTGGAACTGATTTTTTCCGATCTGGACATCCTGGAACGGCGGATTGACAAAGCGCAGAAAGCCGCCAAAGCCGATAAAAAATATCTGGCGGAAGTTTCGCTGCTTCAACGGCTGAAAGCGCATCTGGAAGAAGGGAAATCCGCCCGCTCCTTCCCTGCAGCCACGGAGGAGGAAGCCCAGATTCTCTCCGGTATTTCCCTGTTGTCCGCCAAACCGGTCATCTATGCCGCCAACCTGAGCGAAGACGATTTTCTCTCTTCTTTGGACGAAAACCCGTACTATCAGCAGGTTTGCGAAATCGCCGCGGCGGAAGGATCTCTGGTGCTGCCGATCTGCGCCAAGATCGAGGAAGATATCGCCGATATGTCCAAAGAGGACAAGCAGATGTTTTTGGAAGAACTGGGGCTGGAATCTTCCGGCCTGGATCGATTGATTCAAAAAGGCTATGAGCTGCTGGGGCTGATCTCCTATTTGACCGCTGGCAAACAGGAAGTCCGGGCCTGGACCATCAAGAAAGGGACCAAAGCGCCCCAGGCCGCCGGCAAAATCCATTCCGATTTCGAAAAAGGGTTTATCCGGGCAGAAGTCGTCTCCTTTGCCGATCTGGAGGCCTGCGGTTCCATGGCGGCCGCCAAGGAAAAAGGGCTGGTCCGTTCCGAAGGGAAAGATTATGTTTTCCAGGACGGCGACGTGGTGCTGTTTCGGTTTAACGTGTAAGCCGGCGCCTTTGTTGCGCGCAGTCTGTCGCAGCTCAATAAAACAAATAAAAAGCGGGTGGATCACCACCCGCTTTTTTGATTGCAATTCGTGGGGCCCAGGTCCCGCCGGCCGCTACTGTTTTTTGGGAAACTCCATTTTTTGTTTTTTCCCGCTTGCCGCAGGGCAAAAACCCGTCGGCAAATAGTCCTGCCCCAAACAGGCCGTGTTATTTCTCGCCGGTCTGCGCCACCCCGATCAGCCGGTGCCGCCGCACCTGCCTAGTGACGCTAATCATGGTAACGATGTCGGAAAACCCGCTGACAAACAGTCCGATCCCCAACACACGGATCATTCCCGTCGCCGCACGAAAAGGGTTAAACAGCAGTACCACGCCAAACCCGATGGTCAGCAGCGCATACAGCATGACCATCCCCCATCCGCGATACGCAACTTGTTTGAGTTCCATCGACCGCTGCAGCCGGACCGTCCCCTGGACGGCGAACACCGCCCCCATCAGCAGCGGGACCAGCCCAATGATAGAATCGGCCTTTCCCGCCACAAATGCCGCCGCGATCGCCAGCAGCAGGCCGATCATCAGGTCGCTCCCCGACGGAAGCCCATGCCTGCGTCCGCTGAAGTAGCTGAGCAGATAGCCAAAAGTCCCCAAAAGCAGCTCTGCAGACAGCAGATAGCAAACCGTCCGCGCCGCCATCGCCGGCCAGAAGGCTAAAATCACCCCCAGCAGAATCGAACCCAGGGAAATCGACGCCGCGTTCCATTTAAATGATTTCAGCCAGTTCATGCTTCTTTCCGTCCTTGCTTGCGAATAAATAGGATTCCCAGCGTATTCGGCCCGCAATGGCTGGAAATGGTGCATCCGGCTTCCGTTTCGGTGATCTGCTGGAACACGCCGTATTCTTTGACGGTTTTCTTCACCAGCTCCACCGTTCTGGGATTGCAGCGGGTATGGGTGACAAAAATCCTCCCCGCCGCCAGATCGTCCCGCCCGTCCAGCCGGTCCTTGACATAGGCAAGCAGGCATTTTTCAAAAGGCCCGCGGTATTTTTTGCCCACCTGCATTTTTCCATCTTTCACCTCAATGCACGGCTTGAGATGCAGCAGGTTCGCCCCCAGCGCCGCCAGGGACGAACAGCGCCCTCCCTTGTGCAAATACAGAAGGCTGTCGATGAGAAAACTCGCTTCCACCCGGCCGGCCAGTTCCTCCAGTCTGCTCACAATCTCCTGCGGCGCCAGGCCCATCTTGGCAAGGCGCGCCGCTTCCAACACCATAAGCCCGCTGCCGGTGGAAAGATTTCTGGAATCCACCACAAAGACATTGGGGAATTGCTGCGCGACCAAACAAGCGTTTTGGTAACAGCTGGAAAACTCTGCGCTGAGGCTGATATGAATCACCGCGTCGTACTGCGCAGAAAGACCGGAAAAATAGTCGGCATAATCTGTAATGCTAACCGCCGCCGTTTTGCAGGGCTCGTTTCCCTGCGCCACATAATCAAAAATATCCTGCGGCTTGATTTCCAGTCCATCCTGATAGGATTTTCCCTCTTTGACCACATACAGCGGCACAATCCCGATCTCCTGTTGCGCAACCAGCTGTTCCGACAAATCGCAGGTACTATCCGCTGTAATTTTGATATTCATGAAAGTATCCCTCCCGGGTCCCTTTCCATTCCTTGGAAAAAGTCCTGTTGTTGTTTTACCATAGCATAAAGGGAGGCTTCCGTCAACCTGTTTCCGCTACGGCGCGTCCCGGGTTTACGCCTGTCCTGCCGCGCCGCAGACCCGAA
The DNA here is from genome assembly GCA_944382905.1 of uncultured Clostridia bacterium. Classification (GTDB taxonomy): domain Bacteria; phylum Bacillota; class Clostridia; order Oscillospirales; family Ruminococcaceae; genus UBA3818. Next base: position 1,358 of record CALWNU010000048.1, on the reverse strand, counting down.
TCTTTTGCTCCACCAGCTGCTGGACCTTGCGGCGTCCTTGTTCCAGGTACTGCTTGGGATCAAACGCTTCGGGGTTGGCCTCCATCGCCGCTTTCACCCCATTGGTAAAGGCGATCCGCAGTTCGGTGGCGAAATTCACTTTGGCAATCCCCTTGGCCACCGCCTCCCGCACCGCGCTGTCCGCTAGGCCGGAGGCCCCATGCAGCACCAGCGGGATCGGCGCCCCCGCCTGGACCTGGGGAATCCGCTTAAAATCCAGCACCGGCGCCGCCGCATAGACCCCGTGGGCCGTTCCGATGGCGATGGCCAGGCTGTCCACGCCGGAGATCTGCGCGAACCGTTTCGCCTGCTCCGGATCGGTGTAGCTGCCCTGCTGAGACTGCAGAGCGTCTTCTTTGCCGCCCACCGTCCCCAGTTCCCCCTCGCAGGGGATCCCGGCGGCATGGGCCAGCTCTACCGCCTGCGCGGTCAGCGCCGCGTTTTGGTCAAAGGGAAGCTGCGAGCCGTCCAGCATGACCGACGTATACCCCGCTTTCAGGCAGGCCTGTACCAGCTCCAGGCTGTCGCCGTGGTCCAGGTGCAGCGCCACCGGCACCGATACCTCCCGGGCCGCCGCCGCGGCTAGCGCCGCAAAACAAGCAGGCGGCAGATACCGCAGGGTAGACGGGGTGGTCTGTAGGATCACCGGTGCCCGGCATGCTTGGGCCGCCGCCACAATGGCGAAAACCATCTCCGCGTTTTCCGCATTGAATGCCCCGACGGCATACCCTCCTTCCCGCGCTTTTTCCAACATTTGTTTGGTATCTGTCAGCATGTTTCATTCTTCCCTTTCATCAAATCTACTGCCACCGGTTCGGCCAGCCAAGCGGATGTTGGCGTCACCTGGCAGGCAAACGCCAGCGGGACGACGCCAGCCTGACAGGCGTGCAGCAGCGCCTGGGCAAACGCGGGATGGGTTTCCCAGTTGGGATGAAACCCCAAAACCCCGCTCATCTGAATCACAAAAATTACATAGCAAAGGTACCCTTCCTCCGCTGCACGGGCCAAATGCTCCAAATGCTTGACCCCCCGCTGGGTCGGCGCGTCGGGGAACCGGGCCCACCCGCCTTCTTCCAGCGTGACCCCCTTTACCTCGGCAAACGCCTGCTTGCCGCCGCCTTCCAGATAAAAATCGAAACGCGACTGTCCATAAACGGTTTCCGGCCGGATGGTCTGCGCTTCGCCCAGCCCGGGCAGCGCCAGCCGGCGGCAACGCAGCGCCTCTTCCACCAGCCGGTTGGGTGCTTGGGAATCGATCTGAACCCAACGGCCCGCCTTTTGCACAAGGGCCAGGGTGTAGCGGGTCTTCCTGCCCGGCG
>CALWNU010000047.1 GCA_944382905.1 uncultured Clostridia bacterium | reverse complement strand
AGGAGCAGAAGGAATTGGCGGAGAAAATCAAGGCGCTCCGCGCCGAGATTGACAAGCAGAACAGCCAGTCCATGACCACGGATATGTTCATCTCCCTGGTCCGCAAATACACCCGCGCCCGCAAGCTGACGCCCCGGATGCTGAACGAGCTCATCGAGAAAATCGAAGTGTTCAACGCCGAGAAGATTGACGGGGTATGGGAGCAGCGGCTCCGTATCCACTATAACTGCGTAGGGGTCATTGAGATCCCGGAGTTGATCCCGCTGCCCGCCCCGGAGGTGTCCGTAAACACAAGAAAGGGCGTAGTCGTCAACTACGCCCCATCCACCATCGCCGGATGAAAACAATAAAAAAGACGAGTGTTCTTACAGCGTTTCAAATGCTATAAGAACACTCGTCATGGTCTGAGTGACGGGACTTGAACCCACGGCCTCTACCACCCCAAGGTAGCGCGCTACCAACTGCGCCACACCCAGACGTTTTGCAAAAATTATTTTACCATATCTTTTTGCAAAAAGCAAGGATCTTTTTTATTTTTCTTTTTGGTTATTTTTCTCTTTTTCTTTTTTTCAGAATCTTCAAAAATTACTCCAGAAATACAAAGGATTCCAGCGGTTTTTAGAGCATTTTTGAGAAAAAGAATGGATTTGGGTCATTTTTCTGGGTTTTTTCTGTAAAATCCCCTGTTTTTCGAAAAAATCCATGAAAAATAATTGACAAATTTTCTCATTGTGCTATAGTGATAGTCGCTGCGTATTGGCCCGGATCGCCAATACCTTTGCATCTGTGCACCGCCGGCTACGCCGGCAAAAATCGAATCCCCGGTCTTTCATACCCCGTTTTTAGGTAGAGGCGGCGTATGTTCGGCAGGGGGAATCATCCGGTTTCGATACCGCCTAAAACGAACGGATTCCGTTACGATTAGAACAAACCTTTTGCGGGGAGCGGTATGTCCCACCGGATGGGGTCGACAAGGTTTTATACTGCGGCGGCGGACTTTTCCGCCGGCTGAGTGCCCGTACCGCAGTCGGGCGGGAAGCGTAGGCGGCACAGCGCGTCGCTTCCGGGAATTTTACTTGTAGGACTTAAAATCCGCAAAGGGGGATGCAAAATGAGCAACGTAATCATCAGCCTCAAAGACATCGTAGTCGAATTCGATGGGCAACGGATCCTGGAAGGTCTTAACCTGGACATCCACGATAAGGAATTCGTTACCCTCCTCGGTCCGTCCGGCTGCGGGAAAACCACCACGCTGCGTATTATCGGCGGGTTCGTCGATCCGCAGCAGGGGGATATTTTCTTTGAGGGGAAACGGATCAACGACCTTCCGCCGCACAAGCGCCATGTCAACACGGTGTTCCAGCGCTATGCGCTGTTCCCGCATCTGGACGTATTTGAAAATGTGGCGTTTGGTCTGCGGATCCAAAAGACGCCGGAACCAGAAGTCAAACAGCGTGTATCGGAAATGTTGGCGCTGGTCAACCTAAAAGGATACGAAAAGCGCAACGTCAACCTGCTTTCCGGCGGCCAGCAGCAGCGCGTGGCCATCGCCCGCGCTTTGGTCAACCATCCGCGCGTACTCTTGTTGGACGAGCCGCTGGGCGCATTGGATCTAAAACTGCGTAAGGAAATGCAGATTGAACTCAAACGGATCCAAAAGAGCACAGGAATTACCTTTATTTATGTGACTCACGATCAGGAAGAAGCCCTGACCATGAGCGATACCGTCGTTGTCATGAACGATGGCGATATCCAGCAAATCGGCACGCCGGAGGATATTTACAACGAGCCGAAAAACGCGTTTGTCGCGGATTTCATCGGCGAAAGCAATATTGTCGACGGCATTATGATCCGGGACCGCTTTGTGGAATTTGCCGGCGCTCAGTTTGATTGCGTTGACCAGGGGTTTGCCCCCAATGAGCCGGTGGATGTGGTCGTCCGGCCGGAAGACGTCAAGGTCGTCGGCCCCGGCGAGGGCCAGCTGACCGGGATGGTCCAGAGCGTTACGTTCAAAGGGGTCCATTTCGAAATGTCGGTGACCGTATACGGTAAGGAGTGGCTGATTCATTCCACACAAAGCCAGGAGGTCGGTTCCCTGATTGAAATGCATCTGGATCCGGAAGACATTCACATTATGAAAAAAATGGAGGAATAGCCATGAAAACAAAATATTCCTCCTTATTTACCCTGCCCTACTTAATCTGGTCGTTGATTTTTATCATCGTGCCAATGGGCTTAGTCGTTATTTTTGCGTTTACCACTGAAAATGGGCAATTTACATTAGATTATGTGTCTCAGGTAGGCGAATACACTAACGTGTTGGTCCGGTCGGTCTGGCTGGCGGCCATCGCCACCGTTATCTGCCTGCTGATCGGCTATCCGCTGGCATTTTTGATGTCCCGGATGCCTGGGTTCCAGCAGCGCACCATGCTGATGCTGATCATGCTGCCCATGTGGATGAACTTTTTGCTGCGTACCTATGCCTGGATGACCATTCTGGAAAAGAACGGATTGTTAAACAAGCTGTTCGGACTGTTCGGGCTGGGTCCGTTCGACATGATCAATACCCAAGGCGCAGTGGTGCTGGGCATGGTATACAACTACCTGCCTTTCATGATCCTGCCGCTTTATTCCATCATGACCAAAATCGATAACCGAACCATTGAGGCGGCGCAGGATCTGGGCGCCAATACCAAAAATGTGTTCCTGCGCATTGTCATCCCGCTGAGCATGCCGGGAATCAGCACGGGGATCACCATGGTATTTGTGCCGTCCGTCTCGACGTTTATCATTTCCCGGATGCTGGGCGGCGGCGGAAACCTTTTGATCGGTGACTTAATCGATCTGCAATTTTTGGGCAATGCTTACAATCCTCATCTTGGCTCTGCGATCTCTCTTGTACTGATGGTGCTGATCCTTCTTTGCATGAGTATCCTCAACCAATTTAACGACGACGAGGATCGGGAAGGCATGTTACTGTAAAATTGCAGGTAAATACAAGATCAAAAGGAGTGTGACTGAATTGAAATGGCTTTCCAAGACCTATATCTGGGTCCTTATGGCTTTTTTATACGCGCCCATCGGCGTTTTGATTTTCTTTTCATTCAACCAATCCAAAAGCCGCTCCAATTTCACCGGCTTTACACTGGACTGGTATGTTAAACTGTTCCACAATGATTTGATCATGCAGTCTTTGATCAACACCCTGATTGTCGCGCTGGCCTCTTCGATTATCGCAACCATTATCGGTACGGTTGCGGCGGTTGGGCTCAGCGGCATGCGCAAATGGACCAAATCCATTGTCATGAATATCACCTACCTTCCGGTTGTAAACCCGGAAATCGTGACTGGTGTTTCCTTTATGCTGCTGTTTGTTATGGCGCAGGGGATTTTGCGTCAGATCAACCTGGATTTTGAATTTGGCTATATCACCTTAATTTTGTCCCATGTGACGTTTAATCTGCCCTATGTGATTTTAAATGTGCTGCCCAAAATGCGGCAGATGGACAAATATGTGTACGAAGCCGCATTGGATCTGGGCTGCCCTCCGGCCAAAGCATTTTTCAAGGTTGTGATTCCGGAAATCATGCCTGGAATCCTATCAGGGTTTTTGATGTCCTTCACCTACTCGCTGGACGATTTTGTCATCAGCTATTTTGTCAGCGGGGCAACCTCGCAGACGCTGCCGATTACGATTTATTCCATGACTCGCCGCAAAGTCAGCCCGGAAATTAATGCGATTTCCGCGATTATCTTTGTGGTCGTCCTGGCGGTATTATTGCTGGTGAATTTCCATGGCGCGCATAAAGAAAAGCAGTCCCGCAGAGAGGGGGCGCGGATATGAAAAAATGCATGCAACTGCTGCTGTGTGCAGCTTTGATTCTTTCCCTTTCTGTAACCGCTTTTGCCGAAACCGAGGTTTCGGTGGTGGACGAAGAGTACTATACCAAGTTTCAAGGAGAAGATATTTCGATCTCCGTCTATAACTGGGGCGAATATATCTCGGATGGGTCTGATGACACGCTGGATATCAATAAGGCCTTTGAGGAACTGACAGGGATCAAGGTGCTCTATACCACCTTTGCGACCAATGAGGAGCTGTATGCCAAAATCAAAAGCGGCGGCGCCAGTTACGATATTATCATCCCGTCCGACTATATGGTCGCCCGGATGATCGACGAACAGCTGATTCAGCCGTTGGATTTTGACAACATCCCCAATGTTCAGTATCTGGATCCCCAATACGTCTATACCGATTTTGACCCGGAAGGCGCCTATTCCGTGCCGTATACCTGGGGAACGGTGGGAATCATCTACAATACGCAGTATGTGGATGAGGAAGACACCCATAGCTGGGATCTGCTGTGGGATGAGCGGTATATGGGAGAAATCCTGATGTTTTCCAACCCGCGGGACAGCTTTGCCATCGCGTTAAAACGGCTCGGGTATTCTATGAACTCCCAAAATGAGGACGAACTTTTGGAAGCTTGCGAAAGCTTAAAAGATCAAAAAGCGCTGGTACAGGCGTATGTCATGGATGAAATCTTTGACAAAATGGAAGGCGAAGAGGCGATGATCGCCCCCTATTATGCCGGCGACGCCGTGGTAATGGCGGAAGAGAATCCAAATCTTGCCTTTACCATCCCGGAGGAAGGAACCAACCGTTTTATCGATAGTATCTGCATTCCTTACAACGCCAAGCAGAAGGAAGCGGCGGAAATGTATATCAATTTCTTATGCGAACCGGAAGTGGCCGCCGCCAACATCGAATATATTGGTTATTCCACGCCAAACCTGGCGGCCTACGAACTGTTGGATGAAGAGATTCAACAGGACGAGATCACCTATCCCAGCCAGGATGTACTGGCCAATACAGAGGCTTTTATCTCCCTTTCCCCGGAAACCAGCACGCTCATGGATAAACTGTGGACGGAAATACTGTCCGACGATGAAAATTACAGCAAATGGACGATTCCCGCTTTTCTTGTCGTCGGGATTCTGTTCTCCATTGGGATCAACGTCCGAAGAGCCATCCATAAGAAAAAAGAAAACATCCTGTAATACGACGACGAAAAACGCCCATAACGGGCGTTTTTTGTTTTTCCAGGTTTGATAGCAGGGTGAGATGCCCCATATGGTTTCGAAACGATCCTTGACTTTTGCGCGGGGGTGGCATATATTATATTTAGATGATATTCTAAATATAATAGCCAGGGAGGGAGGACGCATGGGAATCCAAAAAACATTCAAAGCCTTGTCGGACAGTACCCGCCGTCAGATTCTGGAACTGCTCAAGGACGGCGCGCTTTCCGCAGGCGATATTGCGGCCCATTTTCATATGACGGCCGCTACCATTTCCCATCATCTTTCGGTTTTAAAGGATGCAGAACTGGTCAGTGATGAAAAACAAGGGAAATATATTTATTATGAACTGAACATGTCTGTCATGGATGAATTGATTCGCTGGCTGGCATCCTTTCAAGGAGGTAACGATGATGCAAAATAAATCCCGGAAAATTATCATTTGGATTTTAGCCGCTTTGTCACCATTGCTTTGCGCGGGGTTGTATCCATTTTTACCGGATCAAATCCCGGTGCATTGGGATATTCAGGGCAATGTCGCTTATGATGGAAAGAGCACCTTTCTCTTCCTTTGCGCCCTTCCCCTGCTTATGGCCGCTTTGTTGGTATTCTTGCCCAAAATTGACCCCAGAAAGAAAAATTACGCCAAATTCGGCAAATACTACGACTATTTTTGCATGTTCATGATGGTCTTTCTGTTGATCGTCAACCTGATTGTTGCTTCGGAAAGCTTCTTCCCCGGGCATATCTCCGTGGGAATCGTCGTCCAGGTCTTGATCGGGGTCATGTTTCTTTTCCTGGGTAATATGATGCCCAAGTTCAAAAGCAACTTTTTTGTGGGGATCAAAACGCCGTGGACCCTCTCCAATACCGACGTCTGGAACCACACCCATCGCCTGGCCGGCGGGATGATGTTTGCCGCAGGCCTTCTCATCATTTTGACCTGCTTCTGGCTTCCCCAGGAGATTTCCTTCTGGCTGCTGATGGTACTGGTGATGATCTCTGTGCTGGTTCCCACCGTCATGTCCTATTTGTGGTATAAAAAAATCACTGGAAGTTCGCAAGATTCGGAGGATGAAAAAAAATGAAAAAGCGGGTCGTCCTGTTCTTAGGTCTTACTTTCTTTTTCACCTATGGCGCCCTCGCCGTTATGGCGTTGGCCCATATTCCATATGGAAGTCCACTGTGCACAATCATTTTTGCCGTCTGCATGCTTTTTCCAGCGTTGGGCAGCCTGATCACCCGTTTGCTGACCAAAGAAGGATGGCGGGATTCCTTTTTGCGCCTTCACTGGAAAGGGAACTGGCGGTTTTATCTCTTTGGCCTGTTTGGCCCGCCTCTGCTGACGGTTGTGGGGGCAATTGTTTACTTTCTCCTGTTCCCCAAACAGTTTGACCCTGGCTTTGCCATCATCGCGCAAATGCTGGAAGCGCAAGGCCTCGATGGATCAACCGCCCCATGGATCGTCCTGTCCCAGCTGGTCCTGGGGCTGTTCGGCGGGATTTTAAACTTCCCTTTCGCACTGGGAGAAGAGCTGGGATGGCGGGGATACCTGTTCCCCAAGCTTTGCCAGCGGATGTCGGCGCGTTGGGCAGCAATCCTCACGGGAGTCATCTGGGGATTGTGGCATGCGCCTATGATCGCCATGGGGCATAATTATGGGGTTGGATACCTCACGGCGCCCTGGGGCGGAATCCTGGCCATGGTCGTTTTTTGCATTGTCTGCGGCGCGAGTTTATGCTATCTCACGGCACGGACCCAAAGCGTATTCCCCGCTGCGCTGTGGCATGGGGCGTTAAACGCATTTTCCGCCGCGCCGGTACTATTTCTTGCCACCGGCGTTTACAATCCGTTTTTGGGCCCTGTTCCCACCGGGATCATCGGCGGGGCGGAATGATTGCCGCGGCAATCTTCTGCCTGTGGCGAATGCAAGGACAAAAGGATCATTCCCCGCTTCCCTCCGCAAAAAAGCAAGCTGGTATGTTATGATAGACTGGGATAATCTCCCAATGAATTTTTAGGTAACATGCAAAAACCGGGTGCCATTTTGGCACCCGGTTTTTTGATGTTCTGTTTTCCCCGCGTTTTTGCCAGCTAGATTTTCGTCCTGCCGGAAAGGATGTTTTCATAATCTTCTAGATTCTTTTTCAACAAGGCAGGGGTATCCAGCCCGTAGGGGCATTTGGCTTTGCATTGGCCGCATTCGATGCAGTTTTTGATGTTCTGCATCATCTTCTGGCTTTCTTCGCTGAGCCAGGCAGCAGACGGGCTTCTGCGGATCAATTGGGACATCCGGGCGCAGGAATTAATTTGGATTCCCATAGGGCAGGGCATGCAATAGCCGCAGGCCCGGCAAAAATCACCGATCAGTTCCTCACGGTCTTTTTCGATCCACGCAAGCATTTCCTCGGTAAGAACCGGAGGCTGGTCGAAAAAGCGGATAAACTCGTCCAGCTCGCTTTCCTGCTGAATGCCCCAGATGGGAAGGACGTTGTCAAATTGATCCAGCCAGGCATAGGCGGCATCCGACCGGGTCAACAGCCCGCCGGAAAGCCCTTTCATCGCAATAAACCCCACCTCATGCTCCCGGCAAAGCGCTACCAGCTCCCGGTCTTTTTCCGTCGCCAGATAGCAAAAAGGAAATTGCAGCGTTTCATAAAGGCCCGACAGCACCGCTTCCCTGGCCACGTCCAGCCGGTGATTGGTGATGCCGATATGCAGGATCTTCCCCTGCTCCTTTGCTTCCAGCATCGCCTCATACAACCCGGTCCCGTCTCCCGGCTTGGGACAGAACGGGGGATTGTGGAACTGGTACAGGTCGATGTGGTCGGTACGCAGCATTTTCAAGCTAGTCTCCAGATGTTCCCAAAACGTCTTTGCATCTGTGGCGCCGGTCTTGGTCGCAATGGTGATTCGATCCCGTACATCCGATAAAGCCAATCCGATTTTTTCCTCGCTGTCGGTATAGGCGCGGGCTGTATCAAAAAAGGTAAACCCCGCGTCATATGCCTTGCGCAGCAACGCGACGGCGGATTCGCTGGAAACCCGCTGCACCGGCAACGCCCCAAACCCGTTTTTCGGGGAACGGATCCCTGTTTTTCCCAGAGTAACAAATGATGTCATTTTTCTTTCCCCTTTTCAGAAAAAACCGATTATTCAAAGAAGGCTTTGAAGGCCCGGTAAGTCATATAAGTATCGATTTTAGACACCAGTTCAAAGGGAGAATGCATGGACAGCACCGGCACGCCAATATCCACGACATCTGCATTGTGTTTGGAAATTTCTACCGCAACGGTTCCACCGCCGCCCTGGTCCACCTTTCCAATTTCCCCAGTTTGCCACAAAACGCCTTGGCGATCAAACAAATTGCGAACAAATCCCATAAATTCCGCTGTCGCTTCATTGCAGCCGGCTTTGCCGCGGGAGCCCGTGTATTTGGTCAGCACCGTCCCGTAATTGACATACGCGCTATTGCGCCGCTCCGACACATCGGGGAAAGACGGGTCAAACGCACAGTTGACGTCAGCAGACAGGCATTTGGTATTGGTCAAAACCGTGTGGCCCTCGATGCCGTACGGTTTGGCCAGATCGCTGATAAAGGAAACGAAAAAGTCGCTTTTCATCCCCGTGGCGCCGGGGGAGCCGACTTCCTCTTTGTCTGCCATCACTGTCACATGGGTGTATTCCGGCGTAGGCGCTTCAATCGCCGCCATCATCGAGGTGTACGCACAGACTTTATCGTCCTGCCCGTATGCGCCCACCATGCTGCGGTCCAGCCCTACGTCCTGCGGCGCGAAGGCCGGCACCGCCTGCAGGTCCGCAGACTGAAAATCGCTTTCTATGATTCCATATTTGTCGAATAACAGCTTGGCCATCGCCAATTTCACTTTCTGACTGACCTGATCGTCCCGGAACGGTCTGGACCCAATGACAATATTGAGTTCTTCCCCCCGGACCCCATCGCCCAACCGGCGTGCATCCTGGTCTTTGCTCAGGTGCGGCAGCAAATCGGTAATGGAGAACACCGGCTCGCCCGGTTCATCGCCCAACGAAACCGTTACCACCTCTCCGTCCTTCTTCACGATCACGCCGTGCAAAGACAGTGGGATCGCCGTCCACTGGTATTTGCGAATCCCGCCGTAATAGTGCGTTTTCAAGTACCCGATTTCTCCGTCTTCATACAAAGGATTCGGCTTTAAATCCACCCGCGGAGAATCAATATGCGAAGCAGCCATCCGAACGCCGTCTTTCATAGAGCGAGTGCCTATGGTCGCAAAACACAGGGACTTGCCCCGGTTGTTGTAGTATACCTTGTCCCCCGGCAGATATTTGTGGTCCGGATCAAACTCCACATATCCGTGCTCCTGCAAAATCCGGACCGCTTGGGTAACTGCTTCCCGCTCGGTTTTGGCATATTGTAAAAATGCCTTATACCCTTCACAAAACGCGTCCGCCTGGGCGATCTCCTCCTCCGAAAGGGTTTCCCCTCCGTTTTTGGGCGCCATCAGCAACTGCTCTTCCAGCTGTTGACCTTCGGTTTTCTTTTCCATCACACAATCCTCCAATCATTGAAAATCGTATAGTTTTTCATATATCTTTTTGGTATCCAAAACCTTTGCAACATATCGGCTCGTATCTCCGAACGGGATTTGGGTAATCGTCTGTCCATCCGGCGCATACGCTTCCTCCTGAATCCACTTTTTGGCATTCCCCCATCCGGCGTGGTAGGCGCACAGCGCATTGGTTTCGTTGCCAAACTCGTCCAGCAGGGTCCGCAGCAAAAACGTCCCGTATCGGATATTGATTTGCGCGTCGAACAGATCGTCATAGTCCGTCCCGCTTTCATCCTGCATCCGGTATTGGATCCATTGAAAAGTCTCCTCTGTAATCTGCATTAGGCCTCTGGCGCCGACGCTGGACTGCGCCTGGGGACGAAAGCTGCTTTCTGTACGAATGACCGCAAAGACAAAAGCTGGATCGAGTCCCTGCTCTTCGCTGGCGGAGAGTACCAGTTCCTGATATCCCAGCGGATAGGCTTTCTGGTAAAAAAAATGAATGGCTTTTGTCACACCCAAAACGCCGCAAACCAGCAGCAATATTGTCAATAAAACCGCTTTGGATCTTCGAATGACCATCATTCCCCCACTTTCTGTTTTAAGATCTGCGCCAACTGCTTTGCCTTGTCTTCCAACTCTTCCAGGGATCCAGTATTTTCCAGGATATAATCGGAACGGCTGGTATAAAAAGAATCCTCTTTCTGCGCGCCCATCCGTTTTCGGGCCGCTTCCGGATCCAGGCCATCCCGGGCCAAAATACGCTGGTAGCGCAGCGGCTGGGGCGCGATGACCGATATCACCGCCTGGCAAAACCGGTCGGCGCCGCTTTCAAACAAGGTGGGCGCGTCCACGACCGCCAGCGTTTCTCCATGCTGCTGCATCTGCTGCAGCTGGTGGTCCAATAAAGCCAAAATCGCTTTGTGGGTGATTTGGTTGAGCATCTGCAATTTGTCCGGATCTGAAAACGCAATCGACGCTGTTTTCGCCCGATCCAAAGTACCGTCGGCCAACAGGATCTGCTCGCCGAACGCCTGCGCCAACTGGGCCAAACAGTCGCTGCCCGGGAGGACCGCCTGGCGCGCCAGCAAATCGCAGTCGATCACCGGAATCCCGCATTCTTCCAGCACGCGGCTGACCGTACTTTTCCCCGCTCCAGTCTGACCGGTAAGCCCCACAACAAAACATCCCACGGATTTTCCTCCCCTTTGCCGTTAAAGCTCGACCAGGTCAAACGCCGCCGCCCGCAGTAGACGGTTGTACACCGCAAGACCAACGCCCTGCTGGGACGGGCAATGGGCATAAACCAGTTCTGCCTTTTCCTGATCCAGACGGCGCAGCGCGTCAAACAGTGCATGGGCCTGCTGCTCGGGATGGGTTTGTCCGCCATAGCAAACCACAGGCACCTGTAGATCCGGCACATCTTCGGAAAAGCAAAGCGCAAAAACGCCCGGCTTCTTGTTTGCATTGACATACTGACAGAAGGCATCTTGGTCTGCTTCGACCAAAATGACCTTTGCCTTAGGCGCGTAATGTTTGTATTTCATCCCGGGCGAGGCGGCCTTTTGTCCCTGCGCCATGGGGTGGGTAACGGCAGGATCTACCCGCACTTCTCCCAGCACCTCGCGCAGCTGTTCCACCGTCACGCCGCCCGGCCGCAGCACCATCGGGATTTCTCCCGCCAGCGAAACCACCGTCGATTCCAGTCCCACGCCGCAGCTTCCGCCGTCTACAATCGCATCCACCCGGCCCATCAAATCATCGATACAATGCTGGGCGGTGGTGGGGCTGGGGCTCCCCGAAAGGTTGGCCGACGGCGCGGCAATCGGTTTTTGGCTGCGGCGGATCAGTTCCCGCGCAATCAGGTGGCTGGGGAACCGGATAGCTACCGTGTCCAGCCCGCCGGACACCACGTCCGGCACTTGATCGGTTTTGGGCAGCACCATGGTCAGCGGGCCCGGCCAAAAGGCCATTGCCAGCTTCACCGCGGCTTCCGGCACCTCCCGCGCCAGCTGCGGCAGCATTTCTAAATCGCAGATATGCAAAATCAGCGGATTGTCGCTGGGCCGGCCTTTGGCTTGATAAATGGCCCGCACCGCATCTGCATTCAGCCCGTTCGCGCCCAGCCCATATACCGTCTCTGTCGGGAAGGCCACCAGCCCACCCCGGGCCAGAATTTGGGCCGCCTGTTCCAGTTCGTCCGGATTTTCATAAATCGAATTGATTTTAAAGAGTTTGGTTTCCATCCGACCCATCTCCCTGACTTTTGAGCTTTTCCGCCTGATCGTAGGCGCGCAGCGCGTCTACCACCTCGTCCAGATCCCCGTTCAAAATCGCTTCCAGCCGGTACAGCGTCAGCCCGATCCGATGATCGGTCATCCTGCCTTGCGGGTAATTGTAGGTCCGAATCCGCTCCGACCGGTCCCCTGTCCCAACCTGCAGGCGGCGTTCGGAAGCGATTTTTTCGTTTTGTTCCTCCAGCATCCGCTCATACAACCGAGAACGCAGGATTTTCATCGCTTTTTCCTTGTTCTTATGCTGGCTGCGCTCATCCTGGCATTCTACCACCGTACCCGTCGGCAGATGGGTAATCCGGATAGCAGATTCGGTTTTATTGACATGCTGCCCGCCGGCGCCGCTGGAACGATAGGTATCAATCTGCAGATCGCCGGGCGCAATTTCCAATTCCACCTCTTCCGCCTCCGGCAGCACCGCTACCGTCACCGTTGAGGTGTGGATCCGGCCCTGGGTTTCGGTCTCCGGCACCCGTTGGACGCGGTGGACGCCGCTTTCAAATTTTAGTTTGGAGTAGGCGCCTTCCCCTTCAATGGAGAAGCTAACTTCTTTAAACCCGCCCAATTCCGTTTCATTGGCGCTTAAAATTTCCGTTTTCCAACGTTTGCTTTCCGCATACATGGAATACATCCGGAACAGGGAATTGGCGAACAAAGCGGCCTCGTCTCCGCCGGCGCCGCCGCGGATTTCAATAATGACGTTTTTATCGTCATTGGGATCTTTGGGCAGCAGCAGGATCTTGAGCTGTTCGCCCAAACGGTCCATCTCGCTGCGGCTGTCGGACAGCTGCTCTTCCACGATTTCCTTGAAATCGTGGTCCAATCCGCCTTCTTCCAACAATTCCTTTGCCTCTTCCATCGCGGCCTGGGCCTTTTCATACTCCCGATAGGTCTCGACAATCGGCGTCAGGGATTTGTGCTCTTTCATCAGCGCTTTATATTGGTTATTGTCGCTCACCACTGCCGGATCCATCAGTCTTTCATTGATCTGTTCATAGCGGGCGGCAACATCTTTTAATTTTTCAAACATTTCATTTCCTCCGTGGTTTGGTTAACTTTTGCCATTGATCCGGTTCTTTTCTGCCAACGCAAAGCGCTAGGTGTGCTCCCCCTCGCGGGATATTTTCCGGATGTTCTTTTCCACCTTGCTGCGCGGCACCATCACTTCCCGTCCACAGCCCACGCAGCGGATTTTAAAATCCATCCCAACCCGAAGCACTAAAAAATGGTTTTCACCGCAGGGATGCTTCTTTTTCATGGTCAACACATCGCCTACCTGAACGTCCATTAAGCGCCACCTCTCTTTTCCTGCATATAAAAGATAGTATACCAGATTTTTTCCCGAAATGCCACTATTTTCCCCCTACTCTGTCCGAGATTCTAAAAAGATCTCCCCATGGATCTCCTTATTTTCACCGGTATATCCCGCGGTATCGTTTCATATATATTTTCCAGAGAATGCCCATGGGAATAAATGCACGGCAAAGGATGAAACAAAGCCGGGCAGAATGGAGGAAAAAATGGAACGATATCTGCCGGAAGGCTGTTTATGGAATACCCCGGAAAATATCTCCGCGATGAAAAGCGCCGCCGCGCTGCAGGAAAGCTGGCGGGAAGGACGGATCCTGGAAGGGCGTGCCGCGTTATGCGATTCCAGCCACAATCTGATTGTGGACCTGGGCTGTATGAAAGGAATCATCCCCAAACAGGAGGGTGCCATCGGCATCCAGGACGGTTCTACCAAAGACATTGCCCTGATTTCACGGGTCAACAAGGCGGTATGCTTCCGCATCCTGCGCTTTTTGAAAGAGGCAGACGGCAGCCAGGTCGCCATCCTGTCCCGGCGCCAGGTGCAGGAAGAATGTATGGAACAATATATCAAGCGCCTTCGTCCCGGGGATATCATCTCGGCACGGGTCACGCATTTAGAACCCTTCGGCGCGTTTGTGGATATCGGCTGCGGAATCCCTTCGCTGATCCCCATCGACGCGATTTCCGTTTCCCGGATTTCGCATCCCAGGGACCGCTTTACGCCCGGACAGCAGATTCGTGCCGTCGTCCGCCAGATCGAACCGGACGGCCGCGTCTCGCTGACCCACAAGGAACTGCTGGGCAGTTGGGAAGAAAACGCGGCGCTCTTTTCCGCCGGCGAAACGGTCGCGGGCATCATCCGCTCTTCGGAAAGCTATGGAATTTTTATCGAACTGACGCCAAACCTGGCCGGGCTGGCGGAACCGAGAAATGATGTATTCCCTGGCCAGCATGCCAGCGTATTCATCAAAAGCCTGATCCCGGAAAAGATGAAAGTAAAACTAATCCTTGTAGACGCCTTTGACGCGACTTATCCAACCCAGCCGTTCCGTTATTTTATCACCGAGGACCATCTATCCTATTGGCGCTATTCCCCGGAATCCTGCGCCAAATTGGTGGAAAGCCGGTTTGACGAAGCAGGATCTCCCAGCTTTTAACGGCGCCTCTAATACGGCTGCCTCGCAGCCTAAAAAAGGCGGCCGGACGATTCGTTTTCCAACGAAACGTCCGGCCGTCTTTTTCGTGCAACATCCTTCCTTGAGTCGATTTTGCCTGTTTTTTATCAATGTTGACATTTGATTCAAAATTGATAAAATTGTAATGTTGCTCTAAAAGTCGATTTTGTTTTTGAGGAAGGAGTTTTTCATGGCACAGTCAAATTCTTCTACGGTTCGCAAAGGAGACCTGACGGAAGGCGGCATCGTCTCGAAACTGACCCTTTTTGCGCTTCCGCTGATTGCTGGGAACATTGTCAACCAGTTGTATAACGTGGCTGACTCGGTGGTTGTCGGCAACTTCGTCGGCTCTGACGCATTGGCCGCCGTCGGCGTTTGTTTTTCTGTCATGATGTGCTTTAACGCCCTGTTTTTTGGTCTTTCCATGGGCGCCGGCATCTTGATCGCGCAGTGTTTTGGCGCAAAACGGCAGCAGCAATTGGAAGACGCCATCAATACGGCGTTTACCCTGACGCTGATTCTCGGCGCCGCCATCACCGTGCTGGGCGTTTTGCTCAGCCGCGGCATCCTCGATTTGATGCGGACGCCGGACAACATTCTGGAAGACGCCGCCACCTATCTTTCTATTATCTTTTTTGCAACCATTGGGAACCTGATATACAATATGGGCAGCGGAATCCTGCGCGGCATGGGGGATTCCCGGTGGCCGCTGATCTTTTTGATTTTCTGTTCCGTCATGAACGTGGTGCTGGACCTGGTATTCGTGATCTACCTGAATATGGGCGTAGCAGGCGTTGCTTGGGCAACGTTGCTGTCTCAGTGTTCCTCTGCGGTATTGGTCCTGTTGCGCATCCATTTCGGCGGATATGCCGCCAGGATTAATTTCCGCCGCCTGGGGATCAACAAGAACAGCCTGGGGCACATTCTGCGCCTGGGGCTGCCTTCCGGCGTGCAGGAAATGACCTTTTCCGCCGGCATGATGATCGTCCAGTCGTTTGCCAACGGGTTTGGTTCTGATTTCATTGCCGCCAACAGCATCATTATGAAGGTGGATGGGTTCGCCGTCATGCCCATGATGGGGCTGGGAAGCGCCATCGCTACGTTTGTCGGCCAGAATATGGGCGCCGGCAAGCTGGACCGCACCAAAAAAGGAATCCATGCTTCCACCGCAATGGTCATCGGAATCGGCCTTGTGATGGGGGTACTGTTCCTACTGTTCGGGCACTATCTCATTCGGGCTTTCACCAATAATGAGCCGGTTATCGAAATGGCGATGAAAGGCCTGCGCTTTTTGGCGTTCGTGTATACGATTATGGGCATCGGCGCGGTGGTCAGCGGCGCTATGCGTGGCGCAGGCGCATCCATTGCCCCCATGGTCACTTCGCTGTGCGGCTTGTTCATCCGGATCCCTGTGGCCTATTTTGCCGCCGTCCTCCCCCATCAGTACATGGGACTGTTTGTGGCAATGGCCAGCGCAATGGTGGTCAACTGCGTTTTGATCAGCATCTATTATTTCAAAGGGAATTGGCGATCCAAAACAGCGGTACAGCTCTCCGAACCGGAACCCGGTGTAGAATAAAAACGTCCCTGTGAATAACAAAAAACAAGCCAGGAAAGCCGCGGCTTTCCTGGCTTGTTTTTTTATTATGGCCTCAATCCTGCTGGGAAAAAATCATCAAAAATTCCTGCATCAGCGGCGAACAGTATCCGCCTTTTTTCCGAATGGCAGCCATCCTGGTATACATTCCCTTTTCCCGGATCTTTTTATACACCATGCCGTTGCGAGATACGGCGGAGCAGATGGACCGCGGCACAATGGCAACGCCCAATCCGGCAGCCGCCCACATCAAAGAAGTCCTGGCGTCGTCATTCAAGCAATAGATATCCGGCCGCACCCCCTCTTCCTCAAAAGAAGCCCGGATCAGGGATTCCCACCGTCGATAACAGATCAGCGGCAACCCCGCCAGATCGGACAAGGTGGCGGAGTCCCAGGGCAGTTTGGCAAAAAAGTGTTCTTCGCCTACCGCCACCATTGGCTCCTCTTCCAAGAAAATGCAGGAAAATTCTTCAGAGCGGAAAGGCGCCCGGACAATCGCCAGGTCAATCACGCCGTTCTGGATCTTGTCTGCCAGGTCCAGCGTGTTTCCCTCGTAGATTTCGAACCGCACGTCCGGGAACTTTTGCCGGAACGCAGCCATCTTGCTTTTTAACAGCCCGATGCCGCAGGAGGATACGGTCCCCAGCCGCAAAATGCCTGCATTTCCCGTGCGGAAATCGGTCAGTTCCTTTAAGGTCGTATCCGTTAATTCTACAATAGCAATCGCCCGCCGGTACAGGATCCGGCCCGCATCGGTCAGGCGCACCTGCCGCGCGCCCCGTTCCATCAGGGTGATGCCCAGTTCCTCTTCCAGCAGTTTCATCTGTGCGCTCAACGGCGGCTGGGAAATGCCCAACTTTCTGGCAGCCGCTGTAATCGTCCCGCTTTCCACAATCGTCACAAAGTACTGCAACTGCTTAATATTCATCTTTACACCCCTGCAAATCCGAACAAAATGCCCACGACGGCGGAAGCTCCGATAAATACCGCCGGATGCAGCTTTTTAAAGACCTTGGTCAAAAGGAAAATCACCACCGCCAGCAGCAGCCCTTTCCAATGGAACAAATCCCAGATGGAACCGGTTTGCTGGAACAAATCCCACTGGACAAGGGAGATCATCACCACCGAAACCCCCGCCGCAGTGATCAGCCCGGTAGAAGCGGGACGCAATCCGTAAAACGCGCCTTTGACATACCGGTTGTCCCGGAACGCTTTCAAAAAGCCGGCGATGATCAAAATGACGATAATCGAAGGCGTGATCAGACCGATGGTGGCCACCACCGCGCCCAAAATGCCTTTGGTCGTAAAGCCGACATAGGTTGCCATATTGACCCCGATCGGCCCCGGGGTGGACTCGGAAATCGCTACCATGTCCGCCAGCTTGCTATGGGTAAACCAACCGGTGGTATCCGAAATATGATACAGGAAAGGCAAGGTCGCCAAGCCTCCGCCAATGGAAAACAAACCTGCTTTGAAAAACTCGTAAAACAGCCTCAGGTAGATCATTTCGAAGCAGCCCCCTTCCAATTTTGCAGCAGGATCCCCGCCGCAGCTGCGAAAAGAACAAAAATAATCGGAGAAATGCTGGTCAAAACCGACCCAATGGCCACCACCAGATAAATCGCCAGCGTCGCCTTATCAATCACGGAGCTCTTCAGCAGCTTGACCACCGCGTTGAAAATCAATACGCATACGCATACCCGAATCCCGGCAAAGGCGTTTTTCACAATTTCCAGATCCGCAAAATTCTGAATAAACGCTGCGATGATTGTAATAATCACCAGCGACGGGAATACCACCCCCAGCGTTGCCACAATGCCGCCGACAATGCCTTTGGTCTTCTGTCCTACAAAGGTCGCCGTATTGACCGCAATAATGCCCGGCGTACATTGGCCGATGGCATAGTAATCCATCAGTTCTTCATCAGTCGCCCAATTGCGTTTTTCTACCACTTCCCGCTGCAGCATCGGTAGCATCGCATACCCGCCGCCAAACGTCAGCCCTCCGATGCGGGCAAAGGTCCAGAACAAATCCCACAGTTCTTTCATTGTAACGCCCTTCCTAATTATATTTTTTTAAATATGGGAGATATACGAATTATAAATAATTCATATTGTCTCCAAAGGTATCATATATAGTTATCCCACATTTGTCAACCTTTTTTCTGGCGCAAATCAAAAAAGGCGCCTACCGCAGCAGGCGCCTTTTTGAACCGTTTGATTTAGATGCGACGTAGGTTGGAAAACAGCATCGTTCCAGCTCCCCATAGCAGCTGGAACGCCAACACAGCCAAGCCGTTGGCATTCTGCATGGCGCCCAGCAGGGTGAATACGGTCATAATGCCGTAGCCCAGCAGAATCCCCACCACCTGCAGCACCGACGCCAGCCCAATGGCGCTTTTCACGGAGATGGCCGCCGCCACGCCATGGAACAGCGAAGCAGCCCCACCTTGGAAGGAAAGCGCTGAAGGCGCCGTATCCTTTTTGCTGGTCAAAAGGTCGAAATCCCCGTGTAATTTTGCAGAAACTACATGGACCATTTCCTCCGGCAAATCATAAATCTGGGCGATTTTCTCCGCCGTCAGATTGGGGTCGGTAGACCGAACAATCAGAGCAATGCCTTTGCGTTCCAATTCATACAGCGCTTGGGCCATATCCGGATCTGGCTGATAGCTGACCACAAACATCGCCGTCAGTTCCCCGGAATTGGAAAGATAAATCAGGTCCCGTCCACCGGCTTTGTATTTGGCTTCATAATCCGCAGACGGCGTATAGATCTCGTGGTGGCGCATCAATGCGCTGTTTCCGATCAAGACCCGTTTCCCGTCCACCCATGCGGACAGACCCATTCCTTCTTCATATACCAGGTTTTCCACCTTTTTGAGCATTTCCATTTTCCCCTGGATAATCTTCAAAAAGACGTTCTTAATCGTGCCGTCAAAAGAACACAAGGCACTGGATGCGTCGAGAATTGCCTCGTCGATCCGCCTCTTTTCAAACATTTTAATATTGTGCAGCATCACATTGTCGCTTGGGAACAACTCGCTGGCGTCCACCATCACGCCATTGACTGTGCTGAAGGCGTCCACCGCTTCGAACCCCGTCAGCTGCGCCCCTTCTTGATTCAGGCTGCGCTGGGCTCGCAACAACGGATAGTTGTCATAAAGGGTGGCGGTTACCGGGGACGCTACGCATACCACAGCGCTGAAAGCCGTCAGCGCTGTAAAAATATCCCGGGTCAAGTAATAGCTGACGCCGCCGATAATCAGGCTGCACAGGGTCACAACCGGCGCCACCACCCGGAACAGCCCTTCGCTGTTATCCGGCTCGTAGGAATGTTCCAAAAATCGGGATACGAACCCTGTCTTGCTGGCATAAACCAACGTGGGCGGGTTCAGTTCCATCCCGCGGGACATTTCCCTGGCCAACTCTTTGTTCTTTAAAAACAGTACCGCTTTTTGCGGACGCTCAGAACTGACGACCCGGAAATTCCCTTCAATCCGGGATACAATCTGCTTTTTTCCCCATACGTTGCACAGCAGCCCAAAAATCGCCGCCACAAAGAACAGCCCAATGTTTTGTTCGCTCAGCTTCTGCGGGAAAGCCGCCACCGCAACCCCTTGGATGATGGTAGATATGACAGCCAGGGCCGCTAGCGAATCCGAATCCGCATGCATGGTCAAAAGCGAGGCCAAACCGCCTCCTACCGTCGTATTGCACACCAGCGCCGCCACAATGACCAGCGCCAGGTTTGCGATCAGATACAGCCGAGGCTGACCCGCGGCGTCCAAAAAGGGCGGAACGGGAAGGCCGGCCATTTGAGAAAGTGCTAAGTACAACGCGCCAGCAAAGAGTACCGCTACCACCGCGATCCGGATTTTCAGCGAAACCAGCGAGGAACGCAGATCATGCCGGATCGGTTCGATATCCGCCGGCGAGCAGAAATCTTCAATATCCTCATCGCCTTCGTTTTCCTCTTCCTGGTCAGATTCCTCTCGCTGGAAGGGATCTTCCTCTTCCTCCTGCTCCTGCAAGGAACGCTGCAAGCTTTCAAAGTCAAACTGCTGGGCCGCCTTGGGCGAAGGAATGCTCTGGGTTTTCTGCAAATCCTCTTCCGGGTCAAACGATTGCGACGCTTCCCGCGTCACGGACAGCGGGATATTCAGCTGCGTTTTTTCCTCTTCCGGCTGGCGAATCGGTTCTTCCTCCTCTTCCCAGCGGTCCAGGTCCAGGCGAAACGGCACCGCCGATTCCTGCCGGGCTTCCTGCTGCTCCTCCTGGGCAAACGCTGGAGGATTCCCCGCTGGTTCCCGATCCCCGTCCTGTGGTGCCGGTTCCTGTTCGTACCTGGGGCCGGAAGTCAAAGACGCCGTGCGGGTTTCTTTTCTGTCTTTTCCGCCGATATCAAATGTTGCGTTGCTTCCAAAAAAATTCGACAAATCTTCTACCGAAACAGACTGCTGCACCAACTGTTTCTTTGGCTCCTGTTTGCTGGAAGGAGCATCCACCCGGTCCCAAACCGTCTGTTTTCCCGGCTGAGGATGGGATTCGGCGCTGGGTCGCGCGCTTTTTTTCCGCTTGATTTCTTCCAGGATATCATCCACATCATATGAATTGGGCATTGCGGCTCCTCCTTCCTATCTTGCCTGAATCGACAGCCGTTGCCTGGCGATCTCATACATCAAAACCCCGCCGGCCACCGATGCGTTTAAAGAATTGATTTTCCCCAGCATCGGCAACGCGACGGTAAAATCACATTTCTCCCGTATTAAACGGCCTACCCCGTTTCCTTCCGAACCCACTACCAGCGCCACATGGCCGCTGAAATCCGTTTGGCACCAGGTCTGGCCTTCCATATCCGCGCAGTAAAACCATACACCGCGCGCTTTCCATTCCTCCATAAAGGCGCTCAGGTTGGGGACTCGCACCACCGGTAGATGACTCGCCGCACCGGCGGACGTTTTGAATACGGTGGGGGACAACCCTGCGCTGCGGCGTTTCGGCACAACAATCCCATGCGCTCCGCAGCACTCCGCCGTCCGAATCAACGCCCCCAAATTATGCGGGTCTTCGATTTCATCCGCCACAATCAAAAACAGCTTTTCGTTTTTCTGCTGCACGGTTTGCCAAACCTCTTCCATCTTCGCATACGGCACCGCGGCAACCGTCAATGCAACGCCCTGATGGGCCTGGTTTCCTGTCATAGCGTCGAGTTTGGCGGTCGTCACATCCTTGATGGGAACCCCCGATTGCTTGGCCAAGGCGATAATCTTGCCAATGCTCCCTTTTTGTTCCACCGGCGCCACATACAGCTTGTCTGCCGGTCCGCCAGCTTTGAGCGCTTCCAGCACTGCATTCCTGCCAAAAATCAGCTGGCCGTCTTTCTCTTCTCCGCGCTCTTTCATGCGTTCAATCCCTCCACCCGTCAAGCACTGTGTTTCCCCCATTGGGCTTCTGGCTGTTTCTATCTGTAAGATGCCGCAGGTTCACACAGCGATATTTGTCATATTATAGCATAAATTTGGCGGAGAAAAAAGCTACTTTGCGCATCTTTTCAAAAAATCAGAGCCAAAATATCAAGAACAGTATCAAGCTGATTCCCGCCGCTCCGACCAGGATCTTGCAAAGATTGCGCAGCAACTTCGCCTTTTTCCGCCGGGCCAGCGCCACGGTCCCCATATGCGAGACATAATCATCCGCCTTTTGCCGCAGCCGATCTGGATCCTGCTCCCGCGATCCTTCTTTTACAATCAAAATTGCCCGTTCAAAAAACTCGTTTTGTGTATCCGCCACTTCAATGATTTTTTTGTGTACGCCACGGACCATCGTCAAATTTCTCCCTTCTGTTGTACTCCTTGGGATATTTTTGACATGGCACATCAAACTATGCAAAACAGCCCGGCAAAATTCCGCTTTTCCTCTCTTTTCCACTTTTTCAACAAGTATACTAACAGTAATCCCCCCTTTCCACCGGTTTTTGGTGGAAAACCTTGTGGAAAAGGGGGAAAAGTATGAGGGATTTGCCTTGTTTGCGCCATTTAAAAAAAAATTACTTTTTTTTGTTTTCCACTTGACAAATAAATGGGAAATTTTATCATTTTTCGAAGAAAATCTTTCCCCCACCTTTTTCTTATTTGCCATGCGGATTTGCAGCAAAATTGGTTTTCATTTTGAACGATTTCACAATACAGGATGTTATAAGAAGAAATCGGCGCGGAAGAGAGAATCCAACCATGTTTCCACTTGAAATTCTCCATTTTGACCAAAATCCGCCTACCAAAAAGGACGCAGTGGCCAAAAACCAAGTACGGATAAGAAAGGATTGAAAACAAACCGACTTAACAGCTGGCAAACAGGTTGCATCGAAAAGCGGACAAGAGGTTGAAATTTCTTGCCCGCTCTTTCTATCCTGTGTGGAACAATAGAACTGGGATTTTTGTCTGAATATCCTCATTGATACGTCCTTGAAAATAGGATGAGTATTTGATAAAACTTGTGCCATGCTGGACTCCTGTATCCACCGCTTCTGGCTTCCCTGCGGGTGTCGTTTGATGGCTTCGTATTGGGCAGACTCTCATTCGGGCTCCTCTTTTTTCAAAAGTCGTTTGTAGGTCAGATCAATCCCAAGTGCCCCCAAGGGAGCTGTAATCAAAATGGCAAGGACAGCGACGGAAAGTACAATTTGTCCATATGGCAAACCTATCGCGAATGGGACGGAGCCGATTGCCGCTTGCACTGTCGCTTTAGGAAGATATGCAATCATGCAAAAAATGCGCTCTTTCCAAGTCATGGATGTACCAAAAAGGCAGATCGCAACGCCAATGGAACGGAATAAAAGAGCAATTAAAATCATCAAAACTGCTGCTATTCCTGCGTTCAATGTATAACGGATATCTACTGCCGCACCAACCAAAACAAATAGTAAAACTTCTGCTGCAATCCATAATTTTCCAAGTTTTTCAGGTAAGCGTTTGGATACAAACGCTATGCTCTTTATTTTAATAACACAAGCCATACTGACGACAGCTAATAATCCAGAAATGGGAACAATGTCTTTTGACCATGTTTCGACAGCCACAAGCATAAAGGAAACGCCTATAACAATAATGACTTTCATGCTGTTTTGAACACAATGTTTATGGGCATAGGCAGTTTCAAAAAATAAGCTGAGTACATACCCTACCACCGCCCCCAGGATGATTCCCAATATGATCGAGACAGGGATATTGATAAAATCCATGATATGTGCACTGCCACCCTGCGCCATGCTCACAAAGGTTGTAAACAAAACAATTACAAAAATATCGTCGCAAGATGCTCCCGCCATAATAAGTTGAGGAATACTTTTAGTGGTACCATATGGTCCTAACACAATACCGGTTATCAACATACCAATAATTCAAGGTAATTTGAGCCGTTGACAAAGGGCAGCCATAGACAGGCCAACAAGAAAAATAAAGGCTAACGATGTAAGCATTATTTCCCTCCTAAAACTATGAATCATTCTGCTTCGATTGTTCTTTTCCGCTTTCAGAATCAGCAGAAAAAGAAAAGCCGATATTCCTGCATAAATGCAGAAATGTCGGCTTCATAAAAATAAAACGACTCCTGCACCATGCAGAAGTCGTCAGCTTTTTCAAGCGATTTAGGCAAAGCCATGGGAGAACTTCATTCCTATATTTTATATTATACTTTTCAAAAGAAAACTGTCAAGAGGAAATCAGAAATTGAGAAAAAAGCGGAGCGATCCACAGGAGAAAGAGAAAAATTGCTGCGGCTTTGTTCTGCAATTTTCTGCATCAGCACAATCTCTCACAAACGGTTTCTGAGCCAAGCTGCCGCGTACGAGTTTGTGAAAAAAATGACCGTCCATGCACCGGACAGGTCCAACGGCCGCCGGTGACAGAAAATCCAGATGATATTGAACTTTTTTGGTATTTCCTAAAAACCAATGCGTCCTTTTTTCATTCTATTTCCGGCTCTCTGCTGGTTAAAAACCAGATTGCCCGCTCAATGGAATCCCGGCTGTTTCCCCAATCTTTTCCTTGGTTGCGGTAATCGTACATACGGCAGAAGTGGGTCACATCTTCCTGCAGCTGGGTCAGATAGGTTTGGGTGATCTGGCGCGTCTGTGTCACAAAAGGCGCCGCCTTTTTCCCCAACTTCCCGTTGGCAGCAGCAACCAGCTGCTGGCAATGTTCCAAGCAGATCACCGGCTGCTGGCCATACAGCGCGCGGAAGTTTTCGTCCGTCTGCCACATATGCAGCAGGGTATCAATCATGCGGTTCAGCACCCGGTCCACTTCCTGGCATACAAAACAACTCGGCTTTCCCGCCGGCGCAGGGGCTTTTTTCCGCCACCCGCTTTTCTGCCCCGCCTGGTCCATCTCGTGCTGCGCTACATACGCCAACCGGCTTTCCAGCATCAGCGCCAGGGACAATCGGTTTTTCGCCTGCAGCATCCGCTGAAAATGCGCCAGGCAAAACCCAGCTTGATTGGTTTGGATCCGCACATCGGGTTCCATCATTGCCGCTCCCATAATATAAGTCAGGCAACGCTCCTCCAAAATATTCCGCAAACGGCAAATCGGGCATCCGTCTTTCGGCTCAAATACTTCATTCAGCGGAATGGTATAAATTGAATCTCTCATCAGCAAGCACCTTTCCTCCGCGCCGATTCGGCCGGCAAAAGCCCCGGCGCCCTGTTATGGCTTATTATACCATACTTTCCGCAAACGCGCTATGCTCAAATCAGATTTGTCCAAAAGCGGGAAAAGTGACTCTGGTTGTTACCCATTTTCCAGGACTTTGCAAACCAAAACGCTCGCGTCGTCATCATGAGAACCGGTGCGACGCTGGTCTGCCGTTTTCCAAATATCCTGCGCCATTTCCTCCGCGCTTTTTTTGGCGGATAATTTGATCTGGTCAAAAATCCATTCGCTTCCGTGCAGCAAAATGCCATCTGATACCATGACCACCCAATCCCCTTGCCGCAATTTCATGCGACTGGTGGCGAAATCCACCCCTTTGAGGATCCCCGCCGGCATAGAAGCCGCCTCTACTTTGAGCACCGCGCCGTCTCGATAGACAAAAGTAGGCGCGGCACCGGCTTTGAAAAAGGTCGTTTCTCCGGAATACAGGTCGATCGTCGCAACATCCACCGTAGACAGGGATTCTTCCTCCGATTTGACCAGTAACGCAGCATTGACCAGTTCCAAAGACGCGCGGAAGGAAAACCCGGCAACCACCAGCTTTTTCAGCAGGCAGACCGTCATAGCCGAATCCAGCGCCGCCCGGCTGCCGCTGCCCATCCCGTCGGACAGCAGAAGGTGCACCTTTCCCCGTCCGTCCCGGATCTCCTCAATAGCGTCGCCGCACCATTTCTGCCCGCTGCAGGGATGCTGCACCCGCGCCGTTTGCACCACATAAGCAGTTCGTTCAATCCAGCACAGGTGAACGGCGTTCTCCACCTCGCTGACCGCCGGCGGCTGCAGCCGCCGCTGGCACAGATCAGACAGCCACAGCGTCATGGCGGTTTGATCCATGCGCGCCAGTTTAAACGCGGGAATCACCGCCTCCACCGTCATCCGTCCTGTTTCATCGGTGTATGCGCTGACGGAAAGTGGGGAGAGGTTCTCTCGCTCCATTAGCGCGCTGATTTTGTCCGCAACGGGGAATTGGGCCTGCTCAATCCCGGTCATTTCCTGCGCCAGGGATTCCAGCATAGCGCTCATCCCTTCAAATTGGTCTGTGACCACGCCGCGCAGCGCCTGCGCCTGGACACGCGCTTCCTGCCGGCCGGAAAACCGCTCAAAGCCGGTTCCGATCTCATTGGCCAATTCCCATTTATGCTCGCAGTGCTCCTGCAGATAACCGGTAAAATCCCCCGCTGTCACCTTGCCGTTTTGGCGCAGCACCTGGGTCAGGTTGTTAAACCCATCCATGACAGAATGATACGCTTCTCCCCAGCAAGAAGCCCTTTTCGGACAGTTCCGACACACCTGTCCGGCGGCTGAGGCAAACACGTCTGCAATCGAACCTTCTTTTGTCGCCCCCAATTCTCGGTTCACCTGCCGGGTCGTCTGTGCAATGTCATCCAATGCGGCTGAAGCAAACCGCAATTTGGACAAAATCACCTCCCGGGCAGTTTTGGAAAATGCGTCCGACCGCTGGCGTCCCCAGAAAACCAGGCTGCGGACGGCGGAAGACGGGATCAGCAAAAACAGTACCGCGCCTAAAAAAATCTCATACAATACGCTGTACGCCTGGTACTCGCTTCCCATAATCAAAGCCGTCAGGCCGTTGACCACCACAAATACCAGCGCCTGCACCACCGAGCCCAGCTCTGCAAACATTCCGGCGAGCATGCCGCCAAACCCATAGGATGCGGCCAAAAAGGAAATATCTCCTCCCAGAATCCCCATGGCTACCCCGGCTGTCACCCCGGCGATTGCCCCAGCAGATTCCCTGCCGCATTTGGCTGCCAGCAGGATGGTAACGATCGCCACCACTCTGCCCACAGACACGTCCCCGATCACAAAGGAGCCTAGCGCCATCACCAACAGCGCATAGGTGATAATCAAACAGGAAATGTCTTTTCCATTTAAAACGGCGAGCTTTTCCCGACGTTGAAGCGCCTGGGCCGCTTGTTGGAAAAAATAACAAGTTCCGGCCGCCAAAACCGCTTCCGACAAGCTGATGACCACATCATAAAAAAGGTATCCCTCCAGGGAGGCCAGCGCCAGCCTGGGCAGCAGTACTGCCCCAAACGCGATGGCAGGCGTAAGCCAGTACTGATATTTGCGCAGCAATCCGGCGGGCAAAATCCATTTTGCCGCTACCGCCAGCGCTACCGCCACAACATAACGGGTATTGGATTCCGGATGGAAGGAAAACAGATACCCCAGCAAGGCGCCTGCTCCGGCGGCGGCGGTGCGTTCTTTTTTCCCCGAAGCGGTAAAGGCCACGCCAAAAGGCGCCAGCTGCCCCAGCAGAAATGCATTTGCTAAAATCATTCCCAAAACGACGCAGGCCGCGTTTTCCAACAGCGCCGACCGTTCTTTGAAAAATTGGATCAACCGGGAAGAAACCGAAATCGGCTTTTCCTTTGTCTTTAACACGACAACCCCTCTTTTCTTTGCTCAGAAGGGAATTTCCTGGTATTTTTTTCGACGGTTCTGCATACAATAGGAATTTCCCCTATGGTTTAGTATAGCCATTTGGAAAGACGCAACCTGTCGGAACCGGTCGGCGCGCCAAGAGGATCGTCTGGAAATGTTCCCTCCGGCTTTTCCCTTGACAAGCTAGCAGTCCCAAGGTAATATAGTATCTGTATCGATTTCTCCAAAAATTGGAGACAGCAACTGCCGTTTTCCGCGGCAACAGGAGGAAGCAGTATGAAATTAGAAGGTGTGCGTACCCGCTTTGCGCCAAGCCCTACCGGGTATATGCATGTGGGGAATTTGAGAACCGCTTTATATGCCTATCTGATGGCAAAATCCCAAAACGGGACTTTTATCCTGCGGATTGAGGATACCGACCAGGAACGCTATGTAGAAGGCGCTGTGGATATTATTTACAACACCTTGAAAGAAGCGGGCCTGTATTGGGATGAGGGCCCGGACATCGGCGGCCCGGTTGGCCCGTATATCCAGAGCGAACGTATGGCGATGTTCAAAGAATATGCGCTGCAGCTGGTGGAAAGCGGACATGCTTACTACTGTTTCTGTGACAAAGACCGCCTGGAAGAGGTACGGGTGCTGCAAAAAGCTTCCGGCATGGCGCCCAAATACGACGGGCATTGTCGCAATCTTTCCAAAGAAGAAGTTGCGGAAAAGCTGGCTGCCGGAATTCCCTATGTCATCCGCCAAAAAATGCCCACAGAAGGTACTACCACTTTCCGCGACGAGGTGTATGGGCTGATCACCGTGGACAATGATACGTTGGACGATCAAATCCTCATCAAAGCGGACGGGATGCCTACCTACAACTTTGCCAATGTGGTGGACGACCATACCATGGGGATTACTCACGTCATCCGCGGATCCGAGTATCTGTCCTCCGCACCCAAGTACAATCTGCTGTATGAGGCGTTTGGTTGGGAGATCCCGGTCTATATTCATTGCCCACCCGTCATGAAAAACGCAACGGAAAAATTGTCTAAGCGAAACGGGGACGCTTCGTATCAGGATCTGGTGGCAAAAGGGTATCTGCCGGCGGCGATCGTCAACTATCTCGCTTTGCTGGGATGGGCTCCCAAAGGTGAACAGGAAATCTTTACCCTGGAACAGTTGAAAAAGGAATTTTCTGTGGACGGAATCAGCAAATCGCCGTCTATCTTTGATCCGCAGAAGCTGGATTATATCAACGCCGAGTACATCCGTCAGCTTTCGCTGGAGCAATTCCATGAGATTGCCCTTCCCTGGATCCGCCAGTCAGTCAAGCGCCAGGATGTGGACACCATGCTGATTGCCAAAGTATTACAGGCGCGTACGGAAGTGCTCAATCAAATCCCGGAGCAGGTCGATTTTATCGACCAACTGCCGGAATACGACACCGCGTTGTATGTGCACAAAAAAATGAAAACCAACGAGGAGTCCTCGCTGGAAGTGCTCAAATCGGTCCTCCCCGTTCTGGAGGGGCTGGAGGACTTTTCGGAAGGATCCATTCATGCGGCGTTGTTTGACCTGATCGCCAAATTGGGCGTCAAGAATGGATATCTGCTCTGGCCGGTGCGTGTTGCGGTCAGCGGCAAACAGTTTACCCCCGGCGGCGGTATTGAAATCTGCGCCATCCTTGGGAAAGACGAATCTATTGCCCGGATCAAGAAGGGGATCGATTTGCTGAGCAAGTAAAGCTCTTTTCTTGCGGCAAACCAAAAAAGTCAAAAAAAAAGAGGCGGGTAAAACCGCCTCTTTTTTTATTCGCTGACAACCAGCTTTCCTTCCACGCAGTCTGCTTTGAGGATGGTCTCCGGCGCCGGATCTTTTTCCAGGATATATCTAGCCAGCAAGGTCTCCAAATGCTGCTGGATATATCGTTTTAACGGACGGGCTCCGTATACGGGATCATACCCTTCCTGCACGATCCATTCCTTGGCCGCATCGGTGACCGCAAGGCCCAGTTCCTTCTCCGCCAACCGCTTCTTTAAGTCATTGAGCATCAGGTCTACAATCTGGGTAATCTCCTTACGGGTCAGTGGCTTGTAGAACACAATCTCATCCAACCGGTTTAGAAATTCCGGCCGGAACGATGCTTTCAACAGCTGGTTGACCTGTTCTTTTGCCTCCGGGCTGATCTGCCCACTTGCATCAATCCCGTCCAAAATCACGGAAGATCCCAGATTGGAGGTCAGGATAATAATGGTGTTTTTAAAATCCACCGTCCGTCCCTGCGAATCGGTAATCCGGCCATCGTCCAAGACCTGCAGCAGGATGTTGAACACATCCGGATGGGCTTTTTCCACTTCGTCGAACAGCACCACGGAATAAGGTTTGCGCCTTACCGCCTCAGTCAGCTGGCCGCCTTCTTCATATCCCACATACCCGGGAGGCGCCCCAACCAGACGGGAAACCGTATGCTTCTCCATATATTCGGACATATCAATCCGCACCATATTGCGCTCATCATCAAAAAGCGCCTGCGCCACCGCTTTGGCCAGTTCTGTCTTGCCAACGCCGGTGGGGCCCAGGAACAGGAAAGACCCAATGGGCCGATTGGGATCCTGGATGCCGGCCCGGGACCGCATAATGGCGTCTGCCACTTCCCGTACTGCTTCATCCTGCCCGATGACCCGCTGATGCAGCGTTTGATCCAGATGCAGTAGTTTTTCCCGCTCGCCTTCCATCAGACGAGAAACCGGGATGCCGGTCCAGCGACCGACGATCCGGGCAATTTCTTCCTCGGTTACTTTATCCCGCAGCAAGGTCGTTTCTTGCGTGCCGCCTTCTTCTTCCAGCTGGCGCAGCTGTTTTTGCAGTTCGGGAAGTTTGCCGTATTTTAACGCCGCCGCCTGGTCCAAATTGTATTCCCGCTCCGCCAGTTCAATGCTGGCGTTGACCTGCTCGATTTCTTCCCGGAGCTTCTGCACCCGGCCAATCGACGCTTTTTCGTTCTCCCAGCGCGCCTTCATCTGCTGGAACTGTTCCCGCATTTCCGTCAGCTCTTTCTGGATTTCCGCCAGATGTTCCGCCGACAGACGGCTGTTTTCTTTTTTCAACGCAGCCTCTTCGATTTCATGCTGCATAATCTTCCGGGAAATCTCGTCCAATTCCGACGGCATGGAATCCATCTCCGTCCGAATCGTAGCACAAGCCTCATCGACCAGGTCAATGGCCTTATCCGGCAAAAACCGGTCGGTAATATAGCGGTTGGACAAAGTAGCCGCCGCAATCAGCGCCTGATCCTGGATTTTTACGCCATGGAATACCTCGTATCTTTCTTTGAGGCCGCGGAGGATGGAAATGGTATCTTCTACCGACGGCTCCTCCACCAATACTGGCTGGAACCGGCGCTCCAGCGCTGCGTCTTTTTCAATATACTGGCGATATTCGTTCAGGGTTGTCGCGCCAATACAGTGCAGCTCCCCGCGGGCCAGCATGGGTTTGAGCAGGTTTCCGGCATCCATGGAACCTTCCGTTTTGCCGGCGCCCACAATGGTGTGCAGTTCATCAATAAACAGGATGATCTGCCCCTCGCTCTTTTTGACTTCGCCCAAAACAGCTTTCAGCCGTTCCTCAAATTCGCCCCGATATTTGGCGCCGGCAATCAGCGCGCCCATATCCAGCGAAAAAATGGTCTTGTCCCGCAACCCGGCGGGAACATCTCCCCGCACGATCCGTTGGGCCAGCCCTTCGGCAATGGCCGTTTTACCTACCCCCGGTTCCCCGATGAGGACAGGGTTATTTTTGCTCTTTCTCGACAGAATTCGGATCACGTTCCGGATTTCCGTATCCCGGCCGATTACCGGATCCAGCTTTTGTTTGCGCGCCTGCTCCACCAGGTCGGTCCCATATTTTTTTAATGCGTCGTAGGTTTCTTCCGGGCTGTCCGTCGTCACACGGGTGTTCCCCCGTACTGCCATCAGCGCGGACAAAAAGGCGTCTTTGTCAATATGGCATTGATCGATCACCGCTTTTACCGCAGCATCCGGATACTCCAACAGGCCCCAGAAAAGGTGCTCTACAGAAATGAAGTCGTCTTTCATAGCGTCGGCTTTCTTTTCTGCTGCCGTCAGCGCCCGGTCCAAGTTCTGCGAAATGTAAATTTTATCTGCTTCCCGCCCGGGGCCAGTCACCCCCGGCAGCTTTTTCGCCTGGGCTTGTGCTGCGGACAATACTTGCTGCGGGTCTACGTTCATTTTGATCAACAGCTGGGGGATCAGCCCCTCTTGTTCCTGCACCAATGCCCAAAGCAGATGAATTTGTTCAATCTGCATATTTTCCAGTTCCCTGGAATAGTTCTGGGCGGCTTCCACCGCCTCCAGCGATTTTTTCGTCAACCGTTGTGCATTCATATCCATTCCCTCCCGTTATATTAGGATTGTTTTCGGTAATACTGTATCTTGATATCTCTGGCAGATTTGATCCATTCCCTCTCGCCAATTTTCATCTTCCAGCGCAAAGAAAGCTTTCATCGCGCTGTCAAACGTCTGAATGTATGCGCTGATCGCTTCGCCCAGCTGGGAATTGGTACAGGGTTGCTGCGGCCAGAAAAAACTGCGGCAATATCGTCCGTTTTCAATCCGGCTTTGCACCCCTTGCGCCAGCCGGTCGGCCAGGTAGGTCCGCTCCAATTGGTCCCACAGCCTAAAAAAGCTGTCCAGCATCCGCAAAAGCCCCGCATTTTGGGTCCGAGCAGAAACACGCAGTTCCCCCAGGATCTCAGGGTCGCTGCGGAACAATTCCACACAATAGCGCACGGTCGGCTTATACTTGTAAGCCAGCGCCGTCCGCACGGAAAGCATGGCGTCGGAAGGCTGCAATTGGATCTGAAAAACATTTTGCCGATCCATCTGCATTTGGATCTGCTCAAAAATATCGTGCATGCGCTGCTCCGGTGTTTTGACAGACAAATATTCTGCCAAGATCTGATTGATCATATTCGATCGGCTGGTATTTTGCGCATACGCCAATCGATCCACTGCACGGATGACGTCGTCCATCAGCAAGAGGCTGTACACTCTCCGATTCATACCATCCCTCCTTCTTTTTTTATTATAGCGGAATATAATAATTTGTCAATAGAATTATTAATTTTATTTGCAAATTAATAATTTGTTTTCATTTTTTCTCGTCAGGAGGCGATTCTTTGCCGATTTTATGGACCGCAGGCGCCGGGATTCTCATCGGGTTGCTCAATGGGCTGTTTGGTGCCGGCGGCGGAATTGCGGCGGTGGCGTTGTTTGAGAAAAACGGGTTTTCCCGCAAATCAGCCCATGCAACCGCCGTATCGATTATGCTGTTTTTGTCGGCAGTCAGCGGCTTTTTGTATTGGCAGCGCGGGTATGTCAGCCTATCCGATGTCCTCCCCTTCTTGCCCGGCGGGGTGTTGGGGGCGGCCTTGGGCGGATGGCTGCTTCCGAAAATCCCGGATACTTGGCTGAAAAAAATATTTTCTCTTTTTATTTTGTATGCCGCCGTCCGTCTGTTTTTCCGATAGGGCCCGGCATGTTCGGAGGGTACAATGCAGTTTTTCTTTTGTTTTTTGGTCTCTTTGATTTCCGCTTTTATCGCTTCCATGGGCATTGGCGGCGGGGCGGTTCTTTTGCTGTTTCTCACCGTTTTTTCCGCTACCCCTGTTTTGACCGCGCAGGGGATCAATCTTCTGTTTTTCCTGCCGGTTGGGATCATCGCGTTATGCTTTCATCGAAAGTCTGGCCTGCTGCAATGGAAACAAGGCGTCCTTTGCGGGATCTTCGGGATCCCCGGCGTTTTTTTGGGCGTCTGGATTGCTTCCCATACCGATTCGGCCATTCTATCTAAAATTTTCGCCCTTTTCTTGTTTGCACTGGGCCTAAAAACGCTTTTTGCCAAACCAAACAAGAAATCCCCGGAACAACCGTAACGGTTTCCGGGGACTTGTTGTTTGGTCTTTCATTTGCCAGGCGAGCTGAAAAAGCACTATGCTTCCTTGTCGGGATGATTGCGCCGGTAGGCCAAATAGCTTTCCAAAATGATGGTAGCCGCCACCTCGTCTACCACCTCTTTGCGCTTTTTCCCACGGGTATTGGTCAAATTCAAATATTGGTGCGCCGTCACAGTAGTGCTTCTCTCATCCCAAAGAACGACGGGCACAGAAACCATAGCCCGCAGCTTTTCGGCGAACAGCTCGCATTTTTGCGCCCGTTCCCCTTCGCTGCCATCCATATTGACCGGATGCCCCACCACAACCATGCCGATTTGATATTCCTCCACGGCATACGCCACCTGTTCCACCGTGCGGTCCAAATCATATTCCTGGATGACGCCGATGGGCGACGCCAAAAATTCGGTGCGGTCGCAGGCAGCAAGCCCGGTGCGCGCGTCGCCATAATCTACTGCCATAATTTTCATACAATCCCTCTCCTATCTCCCGTTTTCTTTCCAGTGGGACAAATCGTCATAATATTCCACCTGGATCTTTGCGCCTTCATAAAGTACCTTGCTCACCGCCGTATTTTGCGAAAGTGGGATTTGCGAAATTTGCTCCAGGGGAATCCCCAGGGCATGGCACAGATAGCAGCGCAGCGCACAGCCATGGGACACCACCGCAATCGTCTTCCCGTCGTTTTGGGCGGCAATTCGGTCAATGGTATTGCTCATTCGTTCATAAACCTGTACAATACTTTCCCCGCCAGGCGCCTGGAAGTGGGCTTCGTCTTCCGTCCAGTACCGCCACTCTTCCGGGAATTTGACCGGCAAATCAGCAAACAGCTGCATCTCCCATTTGCCCGCGGAAATTTCACAAAGCCCCTCGTCCGGTTGAATCGAAAGCTTATGGTAATGGGCCACGGCGGCAGCCGTCTGCATGGCGCGGGCCAGCGGGCTGGAGTATACCGCCTGCAGCGGAATCGTGCGAAACCGTTCGGCCAATTGAGGCAGCTGGGCCTGCCCCTCTGCCGACAGTCCCAAATTCGACCTGCCTTGAAAAATCCGTTCCGTATTGCCAACCGATTTGGCATGGCGTACTAAATATACTGTGGTCATCCCTATCTCCTCCGTCCCTTTGCGTATGTGCCCGCCGGATGGACCGGCCAAGCCGGCCAACCTTGTCCCCAAAAGGAAAGCCGCTTCCTGCAAAAGGGGGAAGCGGCTCGATACGGCCTTTTATTTGGTGCCAAAAATCCGGTCTCCTGCATCGCCCAATCCTGGGACAATATACTTGTTTTCATTGAGTTTTTCATCCACTGCGCCGATATAGATCGCCACGTCCGGATGCGCCTGCTGCAAGGCTGCCAGCCCTTCCGGCGCAGCAATAATGCACATAAAGCGAACGCTTTTCGCCCCTTTGGATTTGATCTGAGTAATCGCGTCAATGGCCGAACCACCGGTGGCCAGCATGGGATCCAGGACAATCACGTCCCGCTCCCCAATATCCGAAGGAAGCTTGCAGTAATATTCTACCGGCGTATGGGTCACCGGGTCGCGGTACATGCCGATATGGCCGATCTTCGCCGCCGGTACCATCCGCATCACGCCGTCCACCATGCCAAGGCCAGCCCGCAGAATGGGGACAAAAGCCAGTTTCCGGCCGGAGATCACCTTGGTTTTCGCCACTGCCACCGGCGTCTCGATTTCCACTTCTTTTAACGGTAAATCCCGGGTCGCTTCATAGCACATCAGCATCCCGATTTCACCTACCAATTCGCGGAACTCCTTTGTTCCCGTGTTCTTGTCCCGCATAATCGTCAGTTTGTGCTGAATCAGCGGATGGTCCATAATTACCGGTTTGATCATAACGCACTCTCCATTCCTGCCCCACGGCATTTTTGTTTCTCATTCCAAAAGCCGGTTGTCCTATTTTTCTTCCAGCTTCATCAACTGTTCCACTCGTCTGGCATGGCGCCCGCCTTCAAACGGCGTGCGCAAAAAAACGTCGACCAGCTCCAGGGCCAGCCCCGGGCCGATGGTCCGCCCGCCCATGCAGATGACGTTGGCGTCATTGTGCAAGCGGGTATACTTGGCGCTGAAATAATCCGAACACAAAGCCGCCCGGATCCCATGGATCTTGTTGGCAGCCATGGAGATCCCAATTCCCGTCCCGCAGCACAAGATCCCTTTCTCGCACTTTCCGTCGACGATCGCAGCGCAGACTTTTTCCGCAATCAGCGGATAATCCACACTATCCGTACTGTAAGTGCCAAAATCTTCGTAGGGGATCTGCTGTTCTGCCAAATGCTTTTTGATTTCCTCTTTCAGCGCAAAGCCGCCGTGATCGCTGCCAATGGCAATCATTTTTCCATCCCTTTCCTATGATAACACCCTGTTGCTTTCCTGTTTTTTCAACAATTCCCGCTGGGCTTGCGGAAGCCGTAAATACCGGGGAGCCAAATCCGCCGGACTGACTGCCTCCGACAGATGGTGCAGCGCGGCCATACAAACCGCACCTGCCCGTTGAAACCGCAGATGTTCCGGCGCCAGCAGCACATCGCTGCCCTCCCAGCAATTATAACATAACTGGGCGCCGTCTCCAACCAGAATCCGCGGCAATCCATCAGAAAATTCTTGGATCTTTGCCTGCAGCTGGGAAATAGACATCGCCGCGTCCTCGCTCAGCCGCTGCACACCGTCTCGCCCCACGCGAAACGCCGCCGTGTACACCTGCTGACACCTGGCGTCCATGGCGGGGATGGCAATGCACTCCTGCCCCGACAGCTGATAGGCCAGCGCCTCCAAAGTGGAAACGGGGATGCAGGGGTTGTTGGAAGCAAACGCCATCCCTTTGACCGCTGAAATCCCAATGCGCAGCCCGGTAAAAGAACCGGGTCCCGCGGAAACCGCAAAGGTTTCCACCTGGGAAATTTTGCGGTCGCAGGAATCCAACAAACTTTGTACCATGGGCAAAATGGTTTGGCTATGGGTCAATTTCACATTGACAAAATTTTCCCCGAGAAGCCGCCCGTCTTCCCATAAGGCCACCGACGCGGCTACGGCAGACGTATCCATTCCAAGCATCAGCAAAACCGGTCATCTCCTTCCACCGTAATCCGCCGCTGCGTTTCCCCCAGCCGCTCAAACCGGACCTGGATTGTGCCTTCCGGCAAGGCTCCTTCGATGTTTTCACTCCATTCAATGGCCAGTACTGCGCCGGTCTCCAGATAATCGAAAAAACCGGTAGAATACAGGTCGTCAAAACTAGTAACCCGGTACATGTCGAAGTGGTACAATTTGGGCGTGCTGCGATATTCATGTACCAGGGAAAAGGTCGGGCTAGACACTTCGTCTGCGCAGCCCAGCGCCCGAGCAAGCCCTCGCACAAAGGTGGTTTTGCCCATTCCCAGTCCGCCAAAAAAAGCAATCACATCATTGGGCTTTAACTGTTTCGCCAAATCTTCCGCAAAACGCTCCGTTTCGGCGGCGCTGTTGGTAACGATAGACCGCATACCCTGCCTCTTTCTTTCCTAAAATAATCCTTTGATATGCCCTTCGGCGTCTACATCGATCTGACACGCGGCAGGCGCTTTGGGCAACCCCGGCATCGTCATAATATCTCCGAACATGACCACGATGAACCCGGCGCCGGCAGACAATTTGACATCCCGTACGTTGACGGTAAACCCAGTGGGACGTCCCAATTTGGTGGGATCATCAGACAGGGAATACTGGGTCTTGGCAATGCAGATGGGCAAATCCGCTTTGCCCAGCGCTTCGATCTCCCGGATGGCCTTTTCCGCCTTCGGCGCATAGGCCACGTCTTTCCCGCCATAGATTTCGCTGACAATGGTCTGGATTTTTTCCTTGATGGGCGCCTTTTCATCATACAAAAGCCGGAAATGGGCCGGTTGGCCGCAGGCTTCGACTACCTTCTGCGCCAGATCAATCGCGCCTTCCCCGCCTTTTGCAAAAACCTCCGACAGGGAATATTCCACTCCCAAGCGGCGGCAGCAATCCGCCAGCACCTGGATTTCCCGGTCGGTATCCGTCAAAAAGCGGTTGATCGCCACCACCACCGGGACGCCGTATTTGCGCATATTTTCCACATGGGCTTCCAGGTTGACCAGCCCTTTTTTCAGCGCGGCGACCTGTTCCTCCGCGACCTGCGCTTTGGGCACGCCGCCATTGTATTTGAGCGCCCGCAACGTTGCCACAATCACAATCGCTGACGGGGCCAACCCCGCATAGCGGCATTTGATGTCCAAGAATTTCTCCGCGCCAAGGTCTGAGCCAAACCCGGCCTCCGTAATGCAGTAATCCGCCAGCTTCAGTGCCAGCTTGGTCGCCCGCACGGAATTGCAGCCGTGGGCGATGTTGGCGAACGGGCCGCCATGCATCAGCGCCGGGGTATTTTCCAGCGTCTGCACCAGGTTAGGTTTTAACGCATCTTTTAACAAAGCCGCCATCGCTCCATGCA
Organism: uncultured Clostridia bacterium; assembly: GCA_944382905.1. GTDB lineage: Bacteria > Bacillota > Clostridia > Oscillospirales > Ruminococcaceae > UBA3818. The sequence goes on along the minus strand of CALWNU010000047.1, from coordinate 20,558 downwards.
CCTGTAGATCCTTGGCATACACCGGTCGGTTGTCAAACGTATAGGCGACCAAAATCTCGCCCAGCCGTTTCTTCAAATCCTGCAGATCCGCAGCCAGGCACAAAATCGCCATGACTTCGCTGGCCACCGTGATCTGGAACCCGTCCTCCCGCGGTACCCCGTTGACCTTTCCGCCAAGCCCCACGTTGACAAAACGCAGTGCCCGGTCGTTCATATCCAGGCAGCGTTTAAAGAGGATACGCCGTTGGTCAATCCCCAGCGCATTTCCCTGCTGCAAATGGTTGTCAATCATGGCGCACAGCAGATTGTTCGCCGCAGTGATGGCATGCATATCGCCGGTAAAATGCAGGTTGATATCCTCCATGGGCACCACCTGGGAATACCCGCCGCCGGCGGCTCCCCCTTTGATGCCGAACACCGGGCCCAAAGAAGGTTCCCGCAACGCGATAATCGCCTTTTTCCCGATCTTGGCCATTGCCTGCCCCAGCCCTACGGAAGTGGTCGTCTTCCCTTCCCCGGCAGGGGTGGGGTTGATGGCGGTCACCAGGACCAGTTTGCCATCCGGCTTATCTTGTAAACGGGCAAAAAGATCTTCCGAAAGCTTGGCCTTATATCTGCCGTACGGCTCCAGCTCTTCCGGAAGGATGTCCAGTTTTTCCGCAATTTCGGTGATGGGAAGCATTTTCGCACTTTGTGCAATTTCAATATCGCTTAACATAGTTCCTCACCCTTTTCTGTTTGATTCCGGGCCGGCCGCCTATTGGAACAGGCCGACGCCTTTTTTGTCATTATAACACATTTTGCGCGGCCACTTCAATTCTTTTTCCATTTCCGTTGGTTTGCGGCGAAAGATGTGATATACTAATGACATTCTCCGTGGGATATCCCACGTTGCAACAAAACCACCCGCCGCTGCGGTTATCTATAGGATGAAACCTCTGGAAAAAAGGGAGTACAATCGTGAAAAAAATTTGGCGCGGACTGATCCGCTATTTGAAGGAAACAGATAAACTCATGCTTTCCTTATGCGCTGTTTGCTCCGCCTACAGCGTGCTGCTGCTTTGCGGCATCCATCATTCCGGTATGGCAACGATTCGTGCCGTACAGATGCAAATAATCACCTCTGTGCTCGGGCTGGTCGCCGCCATGGTGATTTCCAGTTTCGATTACCGATTTCTGTCCAAGCTGTGGAAACTGTATTACCCGATCTGTATCGGACTGATTCTGCTGACCTATTTGTTCGGCGAGCAGCGGGTGGAAACGGTAGATGACAAAGCCTGGCTGCCAATTCCCTTTTTGGGAATTAACTTTCAGCCTTCCGAATTGTTGAAGATTGCATTCATCCTGACGTTTGCGCTGCATCTGGAGAAGGTAGGCGACGGCATCAGGGAATTAAAAAATCTGATTCTGCTCTGCCTGCATGGGGCCATGCCGGTTTTGCTGATCCACCTGCAGGGGGACGACGGGACGGCGCTGATTTTTCTGCTGATTTTCCTGGCCATGATCTTTTCCGCAGGGATCCCTTGGCGGTATGTGATCATTGCCGCCTCCGGCTTGTTGATCGCAGTTCCCTTTGTCTGGCTATACCTGATGAGCAACGACCAAAAGCTTCGCATTTTGGCCCTATTCATTCCAGATTTGGACACCAATGGCATTTTATATCAGCAGTACAATGCCAAAATTGCCATCGGATCCGGCGGAGGATTTGGCGAAGGGCTGTTTATTGGCGAGCATGTCTATGTGCCGGAGATCCACAATGACTTTATTTTCTCCTTTATTGGGCAATCCTTGGGATTTGTCGGCTGTATGTCGGTGATCCTGCTGCTGTTTTTCCTTTGTTTACGTCTGCTGATTTATTCCCGCCGGTCCAACGATCTGCTGGGCGCTTACATCTGCATCGGCGTATTTGCTACCGTCGCATTCCAAAGCATCGTCAATATAGGGATGAACCTAAGCATCCTGCCGGTCATCGGCGTGACCTTGCCGCTGTTTAGGTTCGGCGGCACCTCGGTCAGCACTCTGTATATGGGGTTCGGCTTTGCGATGAGCGTGTATATGCACAACAAAGAGCATCTGTTTATCGACAACTGACAGCATTTCCCGACTGTTGTCCAGAAAGCATAAAAAAAGCGGCAATTGCCGCTTTTTTTATGCTCCTATACCGATTAAAGGTCCCTGGCCGCCAGATCTTCCCAGCTCTCCCGTTTGACGATCAGCCGATCCTCTGCATCCCGCACCATGACCACCGGCGGATTTGGCACACGGTTGTAGTGGGAAGCCATAGAATAATTGTAGGCACCTGTGGACAACACCGCTACCGTATCCCCCGGCGCCAGTGCCTGCACCGGCAGGTCTTCCCCGATCAGATCCCCGCTTTCACAGCAGCGCCCTGCCAGGGTCACCCGCATGGTCTGCGGCTGTGCCGCCTGCCTGGCGTTGAGAATCTGGTACCGCGACTGGTATAACGCATACCGTGGATTGTCCGTCATCCCGCCGTCAATGCTTACATAGGTACGGACGCCTGGAATCTCCTTGACCGAGCCCACAGTATACAGCGTCACCCCTGCCGGCCCAACAATAGATCGGCCTGGCTCCAGCAGCAAATACGGGAGAGGGAAATCCAGCAGACCGCAAACTTCACGGACCACGGTGGAAACCCGCTGCAGATACGCCTCATACATAGGTGGGTCGTCGTCCGGCGTATAGCAAATCCCGTATCCGCCGCCAAGGTTGAGCCGATGCAGCGTCAATCCCGTTTCCTGTCGGATTTGCGCCAAAAAGCCCACCATTACCCGCACCGCCAGCAAAAACGGTTCCGTGTCAAAGATCTGCGAGCCGATATGACAGTGCAATCCGGTCAGACGAATGTGGGACAAGCGGGCCGCTTCTTGTACGGCCAAAAGTGCCTCCCCGGTTTCCAGCGCAAACCCGAATTTGGAATCAATCTGCCCGGTGCGGATAAATTGATGGGTATGGGCGTCCACGCCTGGCTTAATCCGAAGCATGATTTCCTGCTGTTTGCCCTGGGCGCAGGCCAGCCGGTCGAGCAGGCTCAATTCTTCCAGGTTGTCCACCACAATGGTGCCGACCCCGTATTCCAGCGCGGCAACCAGCTCCGACGGGGTCTTGTGATTGCCGTGGAAATAGATCTTTTCGCCGGGGAACTTCACGCTGGCAGCCGTATACAGCTCGCCGCCGGACACGACGTCCAGCCCCAGTCCCTCCTGGGCAATGATGCGGCAGATTTCCTTGCAGCAAAACGCCTTGCTGGCATATACAATCAGCCCGTTTCCATCATAAAACCGCTGCAGGGATTCCTGATACCTGCGGCAGTTAGTTCGGATCTGGCTTTCGCTCATCACATACAGCGGCGTCCCGTACTTGGCCGCCAGCGCCAACGTATCCGCCTGGTCGATACACAAATGCCCCTTGTCGTTGATCGTCAGACAATCCGCTACAAACATGTCTCACCCTTCTTCCGTTCCCTGGCAGGGAGCTTCTCCCCGCCGCATTCATCCAGCCTGCCGGAGCGAACCGATTCCCGGAACCGGCGGATCGCTTCCTGTTCTTCTTCCCCGGCATCCGCCAAAGCAGGATCCGGCTGTGCCGCATCGGGCAGACATAGCTGCTCAATAATCTCGCGGACCGCCTCCATCCCTTCTCCGGTTTCGGAGGAAACCGGCAGCATGGTGATCTGATCTGCATACGGGATTTCCCGCTGAAACGATTGCAGGCGCTCTTCCTGCTGCCGGCGGGTTAGCTTGTCCATTTTGGTCAGCACAATCACAAACGGCATCTCGCACTCCACCAGGTAATCGATCATCATCAGATCCTCTTTGGTGGGCGCGTGACGCATATCAATCAGCTGAAACACCAGCGCGATATCCCGGTCGCTGGCAAGATAATCTCCGATTAACCCGGCCCAACGCTCTTTTTCCTTCCGGGAAACTTTGGCATAGCCATATCCCGGCAGATCCGCAAATCGCGCCTCCTCGGTACGGTAAAAATTGATCGTCGCCGTCTTTCCCGGCGTTGCGCTGACACGCGCCAGCTGCTTGCGGGAAAACAGCTTGTTGATGAGCGACGACTTGCCTACATTGGATCGGCCAGAAAACGCGAACTCCGGCATTTGGCTGGGCGGGATCTGCGAAAACAATCCATACGAGGCCTCAAAGCGGACGTTTTGAAAATTCATGGAACCCTCCTTCAGCAATCCATTACCGCCGGCTTACGGCGGTTTTCCGAAACCGGCGCCAGGGGGAACTCTTCCGGCTGCGACGCCGGCATCGGTTCTTTGCAAGGCGACACCAGCGCCGCTTTGAGCACCTCTTCGATCCGTTCGACCGGTACAAAGCTGATGGCCTCCAGTACCGCCGGGTCAAATTCAGACAAATCCGGCTGATTCTCTTTGGGGATGATCACCGTTTTGATCCCTGCGCGATATGCGGCCATAGATTTTTCCTTGAGTCCGCCAATCGCCATCACTTTGCCGCGCAAACTGATCTCGCCGGTCATCGCTACCTCCCGCCGTACCGGGATCCCCGTCAGGGCGGAAACCAGCGCCGTCACAATCGTTACCCCAGCAGAAGGGCCGTCCTTGGGGGTTGCCCCCTCCGGAAAATGGATGTGGATATCTTTCTTTTTATAAAAATCCTTGTCGATCTGATATTCTCCGGCCAGACGGCGAACCAGGCTTACCGCAATATGAGCGGATTCTTTCATCACGTCGCCCAAGGAGCCGGTCAGTTCGATTTTCCCGCTTCCTTCCAAAACCGCGACTTCCGCCTGCAGCAGTTCGCCGCCCACCGCCGTCCAGGCCAGGCCGTTGACGCACCCGACCTCGTTGACGGCGCCGATCGTCTCCGGCAGGAATTTTTTCGGCCCAATCCAATCCAGCAGCGTCTGCTGGGTCACCGTTACCCGTTTGGCTTCCCCGGCGACCACCTGTTTTGCCGCCTTCCTGCACAACGAAGCAATTTCCCGCTCCAGCGTGCGGACACCGGCCTCTCTGGTATAATAATCCAGCAGCCCGTAAATGGCCTCGTCGCTGATTTTGCAAGTCCGGGCCGTCAATCCATGGCGGTGCAGCTGCTTGGGAACCAGATGCTCTTTGGCGATATGGAATTTTTCTTCCCGCGTATAGCTGGGCAGTTCTATCAGCTCCATGCGGTCCAGCAGCGGCGCCGGGATCATGCTCACATCGTTGGCAGTGGTGATAAACAGCACCTGGCTCAAGTCAAACGGGACCTCCACAAAATGATCCCGGAAGGTATCGTTTTGCTCTGCGTCCAGCACCTCCAGCAGCGCCGAGGACGGGTCGCCCCGATAATCGCCGCCCAGTTTGTCCACCTCATCCAATAGGATCAGAGGATTGTTGCTGCCGGCCAATTTTACCGCATTGATAATCCGGCCAGGCATCGCGCCAATGTAGGTTTTGCGGTGTCCGCGGATATCCGATTCATCTTTGACGCCGCCCAAAGATATGCGGGCGTATTTTCTCCCCATGGCTTTGGCAATGGATTTTGCAATGGAAGTCTTGCCCACGCCGGGAGGCCCCGCCAAACAAAGGATCTGCCCTTTGATTTCCGGCGCAAGCTTGCGCACCGCTAACATCTCCAAAATCCGCTCTTTGACCTTGGTCAGCCCATAATGATCCCGATCCAGCTGGGCCTTGGCCTTGGCCAAATCAATCTTATCTTTGGTAGAATGGTTCCAGGGCAGTTCCAAACACAAATCCAGATAACCCCGGATTACGCTGGATTCGTGGGAGTTGGGCGGCATTTTAGAAAGGCGGTCCGCTTCTGCGTAAAACTTGTCGGACACCTCCTGCGGCAAAGTCAGCGCGGCAATCCGGCGGCGGTAAGCGTCCGCCTCGTCCACCACCGACTCCTCGTCTCCCAGTTCCTCCGCAATAATCCGCATTTGTTCCCGCAGGTAATACTCCCGCTGGTTTTTTTCCATCGACTCCCGCACTTTGTCATAAATGTCATGTTCCAGCCCGAGAATATCGTTTTCCTTCTCCATAGCCTGCGCCAGTAACCGCAGCCGCTTGGACAGCACGTCTTCTTCCAAAATCCGCTGTTTGTCCTCCACCTTCAGCGGCAGGTTGCTGGGTATGTACTCGGAAAGGTACAGCGGATCCCGGCTTCCCAACGTGTTGACGATAATTTCTTTGGGCATTTTGGGCATTTGGTAGCAAAACTCTTCAAAAGAGTCTTTGACAATTCGGACCAGCGCTTCTTCCATTGTTTTGCTGCGAATGACCGGCGTTTTCAGCGGCGCCTCTTCCGCCAGCACCGACCAGTAAGGCGCCGTTTGCAGCACCTGGGAAATCCGCGCGCGGAATTTTCCTTCGACCAGTACCTTGAGTCCTTCTTCGCCGGCGCGCAAAACCTGCCGGATTTCTGCCACCACCCCGGTCAGATACACGCCGTCCGCACCCGGGTCATCTTCCCGCACATCTTTCTGCGCGGTCAAAAATAACTGTTTATTCTCTTTCATGGCGGCATTCAGCGCCAAAATCGATTTTTCCCGTCCCACATCAAAATGCAAAATCATTTTCGGGAATAGCACCATTCCCCGCAGGGCTACCATCGGCATCCGATATTGTTTCCCGTCCGTCATAAAATTCACCTTCTTTTTGGGTTCTGCAGCGGCTGCTCCGCCGCGTTCTTTATCTTAAAATTTCTGATTTTGTCAAAAAGCGTTTCAATGCTTTGTTGAATTATACTAAAATTCCTATAAAAAAGCAAGTCCACCCTTCTTATTCCAAGAAAGGTGGAACTTTCCTATTTCACCGTCATCAGGAAACCGAATCCCGCCTGGAACGCGGCTGCTTGGACGCCGGCAGCGTCAGCGACGTGGTAGAGCGATCCAAGTCATAGGTCACCCGCGGTCCTTCTTTCCCAGCCACACAGTCGGCGGTGATGGTCAAGGTCTCAATCGTCCCGTCCGCCGGGGCGGTAAACATCGCTTCCGACAGAATGGATTCCATAATGGAACGAAGCCCTCTCGCGCCATTTTTCCGCTCAATGGCCAAATGGGCAATGGCTTTTAACGCGTCCGGCTCAAAAATCAGCTGAATGTGATCCATTTCAAACAGTTTCTGGTACTGCTTGACAATGGCGTTCTTGGGTTCCACCAAAATCCGGACCAACGCTTCCTCATCCAGCGCTTTCAATGCCGTGACCACCGGAATCCGCCCGACCAGTTCCGGGATCAGCCCGAATTTCACCAGGTCTTCCGGCAGAATCTGGCTGAGTAAAACGTCGGTTTCTTGGGCTTTCTTGTCCTTCAGCTCCGAACCGAACCCCAATGCAGACCGCTGGTTGATTCGTTTTTCAATGACCTTTTCAATGCCGTCAAACGCGCCGCCGCAGATAAACAAAATATTAGTGGTGTCAATCTGGATAAATTCCTGCTGGGGATGCTTTCTGCCACCGGTGGGAGGCACGTTGGAAACCGTCCCCTCCAGGATTTTCAGCAGCGCCTGCTGCACCCCTTCTCCGCTGACGTCCCGAGTGATCGACGGGTTCTCGCTTTTCCGGGCGATTTTATCGATCTCGTCGATGTAAATAATCCCCCGTTCCGCTTTTTCAATGTCGTAATCCGCCGCCTGGATCAGCCGCAGCAAAATGTTTTCCACATCTTCTCCGACGTATCCGGCCTCGGTGAGGGTAGTAGCGTCGGTTACTGCAAAGGGGACTTTCAGTGTTTTCGCCAGCGTCTGCGCCAACATCGTTTTCCCCGTTCCCGTAGGTCCGACCAGAAGCACGTTGCTTTTATTCAGTTCTACATCCCCGTCGTTTCCAAAAAAGATCCGCTTATAATGGTTGTACACCGCTACCGACAGGGATTTTTTTGCTGCATCCTGCCCAATGACATACTGATCCAAAACCGCCTTGATCTGAGTCGGTTTGGGGATCGTGATATCCGCAGGCTTTTCCCGCTGGCTCTTCCGCTTGGTGGAAAGGCCTTCCTCCTCCAGCACGCTGTTGCACAACTGCACGCATTCGTTGCAGATGCATACGCCTGTGCCGACAATCAGCTTATCCACTTTATCCTGGGTCTTTCCGCAAAATGAGCAGCGCAGCATTCTGGAATTTTCGTCATTCTTTGCCATAAAAGGCCCTCCCTCGTTTACAAACACCAATTCCCCGCAGGGAAAAATTCGTGTGGAGGCAATGCGTGTCCCCACACGAATTTCGGTCTCTTATCGGTTGGTGATTACCTTATCAATCAAGCCATACTCCATCGCTTCCTGCGCAGACATAAAATTGTCCCGTTCCGTGTCCCGCTGGATCTCCTCCAACGGTCTGCCGGTATTTTCCGCCAGCATCCGATTCAGATTTTCCTTGATGCGCAGATACCGCTCCGCATGGATCTTGATATCAGTCACCTGACCCTGCATGCCACCCAAAGGCTGGTGAATCATGATCTCGCTATTGGGCAGTGCCAGACGTTTGCCCTTGGCGCCAGCAGACAGCAGGAATGCTCCCATGGAAGCCGCCATACCAATACAAATGGTGGATACATCGCATTTGATATACCGCATCGTATCATAAATCGCCAATCCCGCGGTCACCGACCCGCCGGGGCTGTTGATGTACAGGCTGATGTCCTTGTCCGGATCCTGCCCTTCCAGATATAGCAGCTGCGCCACAACCAGGCTCGCGCTGGTGTCATTCACTTCTTCGCAAAGCATTACGATTCGGTCATTGAGCAGTCTGGAAAAAATATCATAGGACCGCTCGCCGCGATTGGTCTGTTCCACTACCATTGGTACCAAGCTCATGGTCTATTACCCCCATTCAATCTATGTAAGAGGAAAACGTAGGGATCCGTGAGCATACAACGCTTTTATTCTGCGTCTTTGGTCTCTTCCGCTTTCTTCTTGGTTGTTTTCCGTTTGGCAGGCGCCTTTTTCTCTTCGCCTGCATCCGCGCTCTCTTTCGCCGCAGCTTTCTTCTTCGCCGGCTCTTTCTTTTCCGGTTCCGCCTCGGTTACCACCGCGCTAGATTTGATCAGGTCGATGGCTTTGTTTACCGCCAAATCCAGTTTGATCTCCTCCGCGGGAACCAGTTCTTTGAGTTTCTCCAGCTCCATGGAATAGGTGGAAGCCATTTTCTCCAGTTCTGCATTGAGTTCCTCTTCCGTCACTTCAATGTTTTCCTGCTTCACAATCTGTTCCAGTGCCAGACGGATTTTCACCTGCTGGAGCGCCTGCTCTTTATAGGTTTCTTTGAACGTTTCCGGGCTAAAGCCGGTATATTTCATGTACAGATCCAGATTCAGTCCCTGGGACTGCAGGCGGTAATCAAATTCCTGCAGCATCTCTTCGGTCTTGCGGTCTACCATGCAGGACGGGATTTCCGCTTCCATTCCGCTGACAACCTGTTCCACCAGCTGCTCTTCCACCGCGGTTTCCGCGCTCTTTTCCGCCGCTTCCGTCAGTTTTGCCCGAATATCCTGTTTCAATTCATCCATCGTATCGAATTCGCTAACGTCTTTGGCAAACTCGTCGTCCAGTACAGGCAGTTCCTTCTCTTTGATTTCATGCAGCTTGCATTGGAAAACAGCGGCTTTCCCCGCCAGTTCCTTCGCCTGGTATTCCTCCGGGAAGGTCACATGCACTTCAAATTCCTCGCCGGGATTTTTCCCAACCACCTGATCTTCAAACCCGGGGATAAACTGGCCAGAACCCAGCTTCAGGTCAAATTTTTCGCCTTTTCCGCCTTCGAACGGAACCCCGTCGACAAACCCTTCAAAGTCAATGATCGCGTTGTCGCCATTTTGGGCGGCGCGGCCTTCCACCGTCACCATTCTCCCGTTTCTCTCCTGGAGCCGCGTAATTTCTTCCGAAACCTGTTCGTCGCTAACCTTGACAGGAGATTTGGTCGCTTTTAATCCTTTGTACTCCTTGACGGTCACTTCCGGTTTCACCGTTACTTTTGCCGTAAAGGAAAAGCCGTCGCCGGACACATCCGTAATTTCAATCTCCGGGCGGTCCACCGGCTCAATCCCGGCTTCCTCCACCGCTTTGGTGTAGGCGTCCGGATACATATCATTGACGGTATCTTCATAGAAAACGGCTTCGCCGTACAATTTTTCAATAATGCTTTTCGGGGCTTTCCCTTTGCGGAATCCGGGAACGGAAATCTGTTTCGCGGTTTTCCGATAGGTCTTGTCGATTCCCTTCCGGAACGCCTCCGCGTCGATGGAAACCACCAGTTCATAGGTATTAGTCTCTACTTTCTTGGCAGAAACAAGGCTCATGTAAACTTCCTCCTGTACTTTCCAGGTACGCGCCAAACACAAGCGCTGTACCGAATGCAAATTAACTATGTTATTATAGCATGTCAAAATGGGTTTTGCCAAGGATGAATTGTTACGAATTTAATAATTTTTTCCTTTTTGGCGTTTCACCTAAAAAAGCGCCGGATCCAGGCTGCTTTTTTCAATCTTTGCAGGACAAAACCCCAAAAAATCGCTGGAAACCAGCCGAAACGCAATGCCGCGATACACGCCGTTGAGCGCATGGACGCATCCATGTCCGTGGATGTGGCCGTAAAACACCCGTTTGACGCCGTATTCCTGCAAAGTATCCAGCATCGGGCGGTTCTCCTCCTGGCCAAATACCGGCGGATAGTGGAGAAATACCAGCAATTCGCCTTCCTGATTTTTGGCGGCCTCCAGCGAAAGGCGCAGGCGTCCTGCTTCCCGGGCCAGCACCTTCTCATCCTGGGGCTGGCCGTTTTCGAACAGCCACCCTCTGGTGCCGCACAGCCGGAACCCTTCGGCGCAGATACAGTTATTATGGAGAAAAGCAATGCGGTCTAATCCATTCTGATGCAAATACTGCTCCATTTTCTGTTTGGTCGTCCACCAGTAATCATGGTTGCCTTTCAATAGTACCTTTTTTCCCGGCAACTGGTTGAGAAACTGCAAATCCGGCAGGAGAGATTCCAAATTCATCGCCCAGGAGATATCCCCCGGCAGGACCACCGTATCCTCGTCCGAAACCACCCGGCGCCAATGTTCTGACAATCGGTCCGCATGGTTTTCCCATCCCCGGAAAATATCCATCGGCTTTTGGCAGCCGAACGACAGATGGGGATCCCCGATGGCGAATAAGCTCATTGGCATACCCTCTTTCCATTGGATTCAAAAGCGGCGGAAAGAATCCGCGATCTTTCCCGCCGCTTTTTCTTAAAGGTTTTGTAAAGCATAATCCAAAGCGTCTTCCATCTGATCTTTGGAAAAGATCTCCCGAAAACGAACCGGTTTTCCCTGCAATCCCGCTAATTGCGCCGGCATTTGGCTGCCGGAAACAGCCTCCAGCTTTTGCGCGACCTGGAATTCATCCAGCCCGGACGTCTCTTGACCCAGTGCGGACAAAACCGCGTGAGGGAATTTAAAGGGGTTGGCGGTAGAAGCAATCACCGTCTTGGTCTCATCCCCTGTCCTGGCCCGGTACTGGGCATAGACAGAAACCGCCACCGCTGTATGCGTATCGCACAAATAGGAATAGGTTTCAAACAAGCGTTGGATGGTAGCAGCCGTTTGCGCTTCTTCGCAGTAGCCGCAGTCGAACTCTTCCTGCAGGCGGCGTAGCACTTCCGGTGATACGGTATACCGTCCCTTTTCCTGCAGCTGCGCCATCAAATCCCGCACGGCACGGTCGTCCTCTTCCAGCAGGTGGAACAACAACCGCTCCAGGTTGCTGGAAATCAAAATATCCATCGAAGGCGACGTGGTAAGGTAAAACGGGCGGTTTTTTTCATAAACTCCGGTCCGGATAAAATCCGTCAGCACATTGTTTTGATTGGACGCGCAAATCAGCTTGCGGATAGGAAGCCCCATATGCTTGGCATAATACGCCGCCAGGATATTGCCGAAATTGCCGGTGGGTACGCAAACGTTGATCGGATCCCCCAGCGCGATCTGTTCATCCCGCACCAAATCGCAGTACGCGCTGACATAATATACGATCTGCGGCAAAAGTCTGCCCCAGTTCATGGAGTTGGCGCTGGAAAACGCTCGGTTTTGCCGCTGCAGTTTGCCGATGACCTCTGGGGAGGTAAACAGGCGTTTGACGCCAGTTTGCGCGTCGTCAAAATTCCCCCGAATGGCCGCGACAAACACGTTTTCCCCTTCCTGCGTCGCCATTTGCAGCTTTTGCAAAGGGCTGACGCCTTCTTCCGGGTAAAACACCACGATCCGAATGCCCGGCACATTGCAAAACCCTTCCAGCGCGGCTTTGCCAGTATCGCCAGAGGTGGCAACCAAGATCACAATCTCCTTGCCGAACCCTGTTTGCCGGGCCGCCGTGGTCATCAGCTGCGGGAGCAACTGCAGCGCCATATCTTTAAACGCGCAGGTCGGCCCATGCCACAATTCCAGCAGGTAGGCTTCCTGCCCCAACTGCGCCAAAGGCGCGATGGTATCATTGGAAAATTTCCCGGGTCCATAGGCCTTGTTCACACATGCGGCAATCTGCTCCGGGGTAAAATCTGTTAAAAAGTCCGACAAAATCGCCTGCGCCCGCTGGACATACGGCAGATCGATCATTTTTTCCAGCTGCTGCGCAGAAAGAGCCGGCAGCGTTTCTGGAACGAACAGCCCCCCTTCCGCGGAAAGGCCTTGTAAAATGGCCTGGCTCGCCGTCGCTTTTTGGGTCTTGTTTCTTGTGCTTTGGTATTGCACCGGTTTTCCTCCTTTGCCTTTTCACGCTGCTTTACAGGACATACTCCTGGAACACGCGGCTGGCGTTTTCAAAAAAGATATCCTTTACCAAATCTTCCTTGAGGTTCTTTTTCAGCAGGTACTCGTAAAAATCTGCGTTCTTTTCTACCGCGCTTAAGCATTCCGGCACGCGGGTCCCGTCAAAGTCAGAGCCCAGCGCAATGACTTTTTCTCCACCCAGGCTCAGGAAATGCTCGATATGGCGGTACAGCCAGTCAAAATCCGCTTTTTCCGGATCGTCGCAGATGAAATCTTTGGAATAATTGAGCCCCACCAGGCCGCCCCGTTTGACATATTCTTTAAACTGCTCATCCGTCACGTTGCGAATGTGGCCGCATACAGCGCGGGAGTTCGAATGGCTGGCGATCAGCGGTTTGGTGGCCACGGAACAGGCGTCTTCAAACCCGGCGTCGGAAATGTGGGACAGGTCCACCAACATGCCGACCCGCTCCATCTCCTGGATCGCGGCCTTTCCGAACTCCGTCAGCCCTACATTTTTGCTGGTGCCGCAGCCCAATTCATTGGGGCCGTTCCAGGTCAGGGTCATCATCGCCACGCCCTGATCCTTGAGCAGTTTCACTCGGGACAGATCCCCCGCCAGGGCGCACCCGCCTTCGATGGTCAGGATCCCGGTAATGGGCTTTTTCGATTCTCCCAGCTCTTTGCCGTTGTGGGCCCAATCCATCCGGTCCGCATATTTTTGGGTCTGCGCCTGGTAATAGGCAAACGTCCGGTCATAAAAATCAATGGCGTCCTGCCCGCGGAACTGATCCGGAATAAAAATAGCAAAACACTGGACATAATGCTCAAACGCGCCCATCCGGTCCAGGGAAATATGCATCTGGTCGTTTACCAGATCCCAATGGTTGCGATTTCCGCCCAACAGGGTATCGCAGTGCATGTCAAAAGCTTTCATCATTTGTCACCTCATATGCATTTTTTATGTATTGGCAGGACTGCACGGAAAAAGGTGACCCTTTTCCCATGACAATCTCAAACACATCAAACCTTGGCTGAAGCTGCTGGGGTTGTTCCACACAATAGCAAACCGCCGACCGGATGATCCGCCGCTGTTTGCGCCGGTCCACCGCTTCCGCCGGCCGGGTGATGGACCCGGACCGCCTTGCCTTGACTTCCACAAAAGCAAGGTATTCCCCGTCCTGGGCGATTAAATCAATCTCCCCGTAAGGGGTGTAGTAATTGCGGGCGAGGATGCGGATCCCCTGCTGCTGCAAAAAATGGGCGGCGAAGTCTTCCGCCTGCGTCCCCACTGCTCTTGTCGACATTTCGTTCCCCCGCTATTGGATATGGTCCTTCAGATTTTTCAAAAAACTCTTCCGGTGCACCGGAGAAATCCCGTATTTTCCAATACAGGCGTAGTGTTCCTTGGTGGGATATCCCTTGTGCTTTGCAAACCCATACTGGGGATACTGCCGATCCAGCTGGCACAGAAACCGGTCCCGGGAGACTTTTGCCAAAATAGAGGCCGCTGCAATGGAAGCGGATTTCCCATCCCCTTTGACCACCGGAATGGCGGGGATTTCCAATTCCGGCACGCGGTTGCCGTCGATATAGGCCGCGTCCGGGCGGACCTGCAGCCCTTCCACCGCCTGTTTCATCGCCAGCATGGAAGCGGCCAGGATATTCAGCCGGTCAATTTCCGCTTCGTCCACAGAACAAACGCAGTAAGCCACCGCCTGTTCCACAATGATTTCATACAGCGCTTCCCGTTTTTTCGCGCTGAGCTTTTTGGAATCGTTGAGCCCTTCTATCCGATGTTCTTTGGGCAAAATGACAGCGGCGGCAAATACCGGTCCTGCCAATGGGCCACGGCCGGCCTCATCCACCCCGCAAATCCAGCCAGCGTCCCGGTCGGCATACAGCATCTGGTCAAATTCATACAAATCCAAACCCTCATGCCCCACTGCCATCACACTCCTTCTCCATCTGATGACTCCGGCGCCGGGTTGGGCCGCGGCGGCATGGGGGTTTCCAGGGTCATTTTCCCGATTTTTCCGCTGCGGAATTCATCCAGCACCATGATCGCCGCCCGCTCGGTATTCACCTGGCCGCCAGGCAGCAGCATGCCCCGTTTGCGGGCCACCAGTTCCAGCAAATCATACCCGTCCAATCCCTGGACCTGCTCTTGTTCCAGCTTATACCGGTCGCACAAAAGCGGGCGGTAGCGCTCGTTGAGCAGCGCCAAAAGCCGCATGGCCAATGCCTCGATATCCACCACCTGGTCTTTGACCGCGCCGGTAAACGCCAGGTATTCTCCCACTCGTTTGTCTTCGAATTTCGGCCAAAGGATCCCCGGCATATCCAACAGGTCGATCCCATTGTCCAATGTGACCCATTGCCGGCCGCGGGTCACACCAGGCCGGTCTTCCACCTTGGCGCGGCGCGACCCGGCCATCCGGTTGATAAAAGAAGATTTGCCCACATTGGGGATCCCTACGATCATCATGCGGATGGGGGCGCCTGCCATCCCTTTTTGGGCACGGCGTTCCAAGAGCGGACGAAGCACCTGCCTGACCGCCGGCACAAACTGTTTGATTCCTTTCCCGCTGCGGCAGTCTGTGGGAATCGCCGTGATCCCTTTGTTTTGATAATAAGCGCACCATTCCTGCGTAACGGCGTCGTCCGCTGCATCGCATTTGTTGAGCAACACAATGCGCGGCTTATTCCCCACCAGGGCCGGCAATTCCGGATTTCGGCTGCTGATGGGAATTCTGGCGTCGATCACTTCGACCACAATATCCACCAGGCGCATGCTTTCCCGCATCAACCGCCTGGTTTTGGCCATATGGCCGGGAAACCATTGAATCAAAGGGCTTTCCGTCATACCATCTTCTCCTTTATGGGATCCATCCCATCTTTTGAAACGGGAAAAGGCGAAACACCGCTTTTCCCAAAATCGATTGCTGATCTATCATTCCGATGCTGCTGTCCCGGCTGTCCAGGGAACGGTTTCGGTTGTCCCCCATGACAAAGACGCACCCCTCCGGCACCGTCACCGGGAATTGCACATCCCGTTTCATATAGGTCGGCTCGCTGATATAAGGTTCCTCCAGCACCTGCCCATCCACCATTACAATCCCGCGGCTAAAATCAATATCGACCGTCTGCCCAGCTACCGCGATGACCCGCTTAATAATCGCAGGCGTCTCGCTGTCCGGCTGGACGATCACCACAATATCGCCCTGCTGGGGCTGATAAAACAAATGGGAGATGATTAACCGGTCCCCTTCCTCCAATGTCGGGACCATAGAAGTTCCTTCTACCCCCACGGTCCGAAAGAAAAAGGTGAACAGCAGTACCACAATCACCGCAGCCGAAACCAGCGCATCTACCCACTCAAAAGCGTTCTCCAAACGCTCCCGTTTTTTCTTATTCTGCAAGATTGTTCCTCGATTCCATCCGTCTGATGTCCGATCCATGCCCCCTCGGCAGCCCACGGCCCGCCAAAAACAGCGCGCCGGTCCCTGTCAAAGATGCGGCGCCGGCTGGATCGTCTTATAGTTTAGTGTATCATAACCACAGTAAATTTACAACTGGCCTTTCTGCCGACGGGACCGCACCCGGCGCACCCTTGCCCTTTACCGCATATTTTCGCCGATGGCGCCGGTCCTTGAGGGTCTTTTCTTTTTTTGCAGATTCCGCTATAATAAGAGCAAAGAAAGGGGTGCATTTTATGTATTTTGACCGTCCGGGAAAAGAAAATACCGCAAAAACCATCGAATTAGCGGTGCAGGCAGTCAAGGAAAAAGGGATCCGCCATGTAGTACTTGCCACCAGCACCGGTTACACCGGCCTGTGTTTCCCTGCGCTGGAAGGCGTGTCCGTCATCTGCGTACCGCATGCGTATGGATTCAAAGAGCCGGGAAAGAATGAATTATCGGACGAGATGATCCGCCAGCTGCGGGAAAAAGGATTTTTTGTCTATGCTTCTTCTCATGCGTTAAGCGGTGCAGAACGCGGCATCACCGGAAAATTTGGCGGCGTAACCCCGGTGGAGATGATTGCGCACACCCTGCGCTTTTTCGGCCAGGGCATGAAAGTTTGCGTGGAAATCGCCACCATGGCGGCTGACGGCGGATTGCTGCCCCCAGGGGTTCCGATTGTCGCGATCGGCGGAACCGGGCGCGGCGCGGACACTGCTGTCATCCTGCGTGCAGCGCATGCCAACCACATCTTGGACACGAAAGTCGATGAGATTTTGTGCAAACCGATCCTGCCCTGATCCTGTGCGTGTAGGCCAGCCCTTATGTGCCGCATAGGGCCGCTGGGCTCCCTTCCGAGATCCGGCGGCGGCAACGTTATGCAGGCGGATTAATGCAAATCCCTAAAAAAGAAAAGGCTGGGAAAATTCCCAGCCTTTTCTTCGGCCTAAATTAGCCGTTGATTTTGGTAACAACGCCGGAACCTACGGTTCTGCCGCCCTCACGGATAGCAAAACGCAGACCCTCTTCGATAGCGATCGGGGTGATCAGTTCAACGTCCATCTCCACGTTATCGCCAGGCATGCACATCTCGGTGCCCTCAGGCAGAGTGATAACGCCGGTAACGTCGGTGGTTCTGAAGTAGAACTGCGGTCTGTAGTTGTTGAAGAACGGAGTATGACGGCCGCCCTCATCTTTTTTCAGGATATATACCTGCGCATGGAATTTGGTATGAGGATTGATGGAACCGGGTTTGCACAGTACCTGTCCACGCTCGATTTCATTTCTCTGAATACCACGCAGCAGAGCGCCGATGTTGTCGCCAGCTTCCGCGTAGTCCAAGATCTTTCTGAACATCTCGATACCGGTAACAACAGTTTTCTTTCTCTCCTCGGTCAAGCCGATGATCTCTACTTCTTCGCCGGTCTTCAGCTGACCTCTCTCCACACGGCCGGTAGCAACGGTACCACGGCCAGTGATGGTGAAGACGTCTTCTACAGGCATCAGGAAAGGCAGGTCCGCTTTCCGCTCAGGAGTCGGGATATACTCGTCGATAGCATCCATCAGGTCCAGAATCGGTTTGTAAGCCGGGTTGCTCAGATCCTCGGGAGCTTCCAGCGCAGCCAGAGCAGAACCAACAATGATCGGAGTGTCGTCGCCCGGGAACTCATAGGAGTTGAGCAGGTCACGGATCTCCATCTCAACCAGTTCCAGCAGCTCAGGATCGTCTACCTGGTCCGCTTTGTTCATGAATACGACAATGTAGGGAACGCCTACCTGACGGGACAGCAGGATGTGCTCACGAGTCTGGGGCATCGGGCCGTCCGCAGCGGATACAACCAGGATCGCACCGTCCATCTGAGCAGCACCGGTGATCATGTTTTTAACATAGTCAGCATGTCCAGGGCAGTCAACATGAGCATAGTGACGTTTGTCCGTCTCATACTCAACGTGAGCGGTATTGATGGTGATACCACGCTCTCTCTCTTCCGGAGCTTTATCGATCATATCATAAGCTTCGTACTGAGCCTGGCCTTTCATCGCCAGCGTCTTGGTGATCGCAGCAGTCAAAGTGGTTTTACCATGGTCTACGTGGCCAATGGTACCAATGTTAACATGGGGTTTAGTTCTTTCAAATTTCGCCTTTGCCATTCTTGAATTTCCTCCCTTATATTTGAAGATATCGCTCATACTGGCCCTATGGGGCTATTTTACCAATAAAGGCCTCAGATTGCAAGGGGTTTCCAGCATTTCAGCCAGAAAATTAATCTTTTTTGCTTCTCGCGCTCATGATGCCTTCTGCAATGGATTTCGGCACTTCAATATAGTGGCTCGGTTCCATGACATACTGGCCACGGCCCTGGGTCTTGGAGCGCAGGTCGGTAGAATAACCGAACATCTCAGACAGCGGAACAAACGCGTTGATCTGCTGCGCGCCGGGACGGGTTTCCATCCCTTGGATCTGCCCACGGCGAGAGTTCAGGTCGCCGATGACATCGCCCATATATTCCTCCGGCGTCGTAACCGCAACCTTCATAATCGGTTCCAGAATCACCGGATCCGCCTTCCTCATTGCCTCTTTGAACGCCATAGAACCGGCGATCTTAAAGGCCATTTCAGAAGAGTCAACCTCATGATACGAACCGTCGAACAACGTAACGATACAGTCAACTACCGGGTAACCGGCCAGCACGCCAGCCTGCATTGCGCCTTGGATACCAGCATCAACTGCGGGAATATACTCTTTCGGGATCGCGCCGCCGACAATCTGGTTGCGGAACTCGTAACCTTTGCCGGACTCGTTGGGCTCTACGCGGATCTTAACATGACCGTACTGGCCCTTACCGCCGGACTGACGGGCATATTTGTTGTCCACTTCCACCGATTTGCGGATGGTTTCTTTATAGGCAACCTGCGGGCTGCCGATGTTTGCTTCCACCTTAAATTCACGCAGCAGTCTGTCTACGATGATTTCCAGGTGCAGCTCGCCCATACCGGCAATGATGGTCTGGCCCGTTTCCTGATCCGTATAGGTCTTAAAGGTCGGGTCCTCTTCCGCCAGTTTCGCCAGGCCGATTCCCATCTTTTCCTGACCAGCTTTGGTCTTGGGTTCGATGGCGACGCGGATAACCGGATCCGGGAATTCCATGGATTCCAAAACGATCGGTGCTTTGGGGTCGCACAGCGTGTCGCCGGTGGTAGTATTTTTCAAACCGACCGCCGCCGCAATATCGCCTGCATAGCAAATCTCCAGGTCTTTTCTGTGATTTGCATGCATCTGCAAAATACGTCCCATTCTTTCCTGATCGTCTTTTACCGAGTTGTAAACGGTGGAGCCTGCTGTAACCGTACCGGAGTAAACCCGGAAGAAGCACAGTTTGCCCACGTACGGGTCGGTGGCAATCTTAAACGCCAACGCCGCAAACGGCTCATTGTCGGAAGAAGGTCTTTCTTCCTCTTCACCTGTCTCCGGATTGGTCCCCTTGATGTGGGGGATATCCGTCGGAGCCGGCATATAGTCTACAATCGCATCCAGCAGTTTCTGGACGCCTTTGTTTTTGTATGCCGTACCGCAGACAACCGGGACCATGGTATTGTTGATGGTGGATTTGCGGATAGCGGCTTTCATCTCTTCGATGGTGAATTCTTCGCCTTCGAGATATTTTTCCATCAGCACGTCATCCGTCTCCGCGATATGCTCGATCATTGCGGCACGGTACTCTTCCGCTTTCTCTTTCATATCCTCGGGGATCTCTTCCACCGTGTAGTTCACCAGCGCTTTGCTGTCGTTATAAATGTAAGCTTTCATCTCCAGGAGGTCGATAATGCCCTTGAAGAATGTTTCCGAACCAATCGGCAGTTGAATCGGAACCGCGTTACATTTCAAACGATCATGCATCATTTGCAGAACGTTATAAAAGTCCGCGCCCATGATGTCCATTTTGTTGACAAAGGCCATTCTCGGCACATGGTATTTATCAGCCTGACGCCATACGGTTTCAGACTGAGGTTCTACGCCGCCTTTCGCGCAGAACACCGTAACCGAACCGTCCAGTACACGCAGAGAACGCTCTACTTCTACCGTAAAGTCCACGTGTCCGGGGGTGTCGATGATATTGATTCTATGGCCGTTCCAGTAAGCGGTAGTCGCAGCCGAAGTAATGGTGATACCTCTTTCCTGCTCCTGCGCCATCCAGTCCATTGTTGCCGAACCATCATGCGTCTCACCGATCTTATGGTTTACACCGGTGTAATACAAAATACGTTCGGTTGTGGTAGTTTTACCAGCATCAATGTGGGCCATTATGCCGATATTACGAGTTTGCTCAAGCGAAACGTCTCTTGGCATAGTGTCCTCCTTCAAGATAATCA
>CALWNU010000046.1 GCA_944382905.1 uncultured Clostridia bacterium | reverse complement strand
CTGTTTTGCCATTTGGATTTTCTCCATTATTCACTCACCCCCAAAAGCGCGTCGATCTGTGCTTGGAGGGATAAGACCTGTGCTTCCAGCTCATCCTCCCGGCTGGGTTCCGGTTCGGGGAAAGCGTCTCGCTCCGCTTGCTTCTCTTCGCTGGTCGTTTCCCGGATAGACCCGTCTTCCAGGATGTAATTGTGGGTGCCGTCTTCCGCTGTCAGCGGCTTGTCCAGGTAATTGCCCTGGGCATGGACATACCGGTCGCCATCGCCTTCGTCGATCAAAATCCAGCCCGCCGGGTCACCCAAAAACACGCTGCTGGCAATTTGCAGCACTCGCCCGGCTTCGTCCGTTTTTCCATAGACTTGTACCATATGCCGTTTCCCTCCTTAATAGATTTCCGCGTCCAGTGTGACCTGGAACCGGCCGGATCCTTCCGTATTCGCCGTTTGCCCAGATGCATTAGATACCGCAAAGGAAAGACGCTGATCGGTAACGGATACCGTTCCAGTTACATTCCACCCAGAAGGGCCAAATACCGCGCCGGAAGCGGTCTGGGGGGTGGTAGGCGTCACCCGCATCCCGTTGTTTTGTACCGGGAAATAGTAATAGCAGGTGCCGGCAGATGCAGAAGACGGCAGCCAAATCCCCGTGACGGCTAGATTCTGGTAATACCGCTGGCACAGCGCAAATTCCTCCACGTATGGCCGCACCGGCTGTCCGGGGTACAGACTCACCCAATCTAATGTCTGGTTGGTAATGGCCTGGCTAAAAATACAGGCGTTTCCGCCGCTGTCGGTCTGTACCGACGATTTGGCCGTGCTGGCCGTCTGCATCTGGCCGTCTACGCTGTAATAGACCACCACCGGATCCGGCAGCAGCGCAAAATCTGCTTTTTCCATCCAGTACTGCATGGTGATGGTTCCGGTGATGTCCGCTCCATATCCTCTTGAATTTGGTTTGACTGTACCGGTGCCGTTGGCGCGGAACCGGTCTGCCACATAGGCGTTGGACGGGTTGGTGTAGGTGGCGCTGGAAGAAGAATCGTACCGCTGCCATACTGCCAACGTCCCGTTGATTATATCGCCAGGCGTGCTCCACTTGGCCTTTTCCTCCGGCGATACAAATACCCGATCCGCCGTTTCTTCGATCTCGTCCGCATTGCCGGCGCCGGTCTGCACTTCTACATTGCCGTTTTCATCCGGCGTCACGCCGTTGACCGACGTTACCCCGCCGGCTTCCCCTTTGGGCCCCTGCGCAGGGAAATCGGTTTTTGCATAATCGCCCTCCGCCGGATCCCATTGATACCAAAATCCATCCTCGCCGATCACCGGGCTTTTCCCTTCTACCCCGCGTGCCGGGACCTCGCTGTCTGCGAAACCGCCTGTTTCCGCTTGGAACACGAACCAATTTCCATTTTCGCCGATATAGGGGCTTTTCCGGATTGCTTCCAGCGCCGATTCTGCGCCGGCTTCGGCGCTGGCGGCGGACTGGGCAGCCTGCTGCGCTGCAAAAACTGCCTGCTGCGAATAAGTTTGCGCCTGGGCCAGCGCAGCGGAAAGCGTGTCCGGCGTCGGTGCGTAACTGCCATATTGCGCCGCGCGGATAATGATGTCCCGCCCGTCGAATTTAATCACCGTCGAGCCGTCCTTATTCATCCCCACAACGGTAAGCTTCACCTTTCCCGGGACCGCCGTACAATCCCCGTCCACATCCCAATACACCGTCAGCGCATCCTGCCCTGCTACGGACTGCAACGGCTTGCTGAGGAACGTATCCTGTTCGCTGACCAGCTGAATAGACCAGTCCAGAGCCGCCAAATCCGTATCTCCGTACTGCAGCGGCAAAAGGATAGGGATGCGGTCCACGCCAGATTCTCCCTGTGCAAACAGGTAATCCAGCGGCTTGGTGTTGATGATTTTCCTCTCGTTTGCCCGAATTTCCATAAAAATCCCCCCTTACGCGCGGCTTCCGTCCATATTGTACCAGGAACCGCTGTCATAATAGCTGGACTTAAATTGCAGCTTTCCCGATGAAGCAACCCGAAACTGAATTGTCCTGTTCGATGGACTATACTGATCTTTCACCATGCCCGCCTTGACGCCTGTTGCCGCCATAGACAGGTTCGAAGCACCGCTGAAACTGCCTGACGCCGTCACATCGCCGGTCAGACTGACGGTGCGGGACGTGGTCAACCGGTCAGCCTTTTCCGCCTGGGCCGCCGTACCCGCCTGCTGAGCATACTCTGCGCGGTCCGCCTGCGCTGCTTTTTCCGCGGTGACAGCGGTATCGGCGGCATCGGCGGAGCCAGCCGTATCCGCATGGAAAGACGATTTGGGCGCGCCAATGGGGAACAAGACAATATAAGTCCCGCTGTCCTTTGCCAAAAACACCCGGTCGCCGGCGTGGAACACGGCAAAGCGATTGCACTGATATCTTTTTTGACTGGGGCTGGACTGTCCATAAAAGAGCAGCGTCACGCCGTCTTCGTACACCTGATCAATGGTAGCGAAATGGATCCTCTCCGGCTGGCGTTCTTGCAGCTGCTGCTGTTCTTGATAGGTCATAAATACAAAACTCTCCTTAACGTATGCTCCATCATTCCGCCTGGGGCAAGCTCCATGGCCCAAGCGGTTTCTTCATAGATTCCCGGCGCCAAATCGCCCTCCAGCGCCAAAATATCCCCGCACAGATGGACCGGGTTGAGCGCAGTTTGGATGACGGTGGTTTCCGTTGCCGTCATCGACTGCCAGCGCAACCGGTCCGCATACCGCTGCAGCGCCTGTTGGCTGGACACGTTGTCCAGCTTGACCACCGGCGCCATCACCCGTCCTTGCCGGATCACCGACAAGGCGGAATCCGGATCGTCGTTGACCGAAACCGCCTGCATCACCGTGTCCAATTCCGGATTTTCACACTGGACGACAAACACGTTGGAAACGTCGAACAAATCATCCTGCCTGGTGTAGCCGTCTTTGACCAAAGCGTAGCCGTCCTGGCGGCTCGGCCCATACCAGTGCTGGATCTGATGGATCCCCGGTTCTCGGATGGCCTGGATTCTGGCGACGCCGTCCTGGTCAAACCATAAAGATTGATAATTGATTTCATCCAGCAAGTCGTTGACCACATCCAGCACCGACGTCCCGATCTCCCAGTCTTCGCGATCGGTGGCAAAGGTTTCCGCGCAATCCTCCACCAGGGCAGAATCAATCCCGCACTGTTGCAGCAGCTGCTGGATTTTGTCCAGATAGCGTTCTCCCTTTCCGCAAAAAAGCCGTTCTTCCAGGCGGGTGCGCTTGACCAAAAAGCATAGATCATACCCCTCGCAGCGGTCAATCCAGCCGCCCTCCTGCCAAATTTTTTCCACCGAGGTCAAAACGAACTGCCCCACAGGGTATTCCACCCCATCGAGGAGGACCACCGGCCGGAATCGGTCTGTCAATCTCTGGATTCCGTCCGGCAGCAGCATATCCCCGGAAAAAACCTGTTTTAACTTGCGGCGGCTGTCCATCGAAACCGCCGCCGGCCCAGCCACTACGGCCTGGGCGTAGGTGGCCCCATTGCGCAAAATATCATACCGCAGCTGGAAGGATCTTGCCGATTCAGTCTGCATGAACTTCCCGCCTTTCCGTTTCCACAATGGAAAAAGCAATCTCCGGGCATTGGGCGAACGCCACCTCCAACTGTTCCAAAACGCCGGTCAGGCAATAGCCCCACGGATCTTTGTAAATCACGCTCTGCCCCGTCAGAGCCAAAAGCTTCTCCACCTGCCGGCGGTCAGGCAGTGAAAACAAGAAATGATGCCGCCGGTCCTGGCTGCCATTTGTCTGCGCCTGGGGCAGCGTCATGCCGTCGTAATGCTGGTATGTCACCGTAGCGACCTGCTCCAGCCGATGCTCTGGGACACTATCCCGGCGCACCTGCAAAAAGATCCATTCGTCCTCTTCCTCCAAACCGCAAAGGGCGGCGCAATCCATCCGGCAGGCCAGCGTCACCACCCCGCTGCTGACATAATGACCGTTTGCCATCTCTCCCAGCACCTCATACCGGTGCTTATCCCAGCAAAGCCGGTCGGTGTAAGCGCAGGCGTCCACCTGGGCAATCTTTGTCCCATCCCGCCGGACCAAGTAGCCGACAAAATCCCCCGCCGCATCCCAGGTCAGGGAAATCCCGCAGCCGGACGCCCGTCCCAAAAGCTGGATTTCGCCTTCCGGGTGATTTTGCACCTGGATAGAAGTCTGTACCCACTCAGACCACAGGCCAAATCGGTTTTGAATCCGCACGCCGACCTGGTAGCTGCCG
This sequence comes from uncultured Clostridia bacterium, assembly GCA_944382905.1. Classification (GTDB taxonomy): domain Bacteria; phylum Bacillota; class Clostridia; order Oscillospirales; family Ruminococcaceae; genus UBA3818. Next base: position 23,551 of record CALWNU010000046.1, on the reverse strand, counting down.
TCCGGCAAAAATTCCGGGCAGCGCCATTCTTTTTCATCTCCATACCGTTGGCCGGAATCCACTGGTCCGACCTGAACCTGATACCCCTGCTGATCCTGCGCCTGCCAGCGGATGCACGGTTTGGGGGCAGGATCAATTTGCCCCAAAGAGGGGGCAAGGGGCCTGGCGCGCACAATTACAGAAGCGATCTGGCTCCAATCGCCCCAAACGCCGTCGCTGTTGGCCGTGCGGACCCGCCACTCCCCTTTTCCGGTGGGCAGCGTGTCCTGGGGCAGCAAGACAGAAGTCTGCTGCGTCTGCGCCGCCGCCAGCTCCTGCCAGTCCTCCTCTTCACCGGTGCGGTACTGCAGCTCAAACGCGGATTGTGCCGTCCCGGTGGCAATGGTATGCCGCCAGCTGAACTGTTGGGGCAGGTTTCCGTCCACATAGCTCATATCCGGGCTCAGCCCAGACGGGGTAGACAAGCTATCCTGGGTAGTCAGGGTCATCCAACTGGACCAGTCACTCCAAACCCCGTCGTCAGACTGGACCCGCACGCACCAGTCGATGCTTCCGCTTTCCGGGAAGGTCCCCGCCGGCACCGTATGGCTTTCCATCCCACTTGTGACGGTGGATTCCTGATAGCTGCTTTCGCCGGAAACTCGCCACCGGAATTGATAGGCCGCCTGTTGGACAATCTGCTCGGCTGTCCGGCTGTATTCTTCAAACCGCCACCGAAACACTGCATCCTCTTTTTCGTTGACGAATCCGCTGCTCGGCGCACAATCCCGGACGTCCACCGACACATCCTCGTAGGTATAGATCACATACGGCCGGTTTGCGCCCAAGTGGGACTGGATCTGCATACTCGCGTTCGCCGTATACCGGCTGCCGGAGCGCATGCTTCCCGTACACCCCACCCAAACATTAGGAGTCATCTCCAAAAAGCCATTCCTCGCCGAGGTCAGCGCAATGTCCCCGTCAGCCAGATCGCCGATCTGGACATACTGATTTTGGGGCAGATCATCCAGTTCCGGAGCCATCGGGTCGACCGCATCGAAAAAAAACACCCCGGCGATCCCGTTTTGATAGCCGAATACATACCGGCCGGACTGCAGGCTGCCGGAAGCGGAAGAATCCTTCCCGGTGACATAGACATACTGCCTTGCCCGGACCAGGTTTTTCTTTTTGTATTGGCCGCTGGTAGGGTAATGCACCCGAATCCAGGATTCGCTTTCCGCGTAAACGGAATGGGGGATTCCCTCATACAAGAACGAAAAATTCTCCTGCGAGGTCAGCAGTTCCGCCCGGCTGATCCCGCTTTGCTCCGAATTGGTATACTGCTCCATCCAGCTATCGCTGGCATATACCGTCTCAAGATACTGCGCCACTATTTTTCCTCCCCACATATCCTGCCCGGTACAACATCCGCTGATTTTCCTGCTGTGTTTGTATGGCGCTGATCCGGGGCTGATCCGGAGCCGCCCGCCTGAGATGTTCCATGGCGGCTGCGGAGGAACGGGTAGATATTCTGTTTGTCAAATGCGCCCTCCTTCCCCAACCGGGTAATCCGGCAAGAAGAAACCAGTTCCGTTTTCCTCCTGCCAAAAATGTCCTTTTGTTTCCGACAGCAAAAAGATTCGAATCTGAATTTCCGGTGGTTCTTCCGGGCCCTGTGCTGTTTTTTCCCAAGCGCACAGCAGGCATTCGCCACCTCTGGCCGGCGCGCCCTGGGCCGGTGCGGGGCCCGCATAGTACACCCACGAGACCTGCTGCGGCTCCCGCATTCTCAAAGCCGCCTGCTGGAAGGGATCTTCCGCGCAAACCCAACCGGAAAAATCGATTTGGCGGTCGGTCTGCCGCAGCGCGTCTGCCGGGAAGGGCCTGCCGAAAAAGTCGAAGAGAAAGCCGTCCGCCTGCATTTCCTGCCGAGTCATCTTGCAAATGCCCGCCGCGCATTCCAGCCAAGAGCGGTCCTCGCCGGGCCCAAAGCCAAACAGCCACCGCGGACGCGCCTGTTTTTGCGCCGCCTGCCTTCGGTAACAAAGTTTCCCCGTCCACTCATAGATAAAATTCTGCCCATCCTGGGCGGGATACAGCAGATGCCCGTTCCCAGCCCACAGACTTTCGAACGAACCGCATTCCCCCAGTTCCAGTCCTTCCATGCTGATCTTCTGGGCCCATCGGCTAAACGATTCCGCCAGCGCTTCGCTGTCCAATCGTTGCTGTTCTTCAAACGCGTCCTGGACCAATTGGATGGTAAAGTCATACGACCATCGTTCATTTCCCGCCCAGTCGGCGCCAATCCGCTGCTCCCCCGTGGGGAACAGCCCGACGCAAGGGGTATTTTCCTTGGTATAATCGATGAACGGGCCGGCGATTCCCCCCTGCTCTTGCAGCCAGGCCCCTATCGCGTCCTTGAGTATTTGCAAAATCGACTGATTCATCGCCGCATCACCTCTTAAATCCCCTCCAACTCCCAATGGCAACCTCCCCGCGGGGTAACCACCTGATGAATCCTCCGCAGCGTCGTCGTCTGTCCAGACCGGCGCACCTGCGGTTCCAGCGAATCCTGCCCGTCCTGTTCCGGCAGACCTTCTCCCCGCACCAGGAGATCCCCAATCTGGAAGGTAAAAAAGCGCTCCTTGTCTTCGGCCGGCAGCAGCATCCACTTCTGCGGCGGCAAAAAGGACTTGTCCTTCGGCAGCCCTTCCTGCGGGACCAAAACCAGGCACTGGGCCAAAAACTCCTGTCCTTTTTTGCTGTACCTTCTGCCGGCGAACCCGCCTTCTTCCTCTCCCTGCCAAAACACCGCCGGCAAAACGGTTTTGTGCAATTGCTCCCGTCCATTTTCTTCCCATCGGTTGTAGAGGATGGCGTATCCGTTAGTCAGCAATGGCCCACCCCCGAAACAGCAGGTCGTTTTCCAGGTAGAGGGCGGCGGCGCCGTACAGGTTCCGCCGCCCCTCCTGCTCCTGGTAAGAGACTTCATATTCTCCCGCTTTTTCCGATTTGATCCCCTCCGACCGCGCCTGTCTTGCCAGTTCGTCCGTCACAGCGCACATCGCCAACTTCACCGGTTCCGGCGCCGGCAGGACGGCCTGGGATTTTCCGCCGGTGGCAAAGGACAAAAACGCCTGCGCCTTGGGAGCAAACCGGCCGAAATCCCCCTCGGACAAGCTTCCGCCGAACTGCTCCTGGTAAAAGGGGAAATCGCATAAAAGGGTCATTTTACCCCTCCTTTTTCCGCCTGTTTCGCATCTGTTCCACCGGGTTACGCTTTGCTGTGCAGGTAAACGCCGGCGGTCTTATTTTCATACAAATCCGCCAGCCCGTACGCGCGATAGAAAAATTTCCATCCGTCGGAGGTCTGGTTGTCCTGCGGCGCAATGATCTTGTTCACCGTATGTTTGGGATACTGCAGCAGCGCCGGCTTGTGGATGATCATGAAATTGATTTCCTTGGCATCATCCGTTTTGGCAAAGCCGCCGGCAGTCTGGCCGTCGGTGGCGCCGTCGTAAAGGGTAATCTGGGTGTAGAACCGGGATTTGGGGACTTTGATCACGTCCTGAAAGCTGTCCAGCACGGCTTTGGATTTGGTGGTATCCACATTCAAAATCAGGTTATACAGCGCGGAGCTGATAAACAAATATCGTTGATCCACCGGGACCTCCGCGTCATCCATGTTGTTTTGTCCGGCGATCAATGCCGCCAGCGCCTGGTCACCGGTAGACAGTTCTTCCTGGACTTTGCTGATCCCCGCATGGGAAGCGTATTCGGCAAAGCGGAACGCATCCATTTCCGGGGCGACTTTGGTGCGGACAAATTCCCCGGCCAACCGGCCGAAAGCGACGCCCGCCGTCTCCTCGTCATCCATAGCGTCCACCGTAAACACGCGGCCGCGGTCGTAGTTGAAGGTGACCGTCTCGTTGGTCAAGGTCACATCCCCGGCCACATAGCCGCCGCTACGGGAATAATCCGCCAAACCATCCATGCTGATTTTGGGGATGATCATCTCGCCAGCGTTGGCGCCCATCTGTACCATCGACCCATCCCCGTCCAGCACGGCGGTTACCGCGGCGTGCTGGTACACTTCATCCAGTTTATCCGTATACTTTTTAAATCTCGTCAGCGTATTCGCCATTAAAAATCATCCTTTCCTGATGAAAAACGCGGGATCCCCATAATTTCCCGGACGCGGTCCTCCTCCCAGCCGTCCGGCTGGGCGCCGGCCGGGCGGACCACCATCGGCGGTTCCTGTTCCGGGCCAAACAGGTACCCATACCGGCACTTCAAAGCGGAAAGCTGTTCCTCCAGCCCAACGATTTTTCCATTCTCGTCCCAGGCCAGCTGCTCTTCCTGCAGCAGGGCCCGCACTGCAATTTCGTTTTTGGCGCCGGCGTCGTGCAGCGCGTGCCGCAAAGAATCTTCCCGCTCACGGGTTTCCCATTTTTTTCTCCACTTTTCTTCGGTTTCCTCCGCCTGTTTTTTCCATTGTTCCGCCTGGGCCTTGAGCTGATCCGCCTGTTGCGCAGAAAGCGCTGTTTTCCTCAGCGAAATGACCTGTTCTTTGAGCTGATCAAATTCGGCGAATTTCGCCTTGACCGCTTCAATATCCCTACCGTTTTCCCGCATGACCGCATGGATCTGCTCATCGTTCAATCCCCAGGACTTCAGTTGTTCTGTTTTCATTGTTTCTCCTTTCGGCTAGGCGTTTTAGGTGGTCGCCCTCACCTGCCGTTTTGCCTGTTCGCCCCTTTGGAAAAAGGGCGTCTATTCTACCGTCACCCCGCCGTACAAGCTAGGCTCCGGCTGCCCGCAATCCGGTTTTCCCCCAGCGCAGGCCGCCATGGCCTGCTCTTTGGTTTCTCCCAAAAACCGCGTCCGAAATTCCCAAGGCTGGCGCACGCCTGCGGCAATTTCCTGTAAAAACTGATTTTTCTCCTGCGCCAAATCGGTGACGATGCTGTCATCCCATCGATAGGTCGCCCGATACCCTCCGGCCGGGACGCCAGGCATCAAATCCGCCCAATAATTCATCACTTCCAGCAGTTCATCCAGCGCCTGCTGCAACGCGCCCTGGATTTCCTTGACAGTAGAAAACAGCCGCTGTTTTGCGCTGACAATCTCGGTGGCCGTCAGTTCCCGCTGTCCGGGGTCGCTGATGATCCCGTAGGAAAGCCCGCAGGCAAACTCGATACGCCGAAGCAGTTCATTGAGCCCGGCGCGCAGGCTTTCATCCCGGAAAGCCGGATTGTAGACGTGATAGAAATCCGCGCCCGTGTTCAAACTGCGGAACAGCCGCCGGCTGGTCTGAGGCATCCGCCCTCCGATCAAATAGGTCGAATCCGCATCCACCGCCAGTTCTCCGCCTTCATACTCCCACAGCAGCCGACTATACTGCCGGTCGGCTTCTTCCAGCAGATCCATGGCCCGCGCGGCAATAGAAACGCCCAACGCGCCTTCCGGCTCAATGGGATTTCCAAACGGCATCTTCAAATACACAAACAGCGGCGTATTTCTTCCCTGCAAAATCGCCTTAGGTTCCAGCGCCGCCCATTCCGGCACGCAGTCCAAAGGTGCTTCCTGGGCCATTGGGTTTGCGCCGGAAGAAACAAACGCGCGGTTTTGGATCAAAACGCCCTGCGGCGTCATACGGTGTTCTTCCAACCGGGTAAAGACCTTTTCGCCCCGCCGGACCTGCTCGAGAAAGGCAGCGCCTAAAATTTTCCCGCCCGGTCCAGTTTCCAGCGGGAAAAAGCGGTCTGCCTGGACTAATTCCACCAACAGACCGTCACCCGCCGGATAGGGCTTCATCACCAAGCCGCCTTTTCCCACGGCATACTCTAAAAACTGCCGCAATCTCTGCCGGACGGGAGCGATCTGTTGTTCTAAAAACTGTGCCCGCGGCGACCCATCCACCGACCAGCGCAGTTCCAGCGTCGCAAGCCGGGCCACTTCGCTGGCAATCGCCGGCAGCAGATTCAGCCCTTTGACCTTTGTGCCGTCCGTCCAAGGCGCATTGTTTTCATACATTTCGCTCCATTGCTGCACCGCTTCCTTCATCCGCTGCGAACAGGCGATTCGCTCGCCCAACCGCGGGATTTCGGTCTCGGACTGCTTGCGCGCAAAGCGGTTCAGCCGATCCATCCATTCTCCCCACATAGAGTTTACTAATTCCCCCTTCTTCCCCAAATCGGCTCGGTGGCATAGCGCACCGCGTCGATATGGTGGTTGTCCCGGTCCGGGTAACCCGGCAGGACCTTTCCGTCCCGATCCCGGTCGTACCGGTACTCTAAAAATTCTTTTGCGGTATCCGGGCAGCGTGCGGGATCAATGACGATCCGTGCCAGCCCCTGCAGCCAGTGGAAAGAATACCGCAGGCTTCCCGGCCCTTTTTCCGCCCCGCGGCAAAACAATCCCATATCCCGGTAATCCGCCACGCTTTTGGGCTCGGCGGAATCGGCAGTAATCTGATCTTGTGCCGTGAGCCCAAGCGCTTTGATTTTTTCAGCCGTGTCCCGATTGACCGTTTTCCAGCAGGTCAGCTCGCAAAACACGAACAACGTCCGCCGCGCCGCGTCGTAATAGACCCGGTTAAACGCCCACGGATCGGGATAAAACCCCCAGTCCACCCCGGACAGCACCCGGTCGAAACGGCGGATCTGCTTGTCCGTGATCGTATCCAGGACAACGTTTTCAAACACCCGGTCGCCCAATCCGGTAGGGATGCCCAAATACTCCTGCTGATACGCCCTTGGATTTTCCCGCTGGAGCAATTTGGCGTCGTTTAAAAACTTTTCTCCCAGCCATTCTTTCGGGATCTGCCGGTAGGTGGAATGATGGATTTCCCTTCCTTTGCGCCGGGTACGTGCCCACCGATTGGTCCAATGCTGTTCCAGCGCCGGCGGGTTAAAGCTTTTAAAGCAGTAGAACGGGCCCTCGCCGCGCAGCACCGACTGTTCCACACTTCGGACCTGTTTTTCTTCGAACTGGTCCAGTTCCTCCAGCCACAGCACGCCAGGGTAGCCGAACGGGACTTTCAGCGATTTGAGTTTCCCCGGGTCGTCCATGCCGAAGAACAGGATTTTTTGCCCGGTGGGCTCATACACCACCTCCGGAACCGAAATCGAAAACCGGCACAGCGGGGCAATTCCCAGCGTTTGTGCCGCCCATTCCACCTGGGCAAAAACCGAGGAGCGCAAAGTATTTCCCACCCGGCGCAGCACCACCCCATGCATATTGGGATGGCGCAGCAAAATCAGCCAAAGCTCCAGCGAAATAAAGCTGGATTTTCCGGATCCTCTCCCGCCCTTGAGGACGAATTCACCGCCCTTTTGCAAGATTTTCTGATGGAGCCCCGCAAAGGTAGGAGCAATGATATTTTGCAGCGAAATTTTCTCTGCGGACTGCAGCTCGGCGCCAAGGGCGTTTGGATGCTCCGCCAGACTATCTTGCATGGTCCAGGTTGTCAAGAATGACTACCTGCGGCATCGACTGTTCGGGTTCCGCCGCCCGGGAGGATTTCTTCTTATCCTGGGCAGGATCCTCCAAAATCCCCCGGATTTCCCGGATCGCCGCAATGTCCCCGCCCAGCGCCTTCTGATACAAATTCCAGGCAACCAGCTGCAAATAATCCTGATACCGCGCCGGCAACCCTGCCTGCTTGAGCTGTTGTTTTTGCTGCGGGTCGGTGAGCGGAAGCTGCAGCAACAGTTCCAACCGCTCTCTGAGCTGCAAATCCCGTTGCTTTTTGCCTTTTCTTTTCGCTGGCATTTTCGATGTTTCCAGCTGTTCCGGCTGCTGTTCCATGGTCAAACCCAGCGCCTCCTTCCTATTGAAAAATTTTTTCCACTGCCTTTTCCGCCTGACGATCCGGATGCCATTTTCGTTTGGGCCGGAAATGGGTGCATCCATCGGGGTCGCACCCGCGCAGCATTCCCTCTTCAATGGCAAAATGGCAAGCCGGATCATTTGGGAACCCAAACAGTTCCCGCCGGTAATAGCAGTTTCCGCATCGTTTCACGTAAGCCTTCTCCTTTCTTGCCGCCGTCCAAAACCCACTCGCTTTTTTCGCGCAACCGATGTACAATAAGGAAGAGAAAAAAGAAAGGGGCAGATCCCAATGGAACCATTTCAGCTGCGGCCCATTGAATTTTTCACCAACGGCAACGCATTCAGCGGCAGCGCCGGTACACTACGCTACCGCATCGCCCCCCAAGACGGGCAGCTTTCGGTAGAAATATGGCGGCAGGACATCTGCTACGAATTGGCGCAGATGCAAACAAGCGCGGCCTTTCCCCTCACCGAAGAGGGTCTCCAGCAAATCCAGGCCTGGCTCAAAGAGCAGTCAATCACGGAACAATAGGCCGCATTCGACGCCGCGCCGGGATGAGGGAGTGGCGCCGCCAAAAAGAACGTTTGTTCTTTTTTCTGTTTTTATTATATTCCTTATTTTCGAAAAAATCAATAGTTATTTCAATTTTTTCGAAATTTCTTTACAACCCTCTTGCTTTCTGCTATTCTTTGGAAGAGGTGATCTCCATGTCTTTTTTTGGAGAAAATTTAAAGCGGGCGCGGAAGCGATGCGGTTTGACGCAGCGCCAGCTTGCCGAGCAAATCGGCGCCAAGCACAACTCGGTCAGCAACTGGGAAAACGGGCAAAGCGAGCCGGACACGCAGACCATCCGCCAGCTTTGCAGGATTCTGGACGTAACCGCCAATGAATTGATCGATTCGCCTTCTTCTGGCGCGTCGGGCTCATTGAGCCGTGACGACTTGAAATTTGCCCTATTCGAAGGGGACGAGGCAACAGAGGACATGTTGCAGGAGGTACTGGATTTCGCCCAGTTTGTCAAAGAGAAATACCGCAATAAAGAAGAACTGTAACCCTGACGCAAACAAAGAATACACCCATCCGCGAAGCAGCAACCGCATAAGGAGAGGAAAAGAAAAGATGAAAGCAATCACCCAAACCCTAAGCGAAATTGTTTCCCAGGCATTTGCGCAAGCCGGATACGATCCGAGCCTTGGCGCGGTCAACATCTCCGACCGGCTGGACCTGTGCCAGTTTCAATGCAACGGCGCGTTTTCCGCCGCCAAAACCTACCACAAAGCCCCGTTTGTCATAGCCGGGCAGGTGGCGGAAATTTTACAGGAAAACGATATTTTTTCCCGTGTGGAGGTAGCCAAACCCGGATTTTTGAATCTGACGATGTCGGACCGGTTTTTGCTGGATCAAGCCAACGCCATCGCAGCAGATCCGCACACAGGGATTCCACAGGCAGAGCGCCCCGCCACCATTGTGCTGGACTACGGCGGCCCCAACGTAGCGAAGCCGCTGCACATTGGGCATCTACGTTCCGCCATCATCGGGGAATCCATCAAACGGATCGCGCGTGCCGCCGGGCATCGGGTAATCGGGGATATCCATCTGGGGGACTGGGGGCTCCAGATTGGCCTGGTGATTACGGAACTGCAGCAGCGTCATCCGGACTGGCGGTGCTTTGCCGCAGATTTTGATCCAGCGGTAGATACCGTCCCCTCCCTGGATGTTGCCCTATTAAACGAAGTCTACCCCTACGCCAGCAAAAAAAGCAAAACCGACGAAGCATATGCCCAGCAAGCGCACCAAGCCACCTACGAACTGCAAAACGGGCGGCCGGGCTATCTTGCTTTATGGAAAGCAATCCTGCAAACCTCCATTGCCGACATGAAAGGGAACTACGAAAAGCTGGGCGTCACCTTTGATTTATGGTATGGGGAAAGCAATGCCGACCGCTATGTGCCGCAACTGATGGACACGCTGGAGAAAAAAGGGCTGCTAGAAGAAAGCGACGGCGCGCTGGTGGTGGACGTCTCTTTGCCGGACGACAAAGCGCCCATGCCGCCGGTGATCGTGCGCAAATCCGACCATTCCAGCATTTACGCCACCACCGACCTCGCTACCATCATCCAGCGGGAAGAGGATTTCCATCCAGATAAGATCTGGTACGTGGTGGACAACCGCCAGGGGCTGCATTTCACCCAGGTATTCCGCTGCGCCAAAAAAGCGGGTTTGGTTCCCCCATCCACCGAATTGGAATTTCTGGGGTTCGGCACCATGAACGGCGCGGACGGCAAGCCCTATAAAACCCGGGAAGGCGGGATCATGAAGCTGGAAGACATGATCAATACCGTTACCGCCGGCGCCCAGGCAAAGCTGGAATCCTCCAGTTTTGTCGATGAATCGGACTATCAGGACATCGCGCGCAAAGTCGGGGTCGCGGCGATCAAGTTTGGGGATTTGATCAACCAGCGGTCCAAAGACTATGTGTTCGATCTCAACAAATTCTTTTCTTTCGAGGGAAAAACCGGCACCTATCTGCTTTACACCGTCACCCGGATCAATTCGATTCTCCGCAAAGCCGGCATTACAGACGGGCAAATGCACCCGCTCACCGGCGTCTATACCGATTCGGAACGGGACCTTTTGTTAAAAATCCTCATGGGAGGCGACGTGTTCAGTCGGGCGCTGGCAGAAAAGGCGCCCAATTACCTGTGCGAAAGCGCCTATCAGCTAGCCATTTCCTTTTCCAAGTTTTATCATGACAACCGGATCATCGACGAGCCAGACGAAGCCAAACGTCAAAGCTGGCTTGGCCTGATTCATCTAGTGCGGCAGGTTCTGCTCAAACAGTTGGACCTGCTGGGCATCGAAGCGGTAGAACATATGTAACAAGGGCTGCCGGCCGGGCAGCCCTTTGGGCTGTTCCCGGGAAAATTCACGGTGAATTTGCCGCCTAACACGCCAGGCGGCAAGCAAATGGGGGCCATGCAATGGAAAAAACAGATCGAGAATCGAAACTCAAATCCGCCTTGCAGTACGGCGTAGCATTTCTACGCTGGAGTCTGCTGGCCGCGGTCACCGGGCTGGTGGGCGGCGGCGTAGGAACCCTATTCCACAAAGCGGTAGAAGCCGCCACAGAGATCCGCACAGAACACGGCTGGATCCTATTTTTGCTGCCGGTCAGCGGATTGGTAATCGTCGGGCTATACCATTTATTTCGCACGCCGGAACAGATGGGTACGAACCAGATTTTAGAATCGGTACGCAGCGACCAGCGTGTTCCCGCCGCACTAGCCCCGCTGATTTTCGTCAGCACGGTGCTGACCCATCTGTGCGGGGGATCTGCCGGGCGGGAAGGCGCGGCACTGCAGCTAGGAGGTACCATCGGCTCGCAGATCGGCAGCCTGTTCCGGTTAGAGGAAAAAGACCACCACATTCTGGTGATGTGCGGGATGAGCGCAGTTTTTTCCGCCTTATTCGGCACGCCGCTGACCGCGACCTTTTTCGCCATGGAGGTCATCAGCATCGGCGTCATATATTACGCTGGTCTGGTTCCCTGCCTGGTTTCTTCTCTAACGGCCTACGGCGTATCGCTGTTTTTCGGGGCCCAGCCGGTGCGCTTTACGCTGGCCCATATCCCTGCTCCTGACCTGCCGACCATTTTCCAGGTGGCAGCCTTATCGGTTTTATGCGCCCTGCTTTCCATCGGGTTTTGCCTTGCCATGCATCAGACGGGCCACTACCTGCAAAAATGGCTGCCCAACGGATATCTTCGCATCTTCTGCGGCGGCGCAGTCATCGTCTTGCTCACCCTGGTTCTGGGCACTACGGCCTATAACGGCGCCGGCATGGATGTAGTCACCCAAGCGATTGCAGGCGCCGCCCAGCCGGAGGCGTTCGCCCTCAAAATTCTGTTCACCGCGATCACCATTGGTTCGGGATTCAAAGGCGGCGAGATCGTCCCCACCTTTTTTATCGGCTCCACCTTTGGCTGCGTGGCAGGATCCCTGCTAGGGCTAGATCCCGGCTTTTCCGCCGCCATCGGCCTAGTCGCCCTATTCTGCGGCGTAGTCAATAGCCCCATCGCATCCATCATTTTAAGCATCGAGCTGTTCGGCGCCCAGGACCTGGTCTTGTTTTCCATCGCCTGCGGCATCAGCTTCATGCTTTCCGGCTACTACGGCCTTTACAGCAGCCAGAAAATTTTGTATTCCAAACTGCGGGCCGAATATATCAATATCCACGCCAAATAGCGGTCCGCGCCAGACCGGGCCAGCCATTGCGCGGCAAACTCCCTTCTGCGGGAAGCGGAAGGGAGTTTTTCTTTTTTTCTGACGGCAAAGCCTATTGACCTTGGACTGACTCCATACTTTATACTAAATATTGTCAATTCCTCCCGGCAGTGTGGCGCACGCCGTTTTTCCCGGCCAAAGCGGTCAAAACCGCGCTTGCGGCCCTGCCTCATGGAGGGCATATTTGAGGTTCCAAGAGGAGGTGCCGTCATGAAGCGGCAAAAAGCAGAACGAAGACGGATGATTTTCCGTTTTCTCAAAGGGTCCTACCGGTATTTTCTGCTGGCGGTCATGTTCTCCATGCTGTATACGGTTTTCAACTCCCTCACCCCGCAGGTCATCCGCGCCATGGTGGATTCGATCATTGGCACTGAGCCGTTCCAGCTCCCCGAACCGGTGATCGCGCTAATCGAGCAGGTCGGCGGACGAGAGTATATCCGATCCCACCTGCTGTGGGTGGTGGCGGCCATTCTGCTGATCGCATTGTGCGCCGGGGTCTGCACTTTTTTCAGCCGCACCGCAACAGCGGTAGGCGCAGAGGGGTTCACCAAGCGCATTCGAGAAGCGCTTTTTTCGCATATCCAGCGCCTGCCCTACCAGTGGCATGTCAAAAACCGCACCGGCGACATCATCCAGCGCTGTACATCCGATGTAGAGATGGTACGCAACTTCGTGTCGGGCCAAATGCTAGAAATGGTGCGGATTGTCTTTTTGCTGGTTTTCGCCATGAGTCTCATGTTCTCCATGGACGCCAAACTCACCTGGGTAGCGTTGGCATTTGTCCCGGTGGTGGTTCTCTATTCTTTTTTGTTTTACTCCAAAATTTCCGCCCGCTTCCGGAAGGCGGACGAAGCGGAAGGGCAGCTTTCCGCCACCGTACAGGAAAATCTCACCGGCGTGCGGGTGGTCCGGGCGTTCGGGCGGGAATCCTACGAAATCGAGCGGTTTGACCAAAAAAACAACCTCTTTGCCGATCTGTGGATTCGTTTGAGCTATGTCATGGGCATGTACTGGGGGTTTGGCGACCTGTTCACCGGCCTACAGATCATGACCATCCTGGTGCTGGGCACCATCGAAACCGTCCACGGCAACATTTCCGTCGGCACGTTCATGGCGTTTATCTCCTACAACGCCACGCTGGTATGGCCCATCCGCAGCTTAGGCCGCGTCCTGTCCGAAATGAGCAAAGCGGGGGTATCCATCGACCGAATCAACGATATTTTGTCCGAACAGGATGAGGCGGACGACCCCGCGGCGCTCACGCCGGACTTACACGGGGACATCACCTTCGACCACGTCCAATTTGGCTATGGCGAAACGCCGATTCTGCAGGACATTAGCTTTACGGTCAAAGCCGGCAGCACTTTTGCCATTTTAGGTGGGACCGGCTCGGGCAAATCCACGCTGATGCACCTGCTGGACCGCTTATATGAACTGCCGCCGGACAGCGGGACGATCTCCATCGGCGGAGTCGATATTCGCGCTATCCGGTTAAGCTATCTGCGGGAAAATATCGGCATGGTGCTGCAGGAGCCGTTTTTGTTCTCCCGCACCATCCGGGAAAACATCAGCGCAGTCAAACCCAGCGCCAATTTGGATGAGATCCGCCGCATGTCCCGGATTGCCAACGTAGACGAAGCGATCATGGGTTTTTCCGGCGGATACGAAACCATTGTCGGCGAGCGGGGTGTCACCCTGTCCGGCGGGCAGAAGCAGCGGGTAGCCATTGCCCGCATGCTGATGCAGCAAGCGCCGATCATGATTTTTGACGATTCGCTTTCGGCGGTGGACGCCGAGACCGACGCCAAAATCCGGCAGGCGCTAAACCGACACTTGGGCAACTCTACCGTGATTTTGATTTCCCACCGCATCACCACCCTAATGAGCGCCGATTGCATTCTGGTGTTGTCCAACGGGAAAATCGCCCAAATGGGAACCCACCAGCAGCTGATCCAGCAGCCGGGGATTTATCGGGATATTTACGAGATCCAAACGGCCCAAAGCGACCAAGCGCTGGGAACGAAGGAGGGATAATCATGGCTGTTTTGGAAGAGCAGGAGTACCAAAAGCCTTTTGACCTGGCTGTATGGAAAAAGATGATCCCGTTTCTGCGGCCCTATGCGAAAAACTTATTTGCGGTCATCGTACTCAATATCACCATGGCGCTGATCGATATTTCCATGCCGCTGTTCCAGCGGTATACCATCGACCATTATATCGAAGGGCAGACATTGGAAGGGATCGGATGGTTTGCCGCACTTTATACGGGGGCGATCCTGTTTCAGACGGTGATCGTGATTTTGTCCACCCGCCAGTCCATGTACGTGGAGATGAAGACCAACCGGGACATGAAGCGCAAAACGTTTGTCCATCTGCAAACGCTTTCCTTTTCCTTTTACAACGTCACCCCCATCGGCTATCTGATCGCCCGCATCATGAGCGACATTGGCCGGATTTCCGGAATGCTGGCCTGGGGGCTGATGGATGTCATGTGGAGTTTGGTGTATGTGCTTGGGGTTTTTGTGGCCATGCTTCTGCTCAATTGGAAGCTGGCGCTGCTGGTCATGCTCATCGTGCCGCTGATCGCGGTGCTGACCAGCTATTTTCAAAACAAAATTCTGCGCTGGAACCGGAAGACCCGGAAAATCAATTCCCAGATCACCGGCGCTTTCAACGAAGGGATCTCCGGCGCCCGGACGTCGAAAACTCTGGTCATTGAACCGCAGAACATCCAGGATTTCGAAAGCCTGACCAGCCGCATGCGGGAAGCATCCATCAAGACCCAAATGCTCAGCGCAGTATATATTCCCTCCATTATGTTTCTCAGTTCCGTCGCCACCGCGATGGTGCTGACCCGGGGCGGATATCTGTCCATGCAGGGATTGATGGAAATCGGCACCCTGTCTGCTTTCACCACCTACGCGGTGGGGATTTTCGAACCCATCCAGCAAATTGCTCGCATTCTGGCGGATATCATTTCCGCCCAGGCCAACATTGAGCGGGTCACCGGCTTGCTGGAAGAGGTGCCCGCCATCCAGGATACGCCGGAAGTGGTGCGCAAATACGGGGACAATTTCAATGGAAAGCCGGAGAACTGGGAGCCCATCCGAGGGGATATTGAATTTCGCGACGTGACTTTCCGCTACCCGGACGGCAATGAAAACATTTTGGAACATTTCAACCTCACGATTCCCGCCGGCACCAGCGTCGCCATCGTCGGAGAGACCGGCGCAGGGAAATCCACCCTGGTCAATCTGGCCTGCCGCTTTTTTGAACCGACGGAAGGTGCCATTCTCATCGACGGCCGGGATTATCGGGAGCGCTCACAGTTGTGGCTGCACCGGAATATCGGGTATGTGCTGCAAAACCCGCACCTGTTTTCCGGTACCATCCGGGAAAACATCCGATATGGCCGGCTAGACGCCACCGACGAAGAAATCGAAGAAGCAGCCCGGTCGGTGTTTGCAGATACGGTAGTCCAAAAACTGGACCTGGGTTACGACGCCGACGTAGGAGAAGGTGGTGACCGCCTATCCACCGGCGAAAAGCAGCTGATTTCCTTTGCCCGGGCGGTATTGGCCGATCCCGCCATTTTTGTCCTGGACGAGGCCACTTCTTCTATCGATACGCAAACCGAACAGCTGATCCAGCAGGCCATCGCTCACCTGCTCAAAGGGCGGACCTCTTTTTTGATCGCCCACCGTCTTTCCACCATCCGCCACGCCGATTTGATTTTGGTGGTGCGGGATGGAAAAATCCTGGAGCGGGGCACCCACGAGCAGCTGATGGCCCAAAAAGGGTATTATTATACCTTGTACACCAAGCAGTTTGAAGCGGAAGCTTCCGCCGCGGTTTTTGGAAAATAACCAAAACCCAGCCAGCCTCTACCTGCCGTTGTTCTGCCACCGCAAACAGGGCGGTCCTTTTTGTAAGGACCGCCCTGCTTTTCTTGTTTTGCGCTTTTTTTCGCAGCGCAAAGATTTCTAGAAGTTACGCTCTGGGTTTGGGGTCAAAACTCGGGTTGATGGCATAAAAGTTTTTGCAGTCAAGATCTTCCTGGATCAAGCGCAGCGCCTCACCGAAACGCTGGAAATGGGTAATCTCTCTTTGCCGCAAAAATTTGATGGGTTCACGCACATCCGGGATATCCACCAGCCGGAGGATATTGTCGTAGGTGGTGCGGGCCTTTTGCTCCGCGGCCAGGTCTTCGAACAGATCGGTGATCGCATCGCCCTTAGACTGGAAGGCCGCCGCAGAAAACGGCGTGCCGGAAGCAGCCTGCGGCCAAATCCCCGCTGTATGGTCCACAAAATAGGCGTCGAATCCCGCTTTTTTCGCGTCCTCCGCGCTCATATTTTTCGTCAGCTGCCGCAGAATCGCAGCCACCATTTCCATATGCCCCAGCTCTTCTGTCCCAATATCGGTCAAGATGCCAGCCACATGGCGGTTCGGCATGGTATAACGCTGATTCAGGTACCGCAAAGCCGCGCCGATTTCTCCGTCCGGTCCGCCCAGCTGACTCATGATGACCTTTGCCGCCGCAGGGCTGGTACAGTCAATTTTTACTGGGAATTGCAATCGTTTTTCATAATTCCACATTTAATAGTTCGCCTCTCTCTCCCACGGCCAAGGGCAGTCCGTCCAAGACCACCGGTCAGCCGGTTCTACCATATCGTTGGTCAGGGGCCCAATTTTCGCCGTGTATTCACAAGCTGCCCTGCGCTGTTCATCTCTGGCTTTTTGGTAAAACGCCAGGGCCCTGTGGTCGCACGGATGGGTATCCAAATACAACACCGCTTCATCCACGGCAAAACCGGCCTGCTGCAGGCGGTTGAGAATACAACTTCTTTCTTTACCGGTCATAGCAGTCACCTCGGCTTCCCAAAAACGGTTTATCCAGTTCCGGGAACAGGGATCCCCGGCACAAAGCGGTCTGAGTATCATACGTGTTGCACCACTCCTGCATGGGGATATAGCCCATCGTCAGCGGGAGGCTGTTCGCCGCGCTCAAATCGCACAGGCGGGTGCATTCCCTGTCAGCCGTCGCGCTGCGCTGGCAGCAAACCCGCTCAGCGGCATTGGCGCGGCAGAACGCGGCATACGGATCGGCGGATCCGCTTTGCATGGTATAAGACGACCCGCCGCAGCAGCCGGTCGGTACAAATTCGCCGGATCTGCCGGTGCAGTTGGCGGCAGCACCTGTCATTGCACATCTTTCCAATTTCCTTTGCGCTCCTTTCTTTGCAAAAAAATAAGACTAAAAAGTCTATTGCATCTTATGCTTTTTCCGGGCAAAGGGTCCCTTTGCGGCGCTTGCCTTTTTGCCAAAACATGCTAGAATGAAGGTAATCTTTAGCAAAGGCGGGACAGAAGATGAACAGACAAACGGCATTGCAAATGATCGAAGACCTTTCCAACGCATACGGCGCTTCCGGCTTTGAAGACGAAGTGCTGAAGGTCGGCCGCAAATATGGCGAAGGCCTTGCCAGAATCGAAGAAAACTGCATTCGGGATTTATTTTTCTACCGGAACGAAAATACCGGCAGCAAACCAGTGGTGATGCTGGACGGGCACAGCGACGAAGTGGGATTCATGGTGCAGGCGATCAAACCCAACGGCACCCTGCAATTTATCCCCCTGGGCGGATGGGTGGAAAACACCGTCCCGGCCCATAAGGTCAAGGTACTCAATGCAGAAGGAAAATACATCTCCGGCGTGGTGGCCAGCAAGCCGCCGCATTTCATGAGCGCCGAGGAAAAAGGCAAGAACCTGCCGATTTCCGCGATGGTCATCGACGTCGGCGCCACTTCCAAAGAAGAGGTGGTAAACGATTTTAAAATCCGGGTGGGCGCGCCGGTCGTCCCCGACGTTGTGATGGAGTATAACGAAGCCAACCAGGTCATGCTGGGAAAAGCCTTCGACTGCCGGCTGGGCTGCGCCTGCGTCATCGAGACGCTGAAGGAATTGCAAGGGCAGACACTGGATGTGGATGTAGTCGGCGTGTTCAGCACCCAGGAAGAAATGGGGACCCGCGGCGCGCAGGTAGCCGCCCAAACGGTAAAGCCGGATATCGCCATCGTGTTTGAGGGATCTCCCGCCGACGATACCTTTACTCCGGATTACCTGATTCAGACGGCGCTGGGCAAAGGCCCCATGCTTCGGCATATCGACGCGAGAATGATCACCAATCCCCGCTTTATCCGTTACGCTTTGGATCTTGGCGAAAAGCTGGGCATTCCGGTGCAGGAAGCGGTGCGTTCCGGCGGTTCCACCAACGGCGCGCCGATCCATCTGTCGAACCTGGGGGTCCCGGTGATTGTCATCGGGCTTCCGGTCCGGTACATCCATACCCACCATTGTTATGCTTCGCTGTGCGACTTTGAAAACAGCGTCAAACTGGCGGTGGAAATTCTCAAGCGGCTCAACGCCGATCTCATCCGCGGTTTTTAACCATACAAGCCGGTTGTAATCGCTCATCTATGGAAAGGAGCCAGCCCCATGCTCAGTGAAAATCTGTTTTTAAAGCACGAACTGCGGTTTCATGATGGGAAATTCCGGATTCTTTTGTTTTCCGACAGCCAGGACGGAACCCACTATGATCGCCGGACTCCTGCGGCCATCAACGCCATTGTGGAGCGGGAAAAGCCGGATTTGGTCTTGCTGGACGGCGACAATGTCACCTATTGCGATACCGTGGACGAATTTCGCGCCACCCTTTCGGCCTTTGTGGAACCGATGGAAAAGCGGCAGATTCCCTGGGCCCATGTCTTCGGCAACCATGACGAGGAACGAAACCCGATCTCCAAACGGGAACAAAACGCCATTTACCAAAGCTTTCCGTACTGTATCAGTAAAGACGCAAGCGGCATTCATGGGGTCAGCAACCACGTTCTGCCCATCAAGGCGTCGCGCGGGGACCGTATCGCGTTTGCCGTATGGGGGCTCGACGCCAACCAGTATATCCGGGAGTTGGGCGCAGAGCTGGGCAATCCGCAGCTGGAATCCGACATTCGCCTGCCGGATCCGCTGGTACGCAACTGCGAGTATGATATCATCCGGTTTGATCAGATCATGTGGTACTACCGCAGCTCTCTGGAACTGGAACAGTACAATGGCGGCCGGATCCCTGCCATCATGTACTTTCACACCTGCCTGGAGGAATTCATGGCCGTGACCAAGAACCCGGCGTTTACCCAAATGACAGGAGAACACAACGAACCGATCTGTCCGGGACCGGTGAACAGCGGCATGTTTGCGGCGGTGCTGCAGCGCGGGGATGTAAAGGGGATTTTCTGCGGGCACGACCACAACAACACCTACGAAGGGACCTATTGCGGGATCCGTCTTTCCTTTGTTTCCAGCATTGGGTTCGGCACCTACGGGCTTGGCGGGAGCGATGCGGAAAACAACCGCCTGCGAGGCGCGCGCCTGCTGGAGATTGACGAAAGCAATCCCGATGCATTCACCTCCACCCTGCTGCTGGCAAGCGACTATCTGGCATAATGCCCATGTCGCGACAGCGATGGCAAAAACCGCCGGGGAAAATCCCCGGCGGTTTTTGTTGTGCGTCCTTGCTTTTCTTTCTTTCTTCCGCTACACTAAAGAAAAAATACCGAAAGGGGTTTTTATGGATTCTATCGCATCTTACCAGATGGAACTCGGCCCAACCTCCCGTCTGCTGACCCAGTGGTACCGCGCGGTGCGGCGGGATCTTCCCTGGCGGCGGGATCCTATGCCGTATCATGTCTGGATTTCCGAAATCATGCTTCAGCAAACCCGGGTCCAGGCGGTCATTCCGTATTACGAGCGCTTTTTATCGCAGTTCCCCGATGTACAGGCCCTGGCAAACGCGCCGGAAGAAGCGCTGCTCAAATGCTGGGAAGGGCTGGGGTATTATTCCCGCGCCAGGAACCTGCAGCGGGCGGCGCAGATGATCTGCAGCCAGCTGGGCGGCCAATTCCCGACGGATTGGGAAGGATGGATGCAGCTGCCCGGCGTAGGCCCCTATACCGCAGGGGCAGTTTGCTCCATCGCCTATTCCCTTCCCGTCCCGGCGGTGGACGGCAATGTGCTGCGGGTTTTTTCCCGGCTGATGGCGCTGGAGGAGGACCCGGCGTCCCCGCCGGTGAAAAAGGCGCTGACCGCGCTGGTGGCCTCTCTCATCCCGCCCCAATCGCCAGGGGATTACAACCAGGCGCTGATGGAACTTGGTGCCACCGTCTGCCTGCCAAACGGAGCCCCTTTGTGCGATCGGTGCCCAGTGCGCGCTTTTTGCCGCGCGTATCAAAACGATACCCAACTGCTTTTCCCGCTAAAAAGCCCGAAAAAGCCGCGGAAGGTGCTGCCCATGACGGTATTTCTGCTGGAATATCAGGGCCAATGGGCATTGCAACAGCGCCCTGCCAAAGGGCTGCTCGCCGGGCTATGGGAATTCCCCCATGCCGATGGAACGCTGGACTCATCAAAAGCCGTTTCCTATTTTGGGGAATGGATCATCCCCGCCGGCGCACCTTCCCCTTTAAAGCCCGCATCTCATCTTTTTACCCACCTGGAATGGCGTATGACCGGCTTCCGAATTCCGGTGCAATCGGTTCTTCCCGGTTGTCCCTTTTGCTGGGCAAAGCCGGAGCAGCTGCAAAACCAATATCCCATTCCATCGGCGTATTCCGCTTTTCTGCCGGTTTGTTTCGGCAAAAAGGGATAGTTTTTTACTTATATATTCGTATTTTTTTGGTGATTACTCCAAACTTTTTTCTTTAACACGTTATAATACAACTTATTGTTGACAACCTCCATTTCATTCGTTACAATGAAATTGTCAAGGGCGTGAAGCGCCTGGCAAAAGCCGAAGGCGGCACCTTTCTTTTGCCGCCGCAACTATTTCAAATTTAGGAGGATTATCATGTTAAAGTACGATCCTGCGAAAATGGTAGAGCGTGCGAAAAGCTGCCTCGCCAACAAAAAAGAAATCATTGAGATTGCGGACAAAATGAGCCAGGAAGGGTTCTCCAACATCTTCTTCATCGGCGTTGGCGGCACCATCACCTATGCCTGGTCCATTCAGGAAACGCTCAAACCCCTGACCACGCTGGAATATCATGCGGAGCATGCTGCTGATTTCAACACGCTGGGCAACAAGAAATTCACCAAAGATTCTCTGGTTGTCATCAGCTCTTCCACCGGCGATACCAAAGAAGTGGTAGAAGCCGTTGACAAAGCGAAAGCGGCCGGTGCTCGGGTAATCGGTTTTGTTGACACCCCTGGATCTCCTCTGGCGGAGAAAGCGGACTACTACATCCCCGGCGGCAGCTACTATCGTTACTACACCTTCTTCCTGCGCTTGGTACATAACAATGGCGAGTATCCGGAATTCGACGAAATGTATGCGAACCTGGAGAAACTGCCGGAACTGATGCCTTCTGTTGCGGAAGCTGCGGAGAAAGACGCGGAAGAATTTGCGAGAATCCATCGTGACGACGCGCTGCAGTACCTGATCGGCTCCGGCAACATGTGGGGCCCGACCTACTCTTATGCGATGTGCATCATGGAAGAGATGCAGTGGATGCGGACCAAATCCGTGACTGCTGGCGACTTCTTCCACGGCACTCTGGAAGTCATCGGACGTGACGACAGCGTCATCCTGTTCTACGGCGAAGACGCGACTCGTCCTCAGATGGAGCGCGCGGAGAAATTCCTGCACACCATCTGCAAAAACGTCACCGTATTCGACACGGCGAAATATGAGCTGCCCGGGATCGACAAGAAATTCCGCGGCCTGTTCTCCCCCATCGTGCTGGGCGGAATCACCGGCAGAATCGGCGTATATCTGGAAGAATACGGCAAACATCCGATGCCGATCAGAAGATACTACAGAAAACTGGATTATTAATCATTGGCACGCGCAAAGCGCCGGGGTTATCCCGGCGCTTTTTGATTGCGGCGACACAGGATTTTTTTGTGGTTCTGCGCCAAAATTGTTGACGCACACCTTGGAATATGGTATTGTATCTATGACGATCTAGGACATCCTTCTTCGTCCTATCATAAGGTGGAATATGAATTACTGAAGGGAGAAAGCAACTATGGATTGGAAAGAATTGTGCGCTGACGTAGCCCAATGGGCGGAAGCGCACCGGGAAGAGTTCATCAAAGACGTGTCCGACGTCTGCCGGATCCGCAGCTTTAGCCACAATGATTTCGACCGTGTCAACGCGCCGTTTGGGCCGGGATGCCGCGAGATGCTGGATAAAGCATTGGAAATGTCCGCCGCATACGGATTTGAAACGCGCAACTATGATTATTTCTGCGGCAGCGCCGTTTACGGCGATAATCCGGACAACGACTCCATCGGCATCGTCGCCCATATGGACGTGGTGCCGGAAAACATGTGCAACCTGGCAAACGCTGCCGGCGGCTGGACCCATGATCCTTTTGATCCGATCCTTTCGGAAGACGGGAAATACCTGTTTGCCCGCGGCACTGCAGACAACAAATCCTGCGGGATCATGGCGCTGTATGCGATGCGGTACTTAAAAGAACACAACATCAAGCTCAAAAACAATGTCATGCTGGTATACGGCCTCAACGAAGAGATCGGCATGAAAGATATGCCCGAATTCTTAAAACGGGAGAAACATTCGAAAATTTACCTGGTTCCGGACTCTAAATATCCGGTCTGCATCTCCGAATCCGGCAACACCCGCTATGGTCTGGAATCTGCCAAACTGGAGAACACCAACCTGGTCGACCTCTGGTCCGGCATCAGCGACGAATGGTGCGACCCCACCGTCAGCGTGCCGTCCAATGAAGCCTACGCGGTCTTGAGCGGCGTAGATCCTGTGGTTGCCCAGCAGGCGACCCAGTTCTACGATCACACCAAGGCGGAAGCGCTGGAAGACGGCAACGTCAAAATCGTAGTCGAGAAAGACGACAAGGTTTCCGCCTCCGCCCGGCTGTGCCATGTGCTGGCGAAATGCGGGCTGGTCAAAGACCCGAAGACCATGGAAGTGCTCAACTGGATGGAATGGTACACCTCCGACACCACCGGCACGAACCTGGGCATTGCCTGTGACGACGGCCCCAGCGCGGCGCTGTCCGTTCGGTTTAACTACATCCGACTGGAGGACAAAAAAATCGTCCTGTACACCTCCGTTCTCTTCCCGCCTCTGGCCGACAAAGAGAAAATCTACACCACCCTCGACGCGACCTGGGCCGCTTCTCCCATGGAAGTGCGGCGGCATCGCAAGCTGGACGGCTATTACATGGATCCCAAAGATCCCCGGGTGGAAAAACTGGCCCGGATCGCCAAAGACGTGCTGGGCCGGGAGGACATCCCGTACCTGACCGAAGGCGGCACCTATGCGCAGATTCTGCCCAACGCCATCCCCTACGGCGCCACGGTTCCGGATCGGGTGCGTTTGTTCGGCATGGTCAAAGGCGGCGCCCATCAGGC
>CALWNU010000045.1 GCA_944382905.1 uncultured Clostridia bacterium | reverse complement strand
ATTTGCTTCCTCCTTTTTGCCTATGGCAAATCAAAAGCGCCAGCGGCAGGACGCCCACCAGCAATACAACCGGCAGACCGCCGGAAAAAACCTGTCCCATCCGCTCCAGCACCGCCGGTTTTCCCGTCAACACGCCGGCGCAGCCCGCTGCCAGCGCCGCCAAGATCCCCACAGCATACCGGCTCGCCCGCTGTGGAAGAAGCTGGGTCAGCGATTTTGCTCCCACTTCCAAAAACACTGCCAGCCGGACCAGTACCATAAAGACCCAGAGGGCGACATACAGGCTGTCCAACCGCTGAAAGACGGAAACTTCCGCCATTTTGGTAACCGTATAAAACGGGAAGCGCTGGCTTTTGGCGTAATCGCCCAGGACAGCGGCGGTAAATAAGAAAACCCCTTCCAGAATCGCCACGCTTAACAGGCTCCATTTCCAAAAAACGCTTTTCTTCTCTTGATTTACCACTGGGATCAAAAAGAGCAAAGCAGCGGTCTCTACATTTCCCAACGTCAGCGTAATCAATAGCCGCAGCTGACTTTGCCAGCTATCGTATGCCGGCGGGGGCAGATACTCCAGTCGCGCCTGCGGCCACAAGCAAATGCCTGCAAACACAACCGCCCCGACAAAAGCGAGGAATACAAACCCGCCGAACCGCGCCGCCGGCTCATAACCCATGGCCGCCGTATATCCCCCAACCGCCATCAAAAGCAAAAGAAACAGCCAGGGAGACGTATCCGGATACACCACGCTGGTTAAAAATCCGGCAAAAGCGCTGGATGTCTGCACCAGAACGCACAGCGAGAACAGAAAATAAAGCGCCGGGCAGAGCAATCCCCATTTGCCCCAGCGCTGGATCGCCAAGTCCACGATCCCCTTCCCCTCGGCGCGGCGCATCAGACAATAGGCCGGAACCAAAAGCAATCCTGTCAGCAAAGCGGAAACCGGCAATAGCAGGGCGGTGGTCACAGGCCCGGGCTGCTCTTTGACCGGAGAGGCCAAAAAGAATTGCATCGTCCTGCTCAAAAACAACAGGATCGCCAATTGCCAAGAACCAATGGCAGACTTTCCTTTCAAAACAGCCCCTCCCTTCAGTGAATTTCCGTACCGGGCAGATTCTGTATTTTCATCTTTTTCCTGCCGAGCTTTTTCCACCCCACCCGCAGCAGCACATCGCGCATGGCAAACAGCTGGAACGGCGATTGGGGCGACATGCTTGGGATGCCGTAGGCATTGACAGAGCAAAGATTCACGATCATCAGCGCCAGCCCTAAAGAAATTCCAAAAATGCCTAATGTCCCTCCTATGAGGATGAACCCAAAGCGCATAATCGTCACTTCCTGGAACAAAGACGGCACGACGAAAGAGCTCAGCGCCGTCAGCGCTACCACCATGACCATGGGGGAACTAATCAGCCCTGCTGTGACTGCGGCGTCTCCGATGACCAATGCACCGATGATTCCAATGGCATGTCCAATCGGACGGGGCAACCTTAGGCCCGCTTCCCGCATTAATTCGTAAATAAAATGAATCAAAAGTGCTTCCGCCACCAGCGGAAACGGCACGTCCTGTTCCGCCGCCGTGACGTTCAACAGCAGCGCCTCCGGGAACAACTCCGGGTGGAAAGTCCCCACAGCCACATACAGACCAGGCAGCAGGATGGTAAAGAAAAAGGCGAGGTACTTCAGCCACCGCTCAAAGACGGCATAATAAGGGCGATGGGTATAGTCGTCCATACTCTGGAAATTTTCATTGAAAAAATAGGGGACAATCAGCGCAAAAGGGGTGCCGTCCACCAAAATACCGACCCGCCCTTCGCTGACCTTGGCGCACAGGGTGTCCGGCCGCTGGGTGGTCCCCACATTGGAGAAAATCGATGTAATGTCCGTATCCAAAAACGGCTGCACATAACCGGATTCCAGAATCAGGTCGGTGGGAATTTGGGAGATCCGCCGCCGGATATCCGCAAGCAGTTCCGGCGCGACAATGTCGTTTTGATAAATCAAGCACAAGTCCGTCTTGCTGCTGACTCCCGCCTTCACCAGTTCCATTTTCAGCTCCGGGGATTTGATCCGCCGACGGACCATCGTCATATTGATACGGATCGGCTCTGTAAATCCTTCCCGGGAGCCACGGACATTTTCTTCTGCAGAAGGTTCGGAAACGCTGCGGAACTGGAAGCCCTGCACCCCAGCCACAATCGTTTTCTCTACGCCGTCAATCATGACGCCGGCAAACCCCGACATCAAAAAGGGGAACAATTCTCCCAACGTCCCCACCTGGCTTTGGTCCATCCCCAGTACCGCCCGGTGCAAGATCCAATCCTCAAGCGCCTGCGGCGACGGATGTTCCAGCTGCAGCCCGCTCAAAGGTTCCAGCATAATTTCCGTCAGCGTTTGCAGGCTGAACATCCCCTCAAACATCATTAATTTTACCGGGATCCCGCAAACCGTAATTTCCCGGACCATGAAATCCGCCGTATCATGCAGCGCTGCGCGGATGGTTTTTAGATTTTGTTGTGCGTCTGCTGTCAGCCGTACCGACTCGGATGCAGCCGGTTTGGGCGTTACATACAGGTTTTCTTTTTCCTCTTTTATTTTTCGTTCAAACCAACGGGGCATGTCCATCCCTTCTTTCCAAAACAGTTTTGCCGGATTCCGGGAAAAACATACAGAGTGCCGCGCCCTATTGTCAATGCATAATCAAAAATTTGTCACGCATACTAACACAAGCGAAAATCAAAGGAGGAAATATGGCATGACCGTTACCTTTCTGCGTACGATGATTCTGTATATCGTGATTGTCATTGCCGTGCGGATTATGGGGAAACGCCAAATCGGCGAACTCTCTCCAACGGAGCTGGTCATCACCATCCTCATCTCCAACATCGCCACCCTTCCCATCGAAGATACCAATATCCCGATGAGCGCGGGGCTGGTTTCCATTTTTGCGCTGGTGGCGTGCGAAGTGCTGGTTTCCGGCCTGATTCTGAAAAATGTGAAGATGCGCAAGATCATCTCCGGATCTCCCCGGGTTCTCATTCGGGACGGCGTAATCGATCAAAAACAGATGTCTTCCTTGCGCCTTTCCATCGACGACCTGACTGCCCAGTTGCGCGGCCAAGGCTGCTTTGACGTCAGTCAAGTGGCTTATGCCATTGTAGAGACAACTGGGAAACTGAATATCCTGCAAAAATTTTCTTTTCAGCAGCCCACCAACCAGGATCTGCACATCCCGGAGCCTGCCAATGCAAACGATCCGCCTGTGGTCGTGGTGGCGGACGGATCCGTCTGCGAGGCAGCGCTGCAATTCTGCGGACAGGACCACAATTGGCTGAATCAGCTGCTGCAATCCCAGCAATGCGCGCTGGACGAGGTATTTTTGCTCACCTGCGACCGGGGCGGAGCCTATCGGCTGGTGAAAAAGGAGGCCGTCCGATGAAACGAGTGTTTCTCGCCGTCACAATCCTTTTGCTGATTATAATCCTTTGCGTAGTGAGCGTCTCCACCGTCTCTTTATACCGGCACGACTTTACCAGCCGAATTCAAAAACTGGAAGAATCAATCTACAGCCAGAATTTTGAGGAACTGGCCCAACACGCGGCTTCCGTCTCCCGCGCCTGGGAACATGCGGAGCATGTACTCATTCGGTTCGTCCGCCATATAGAACTGGACGAGATCACCGCCGCCATGACCCGGTTGGAAAAGCTGGCGAAATACGGCGACCTCGCCGAATTCTCCGCAGAATTAAATCGCATCAAAACCCTACTCAACCATATTTACGACTCGGAATTCCCCCATCTGCGCAATCTGCTTTAACCTGCCGATTAGTCATCGTTATGGTTGAATTGCACCGGTTCCACCGACTCAGTCAACCGATCAAACCGGTACCCCTGCGCCGTCAGCTGATCAATCACCGGTCCCACGGCTTCCGCGGTGGATACCCGCATGGAATCGTCATGGCAGAGGATGACCACCTTATCCTTTCCCTGAGCGCCGTTTACAATATTTTGAATCAGTGTTTGGGTATCGGTCATATAGGATTTATCGTCCCCCGAAACCACGTTCCAGTCGTAGTAGATAAACCCGCGGCGGCGCATTTCGATCCGGATAGCCTTTTGTACGGCAGGGTCTGCAAAGCTGTTATTTACACTGCCCCCAGGGAACCGGAAGATATGCGGCTGTACCCCAGTTGCCTGGATGATCTTCTCCCGAATCTTGTAAAAGTCTTCCAAATACGACTCTACGCTTTGGTAAATTTCCTTGCTCTTATGGGAATAGGTGTGAATGCCAATGCTGTGCCCTTCCTCTACAATTCGTTTTAACACCGCGTCAGAATCAATACCGGCCGCTTCCTGCCCCGTGACAAAAAAGGTGGCTTTGACCCCTTTTTCCTTCAGCACATCCAAAATGGCGAGGGTATTTTTCGAAGGGCCGTCGTCAAACGTGTAGTAAACCACCTTTCCTGTTTCCGGTTCGAAAGTGCCTTCGGAATCAACATACAGATCCGGATACAGCTCTTCGTATGCCGCGCCGGACACCTGCTGCGCTCTTTGTCCTGCGACCATCATGCCTGCAAAACAGCAAAACACCGTGACGCCGACTGCCAGCAGCTTAATTTTCGCCCATTTGACCACAAAAAACATGTCACCACCAACTTTCTGTAGTAGTATATTGGTTTTTGTGTTTTCTTATGAGCCCAATCGAAAAAAGAACGCCAAACGCCCAGGCAAAAAGAAAAAGGCTGGAATGTTCCAGCCTTTTTTCGCTTTTTCCAAATCACTCTTGCATTTCCTGCATTGGCCCAAATTGGCGGAATCGCTGATATCTGGCGTCCAGCAGCGCAGAGAGATCGCGGTTTTCCTTTTCTTCCAGCGTATTCCAGAGCAGAGATTCCAGGTAAGCATAAATTTCCGGGAAAGTCCTTCCTTCCTCCGGGATCACCCGCTCCACTACCCGCATGCGCTTCATATCCTCCGCCGTCAGCTTCAGGCACTCAGCGGCCTCTTTGTTTTTCTTGGCATCTTTCCACAAAATACTGGCGCACCCTTCCGGCGAAATCACAGAATAGAATGCGTTTTCCAGCATCCAAACCTCATCCGCCACCGCCAAAGCCAATGCGCCACCGCTTCCCCCTTCGCCGATCAATACAGCGATAATCGGGACGCGCAGTCCCATCATTTCCACCAGGTTTTCCGCAATCGCCTGACCCTGACCTCGCTCTTCCGCGCCGATGCCGCAAAACGCGCCGGACGTATCTACAAAGCAAATCACCGGGCGATGGAACTTTTCCGCCTGTTTCATCAATCGCAGCGCTTTACGGTATCCTTCAGGGTTGGGAGACCCGAAATTGCGGAACAGCTTTTCTTTGGTATTGCCGCCCTTCTCCATGGCAATCACCGTCACTGGTTTCTCTCGCAATCGCGCAATACCGCCTACAATAGCGGTATCATCGGCAAACCGGCGGTCTCCGTGCAGCTCTATAAAATCGGAAAAAATTCCCCGGATAAAGCCCAGCCCAGACGGACGGCCCTTTGCTCGCGCTGCCTGTACTTTCTCATACGCTGTTTTCATTGCGCCGTCCTCCTCTCATGCAGCTGGAGCAACCGCGCCAGCAGCTTTTTCTGTCCTGCCCGCGGCGCAATCCGATCCACAAAGCCGCGCTCGACCAAAAATTCTGCCCGCTGGAACCCCTCCGGCAGTTTTTTCCGGATGGTCTGTTCAATCACCCGCGGGCCGGCAAACCCGATCAACGCCCCTGGTTCGGCTAAAATGATATCTCCTTCCATGGCAAAGCTGGCGGTAATCCCGCCGGTGGTCGGATCCGTCAGAACCGCGATATACAAATTGCCCGCGTCGCTGTGCCGTCTCACCGCGCCGGACGTCTTCGCCATCTGCATCAAGGATAAAATTCCCTCCTGCATCCGGGCGCCGCCGGAAACGGTAAATCCCACCACCGGCAGCGAATGCGCCGTAGCGTATTCAAACAGCCGGGTAATCTTCTCGCCAACCACCGTCCCCATGCTGCCCATCATAAACGAAGGTTCCATCACAAACAAGCAGCACGCGCTGCCGCCAATTGTCCCGGTCCCGCAGATGACCGCCTCCTTTTCGCCAGAGGCGAGCCGCGCGTGTTTGAGTTTTTTTTCATAGCCGGGAAATTCGATGACGTCCCGGGCGCGCAGATCCCCATCCATTTCGCAAAAGCTGCCCGGATCGGTAATGAAATCAATCCGCTGGCGAGCGTTCATGCGGAAATGGTGGCCACAGCTGCAAACCAAATTGTTGTCCCACAGCTCGTTGAGCAGAACCGCCTTTTTACAAGATGGACAAAGTTCGCTGGGTTCTGCATGCGCCTCCGCCATGGCGTTGGCCGGCGTGCGCCCGCCTTTTTCCAGCTCGTTCTTTGGTTTTTTAAAAAAGCCCTGAAGCTGCATTGCGATCACTCACCCCTTTTTGCCATAAAATCGGTATGGTACCGCCCGGCTTGAAACGCCGGATCGCTGATAATTTCCAGCTGTTCATCCAGATTGTTCGGTACACCCTCAATCACCAGTTCGCACAAAGCGGAATTCATCTTGCGGATGGCTTCCTCCCGCGTCTTGGCATAGACAATCAATTTCCCCATCATCGAATCATAATAGGGAAGCATTTCATATCCCTGGTACAAAAAGGTATCAAACCGCACCCAGGGGCCGCCTGGAACATGTAAAAAAGAAATTTTCCCGCTTCCTTTGGCGTTGATCCGGCACTCAATGGCGGCGCCGGTGATTTTCACGTCTTCCTGCTTAAAATTCAACAGTACCCCGCAGGCGATGCGGATCTGCCATTTTACAATATCCACACCCGAAACATATTCGCTGACCGGGTGCTCCACCTGCAGCCGGGTGTTCATCTCCATAAAATAAAAATGGTTTTCGTCGTCCAGCAGAAATTCCACCGTTCCCGCATTGGTATAGCCGGCGGCTTTGGCGGCTTTGGCGGCCGCCTCACACATTTCTTCCCGCAGTTCCGGGGAGATCGCCGGCGACGGCGATTCCTCCAAAAGCTTCTGATTCCTTTTTTGGATGGAACATTCCCGTTCGCCCAGGCACACGACATTCCCCTTTTCATCGGCCAAAAGCTGCACCTCGATATGCTTGACCGGAGACAGGAATTTTTCCAGGTATACGCCGCCGTCGCCAAACGCATTTCGTGCCTCTTCCGAGGCAGTCAGGAATGCGTTTTCCATTTCTTCCGGCCCGCGGACCAGCCGGATCCCCTTTCCGCCGCCGCCTGCCCTGGCTTTGATCAGCACCGGGTAGCCAATTTGTTCCGCCGCCTGCGCCGCTTCTGCCGCCGACTCCAGCAAATCCGTGCCGGGCACGGTAGGGACGCCTGCTTGCTTCATCAGCCGCCGTGCCGCATCTTTATCCCCCATTTGGGAAATCACGTCCGCATTCGGCCCGATAAAGACTAAACCGTTTTTCTCGCAAAGGCGGGCAAAATCCGCGTTCTCAGCCAAAAAGCCATAGCCGGGATGGATGGCCTGCGCCCCGGTTAGCAGCGCCGCGGTGATGATATCCCGCTGGCGCAGATAGCTGTCCGCAGGCAGCGCTTTCCCCACGCAGACGCTCTCATCCGCCAGGGACACATGTAACGATTCCATATCCGCCTGGGAATGGATCGCCACCGTGGCAATCCCCATCTCTTTGCAGGCCCGGATAATCCGGACAGCAATTTCCCCGCGGTTTGCAATCAGAATTTTTGAAAACAAAGGCTCACTTCCTTATTACAGCAAACGAAAAGTCTCCGCTGACACACAGCTTTCCCTTTACGAATCCTTTTCCGCTGGCAAAATAGAACGGTCCTTTGGATTTGGTGATCACGCATTCTGTTTCCAGCGTATCGCCAGGCAGGACCGGGTGTTTGAATTTCACCTTATCCAAGCTCGTGAAAAAAGGAGTCGCGCCAGCTGGCAAGGATTCCGCCAGCAGCACACAGGTAGCCTGCGCCATCATTTCACAAAGGATCACGCCGGGCACCACAGGATTTCCCGGGAAATGCCCCTGCAAAAACCACTCGTCTCCCCGCACCGTATACTTTCCGTGCGCCACGCCATCGATCACCTGGGCCTCTTCCACCAAAAGCATGTTGTCCCGGTGGGGCAGAATTTTTTTGATTTGTTCTTGATTCATCCGATTTCCCTCACGCGGAACAGCCGCTGACCCACTTCCACCAGCTGGCCGTTGCCCGCATAGATCTGAACGATCTCCCCATCCTGCTCGGCGGTGATTTCGTTCATGGTTTTCATCGCTTCAATAATGCACAGTACATCGCCCTTCTTGACCCGGCTTCCTACCGTTACAAACGGATCGGACCCCGGCGCAGGCGCCGCATAATACATCCCTACCATTGGGCTTTCCACCAGCACGCCTTCTTCCGCCGCCGGTTCCGGGGCTGCGGCAGTTTCCGCCGATCCTGCCGGTTTCTCCGCCGGAAGATTGGGAACCTGCGCGGGAGAAAATTCCGCCTTTCGCTCCAACCGGATGGTCTTACCCTCTTCGTTCATTTCCAACAGGGTCAACCCGTTGGCCTTCATGATTTCCGCCAAAGCGCGAATCGATTTAATTTCCATCCTGATCTCCTTCTATCCGTCGAAATGCAACGCAGGCGTTATGCCCGCCGAATCCCAGCGAAGTGGACAACGCCATATTCGCCTGGACCTTTCTTGCCTGGTTGGGCACATAATCCAAATCGCACGCCGGGTCCGGCTCCTGCAGGTGGATGGTCGGTGGAATTTCCCCTTTGGACAGCGCCAGCACCGATACAATCGCTTCCACTGCGCCAGCAGCCCCCAGCATATGGCCGGTCATGGATTTGTTCGAACTGATCAAAACATCCTTCGCCTTTTCACCCAGGGCAGCTTTTACCGCCTGGGTTTCGGTGGTGTCATTTAACGGTGTCCCCGTGCCATGGGCATTGAGGTAAAGCGGCCACTGCGCGCCGCCGGATTCCTCCAGCGCCAGGCCAATCGCCCTAGCCGCTCCTTCCCCGCCAGGAGCGGGCGCAGTCATATGATACGCATCGCAGGTACATCCATAGCCGGTCATTTCCGCATAAATTTTGGCGCCGCGCCGTTTGGCGTGTTCATATTCTTCCAGCACCAGCGCGCCAGCGCCTTCTCCCATGACAAATCCGCTGCGGCGGTTGTCAAACGGCAAGGACGCCGCGTCCGGATCCGCCGACAGGGAAAGCGCCATGCAGTTGGTAAACCCGGCAACGCCAATGGGCGTAATCGCCGCTTCCGCGCCGCCGGCCAAAATCACATCCGCCAGCCCGGCGCGGATGGCGTGAAACGCTTCGCCAACCTCGTTGGTGCTGGTGGCGCAGGCCGTCGTCACCGGCAGGCATGGGCCCTTAGCCTGGAAGCGGATGGCAATATTGCCCGCCGCCATATTGGCAATCATCATCGGGATAAAAAAGGGCGATACCCGCTTGGGCCCCTTTTCCAGCAGCTTCTGGATTTCGTTGGACATAGTAATCAGCCCGCCGATGCCGGATCCAAAATAGACTCCAAAGCGCTCCGGCGCCACTTTGCCGGAAATGCCGCTGTCCTCTACCGCCTGGCAGGCCGCTGCCATGGCATATTGACAGAACAGGTCGCTTTTGCGGATTTCTCCTTTTTCCAAATAGAGCGAAGGGTCGAAATCCTTGACTTGGGCCGCTACCTTTGCTTTATAATCGCTGGTATCAAACCGGTCCAAAAGGCCAATTCCATTCTTGCCAGCCACCAAATTTTCCCAAAATGTCGGGATATCGTTCCCCACCGGCGTCACCGCTCCTAAGCCGGTTACCACTACTCGTTTCATCGCCTTCTCCTCCTACATGGCCAGCCCGCCGTCGATCCGAATGACCTCTCCGGTGATGTAATCCGAGCCGGCTCCCGCCAAAAACAGCGCCAGGTTCGCCACTTCTTCCGGCTTTCCCATCCGTTTGAGCGGGATCATAGCCGCCAGCTGATTTTCGTCCATGGAAATCTTTGCCGTCATTTCCGTATCAATAAATCCCGGCGCAATGGCGTTGCAGCAAATGCCGCGCCCCGCCAGTTCCCGCGCCACCGATTTGGTCAGCCCAATCAGCCCGGCTTTGGAGGCGGAATAATTCGCCTGCCCGCCGTTTCCCATCAGCCCGGATACGGAGGAAAGATTGATAATTTTGCCGCTGCGCTGTTTGACAAAAATCGGATAGCAGTGCTTAATCATGTGAAATGCCCCTTTGAGGTTGACATCCAGCACCGCGTCAAAATCCGCTTCTTTCATGGTATAGACAAGCCCGTCCCGCGTAATGCCCGCGTTGTTGACCAAAATATCAATCCGGCCAAAGGCTTTGTGCACCGCCTGCACGGTTTCCTTGCTGGCGTCAAAATCGGAAACATCACACCGATACGCATTCGCCTGAACGCCGAACGCTTTTGCCTG
This sequence comes from uncultured Clostridia bacterium, assembly GCA_944382905.1. Classification (GTDB taxonomy): domain Bacteria; phylum Bacillota; class Clostridia; order Oscillospirales; family Ruminococcaceae; genus UBA3818. Next base: position 63,462 of record CALWNU010000045.1, on the reverse strand, counting down.
GCTGCAAACTTCCTGTGCCGCCTGCTCTGCGCCGGAATAAATCACCGCCAGGTTCGCGCCCTCTTTGGCAAACGCCAGGGCAATGGCACGCCCGATGCCGCGGCTTGCGCCGGTAATCAGCGCCGTTTTATTTTCCAGAATCATTGTTCCAACACCGCCTTTGCCGTCTGCTGCAACGTCTGCAGATTTTCCACTTGATGCACCGCCGCTCCCGGCAGGGTCTTTGCAATCAGCCCGCTGAGCGTTTTCCCCGGGCCGACCTCGATGAAGGTGTCGAACCCTTCCGCCGCCATATTGCGCACCGTCTGTTCCCAGCGAACCGGATGGCACATCTGCTGGGCCAAAAGATTCCGATAGTCCCCCGCATAGGGTTCTGCCGTAAAATTGGCCCAAACCGGCATCCACCCAGGGCCAAAGGAATACTCTTCCAACACTTTGGCAAACTGCTCTGCTGCCTGCGCCATAAACGGGGAATGGAACCCGCCGCTCACCGCCAGCGGAACCATTCTGCCCCCCGCTTCTTTGACCAGCGGTTTCATCCCTTCGATTTCCTCCCGGTCTCCCGCCACAACCAGCTGTCCCGGACAATTGTAGTTCACCGGGTAAAGATGGGAAAACTGACGGCAAATGCCTTCTACGGTTTCGTTCTCCAATTTTAACACGGCGGCCATGGTACTGTCTACCTTTTCGGCAGCTTCCTCCATCAATTGGGCGCGCCGGCAAACCAGCGAAAACCCTTCTTCGCGATTGAGAACTCCCGCATAGCTCAGCGCGGCGACCTCGCCCAAGGAAAATCCTGCGACGCCGTCTGCGCGCACGCCGGCTTCTTTTAACGCCAGCGCCGCCGCCAAATCCACGCAAAACAAACACGGCTGTGTGTTTTTGGTTTGGGCCAGTTCCTCCTTGGAGCCGTGAAAGCATTGATCCGAAGTGCCCGGCCGGATGCGATCCGCCAGGAGAAACAAATCCCGCGCCGCGGCAGAGGCTTCATAAAGTTCTTGCCCCATCCCGCTGTACTGGGCACCCTGCCCCGCAAAAACAAACGCTATTTTACCCATTTTCCCGCTCCATTTAATACTTCTTCCGCCTGTGCGAAAATTTCCCGGATAATTTCCGCTGCCGGCTGTTCTTTATGCACCATTGCAGCGACCTGCCCGGCCAAGAAGCAGCCGTGCTGTTCGTCGCCTTCTACCGCCGCCTTGCGCAATGCGCCTACGCCAAATGCCTCCAACGCTTCGTCGGATACGCTGGGGTCGTATTCTTTGCGGAAATATTCCCGGGAATAGGGCGTTTTCAAGCAGCGTACCGGATGGCCCAGCCTCTTTCCTGTGGCGATGGTGTCGATGTCCTTCGCCTTGAGGATTTTGTTTTTGTAATTTTGGTGAACGCCGCATTCCAGTGCCACCAAAAAGCGGGTTCCCAGCTGTACGCCCACCGCGCCCAGCATAAAAGCGGCGGCCACGCCGCGCCCGTCTGCAATGCCGCCGGCGCCGATCACCGGCAATTCCACCGCGTCACATACCTGCGGCAACAGCGCCATGGTAGTCAAATCGCCTACATGCCCGCCGGATTCACCGCCTTCGGCGATCACCGCACAGGCTCCTTGACGCGCCACCAGTTTGGCCATCGCCACCGAGGCTACCACCGGAATCACTTTGATGCCTGCGGCCAGCCACATTTTCATGTACTTTCCCGGATTTCCCGCGCCGGTGGTAATCACCGGTACCTTTTCTTCCGCCAGCAGTTTCGCCACTTCTTCTACATGGGGGCTCATCAGCATGACATTTACCCCAAAGGGCTTTTTCGTGAGCTTGCGGCAGGTATCAATCTCCTGCTTAAGATAATCCGGCCCTGCGTTCATCGCGGAAATGATCCCCAGGCCGCCGCCTTCCGATACCGCTGCAGCCAGCTTTCCGTCCGCAATCCAGGCCATTCCTCCCTGGAAGATCGGATATTCGATCCCCAGCATATCACAAATTGGTGTTTTGATCATCGTCTATTCCTTCTCACCCATTTTTTCTTCTACCAGTTCGACCATCTCGCCAACGGTGGAAATCTTTTCGTCCAGTTCCAGCTCGATTCCCAGCTCTTCTTCCAGCTCCATCACCATATCCACCGTGTCCAGCGAGTCAACGCCCAGCTCCTCAAAGGTTGTATCCATGGTAATGGTGCTCGGGTCACAGTCCACATGTTCCGCCAAAATGGCAGTCAATTTTTCAAAAATCATTTTCGTTTCCTCCTAGAAAGTTCAAACTATATCGCAAAACCGGATGCCCGGTTCTACCAGCGTAAAATACAGGCGGCGCTGGACAGGCCCCCGCCGAACGCACACAAGGCCAGCAGATCGCCGCGGTGCAGCCTGCCGGAGCGGTTTAATTCATCCACCATCATCGGGATGCTGGCGGAAGAGGTGTTGCCGTAGCGGTCGATGTTCACGCAAAACCGGTCCGGCGGGATGTTCAAACGCTTTCTGGCCGCGTCAATGATACGGATGTTGGCCTGATGCGGAACAACCCAGGCGATGTCCTCTTCCGAAAAACCCGCCTGCGCGATCAGCTGTTTCAAATCATGGGTCATGGCGTTGACTGCGAACCGGAAGGTTTCCTGCCCTTTCATATGGATGTAAGGCGATTCCTGTTCCCGTTTGTTAAACGGAGACTTCCCTTCAAATACCGGCGTGCGGATGACCTCGTCATCCCCTTTGGAAAACAGCTGGGACGCCAAATAGCAGTCTCCTTCTCCCAACACCATCGCGCCGGCGCCGTCGCCAAAAATCACACAGGTGCTGCGGTCGTCCCAGTCCAGCAGGCGGCTGATCCGCTCCGCGCCGATCACCAGCATCTTTTTGACCCGCCCACGGGCAAAGAAGCCGGCCGCCGTATCCAGCAGGAATAAGAAGCCGGAGCAGGCGGCATTGAGGTCCATCGCCGGGCAGGAGGCGCCAAGCCGTTTTTGTACCACGCACGCCATCGAGGGGGTGGCAAAATCCGAGCTAATGGTCGCACAAAGGATCATGTCCAGCTCCTCCGGGCTGGTGCCGCTTTGTTCCAGCGCGTTTTTCGCCGCCTGATACGCCAAATCGCAAGCAGATTCCTCTGTGCAGACATGACGCTGCCGAATCCCTGTGCGTTCCCGGATCCATTCGTCAGACGTATCCAAAAACGCGGTCAAATCATCGTTGGTCACAATTTTCGGTGGAACGTAACTTCCCGTCCCCAATACGCAAAAACTCATTTTTTCTCTCCCAGACTTTCTTGTAAAAATTGATTCAGCTTACCGATTCCCTTCAGCAAGCTGTCTTTTTCTTCCTTGGTCAGGCCTTCTGCAATCTTCGTTACCATATTATAGTGATACAGTCGGTGAAAATTGTCGATCCGTTTCCCCTTTTTGGTCAGGGTCACTCGCACCGTCCTGCCATCCGCGTCGTCAGACTTTTTTTCCAGATATCCCCGCTTTTCCAGTTTGCTGATCGCTACCGTCGCAGTCGGCCTGGTAATATTCATGGCAGAAGCGATTTCGCTGACTGTCCGCCCTTGCGTCTCCCCTTTTCCTACTGCTTCCAGCAGGTGCATTTCTTTGATGGAAAGATGGAGCCGTCCCGCTTCCTGCAGCGCCTTTTCTTCTACTCGCAAAATATTTTGATATACATCTACCAATATTTCATTTAATGCCATTGAAAAAGCGTCCATGGATTTCCTCCGAAAATTAGTTTGACGATCTAACTATTTGACTATACCTCTTTGTTCTATTTTTGTCAATAGATATTCCAACCCTTTTTGAAATGATCCATTTTTCTTTTTCCCTGATTCGGCAAATGCTCATGCAAAAATATAAACATGCATCAAAAAAAGGCGGAAAATCCGCCTTTTTTGATGTACTGCAAACTATTTTACACTTTAATCGTCTTCCATTTGCCAGCGCTAAACCGCAGCCAAACAAGCAGGGACCGCAGCAGCTGATCTGCCGCCAGCGCCACCCAGGCGCCCGGCAGTCCCCAATGGAATGCATAGATCATCAAAATCGCCAGCCCAGGGCGCACCAACAGCACCGTCATAAAGGTGATGACCGCTGTCGCACGCGTATCCCCAGCGCCGCGCAGTACGCCAGCCAGGATGAACTGGGATGCCTGGAACGGCTGGATGAATGCAATAAACATCAAAATTGTACCGCCCAAGGTGACGATTTGCGGATCGTCATTGTAAAGGGCCACAATCTGCCGGGAGAACAGTACAAAACAAGCTGCCAAAGCTAAAGCCACGATCATGCCGATCCGGCGGGTTCGCCGGCTGTATTCCTCCGCCATATCCGGTCTCTTCTTTCCAAGGCACTGCCCAACCAGAGAAGTAGCGGCAACGCCGAACGCCTGCCCATTCATGAAGGACAAAGCCTGGATATTCATGCAAACCTGGTGGGTTGCAAACGCCACCGTTCCCAAAGAAGCCACGGTTTTGGAATAGATAATCATGCCCGCACGCATAACCAGCTGCTCGATCATGGCAGGGAACCCAACCTTGAAAATGGCGGAAATGGATTCGCGATCCGGCAGGAACCCATCCTGAAGCCGCAGATGCAGATACCCACTGTTATGGCGCATGATGGCATAAAATGCCATTACCGTTGCGGCCGCCTGCCCCAAAATGGTCGCCAAAGAAGCGCCTGCAACACCCATGGCCGGGAATCCCATATGTCCGTAGATCAAAAAGTAGTTTAAAATAACGTTGACGACATTGGCGACAACATTATAAATCATTGCCGTTCTGGAATCGCCAACTCCGCGCAGAACCGCAGTGACCGCCGTGGTCAATGCCATCGGTACAAAACCGATCATCTGAATCTGCAGGTAAATCGTACCGCCAGCTAGGCTTTCCGCGTCGGTCGCCCCCATGAACTGCACCATCCATTCCGACGCAAAATAGCCGATAAAGGACATAACAACCGACCCGATCAGCGTCATCATCAAAGCCTGCCGCATGATCAGATTCGCCTTATCCGGCCGTCCGGCCCCCTTGTACCGGGCGACCATCGCCGTGGCGCCGACATTCATCGCTTGGAACACGGTCATAAACAGAAATTTAGGCTGGGTCGTCAGCCCCACGGACGTCAACGCCCAGGCGCCCAACTGCCCTACCATCATCAGGTCCACCATAGAAGCCAGCTGCGTCAGCAGCAACTCCACCATAGACGGCCAGGCAATGCGGATCACATCCGAATACATCATTCGGTTGCTAACGCCTTCCGGCAAAGCCCGCTTTTTCCTATCAACTTTTTCTTCCCATAAGCTAAGGTCTTGCCCTTCCTCTACAAGATCCAGCGCAAGCTTTGGGATTTTTGTCTGTCCTTCTTTCATGTTTTCTGCCTTCCGCCCCCGGCATCCGGCATCACTCACCACCTAATTCGAATTGGTTATCGCAAATAATTTCAAAATTATTATATCAAAAATCATACTGCTGGTCTATGATTTGTCATGACTTGTTATAAATTTCATCAATATGACGTAAAAAGCGGTGCTTTTTTGCACCGCTTTTCTAAAAAAATATTTTGTTTTTCCACAGAACTATTTTTCGCTTTGATTATTCCAGCCCCGATTGATTTTGGCCGCATAGTGGAACAGCACCAGGCCAATCACAAAAATCACCGCCAAAACGGAAATCCCCAGATTGGTACTGCCGGTCAGCTGGGTGAACAGCCCCACCGACGCCGTTCCCATAAAAGATGCGCCCTTGCCGCAGATATCGAACAGGCCGAAATACTCTCCCGCTTTTTCCGGCGGGATAATCTTTGCAAAATAAGAGCGGGACAGCGCCTGGATCCCCCCTTGAAAAATCCCGACGCATCCGGCCAGCAGCCAGAATTCCCATACCTGATCCAGCTGGATGGCAAACAAGGCGATCAGCGTATACGCGGCGATGCAAATTTTGATCAGCCGGTCGTTTCGGTACTGTTTGGACAATTTCCCAAACAGCAGCGCAAACGGGAATGCAACAACCTGAGTCAGCAGCAGGGCCAAAAGCAGCATGGTCGAATCGAATCCCAACGCGCTGCCAAACGCTGTTGCCATATCAATGATGGTATAGACCCCGTCGATAAAGAAAAAGAAGGCGAGCAGAAAGAGGAAAATATGTTTTTGGGATTTGATTTCCCGAAAGGTATGATACAAGGTAGCAAACGTATCCCGGACCGCGTGGTCCCGCTTGGAAGAGTAATGCGTTTGCTCATAATGGCGCAGCAGCGGCAGGGTGAGAAGCAACCACCAGGCTGCGCTGAGGAAAAAGGCGATCCCCATCGCCGTCGTCATGGAAATCCCAAGCGCCTGATTGCCCAGCACAATCCCCAGGCTGATTAAAAAAGGGATACAGCTTCCTATGTAGCCCCATGCATAGCCCTGGGCAGACACTTCATCCATGCGGTCCGGATCGGTAATGTCAGAAAGCATGGAATCATAAAAAATCAAGCTGGCGGAAAACCCGACCTTGGCAATGACGAAGATGGCCAAAAACACCACCCAGGAGGTGGGGAAAGACAACGCCGCACACCCCAAAACGCCTACCATCATACTGGCGGTGAAAATGGGTTTTTTGAAATTTTTCATATCCGCCATGGTGCCGAAAATCGGCCCGATCAGCGCCACGATCAAAGTCGCCACCGAGGCCGCGTACCCCCAATAGGCCAAATAATCCACCTCGGAAATACCCGCTGCCTCCGCCAGGCTGTTAAAATAAATCGGCACAATGGTTGCCACCAGCAGGATAAACGCTGAATTGGCCACATCGTATAAGATCCAATATTTTTCCAGCCGGCTCAATTTTTCTTTCCCCATATTCTCTTCTCCTCACTCAAACGTCCGGTTCAGCCGCTCATCAAACGGCGTTCCCTGCTGAATCGCAGATACAAACGCCACCTGCTGCGTCACGGTCTGGGCTATGGTCCGCCGGTACAATTCCAGCAAATGCTCGCAGGTCATCCTACAGCGCAGATCGGGCTGCGGTTCCAGGATATGCTGGGTAATGGCGTTGTACTGCCCGACCAGACGCAACCCCTTTTTGGCCAGCTCGCGCACCTGCCGGCTGGGCATGACCAAAAGATTTTTATACCGCCGCATCGCCCGAATGCTCCGCCCCATTTCCCGCGCGCTGACGCCGGGATAAAGCGGCGCAATCTCTTCAGCCAAATCCGAATCCACCGGCATGCAGTATCCCACCGGGAACGAAACCGGATCCTTTTTGTCCAAAAGCAGCAAAAGCCGCTCAAATTCCGTTTCTATGGCAATATGGCCCACACCGATCCGTTCACTTTGTGCATTGACATACGGATGACAAGCGCTGTCCAGCATGAAATGACACAAAAATCCCATCAGATAAGACAGCTGGGCGGGGCTTTTTCCGCTGTTTTGCCAAACTGTCCGGGCATGCGTAAAAAACGCCTTCGCCGTTTTTTGATGCAGCGACCGGCCCAAATCGCCGACCGGGTGCACGGCAAAGGGGTTGTAAAAGAACAATACATCCGGCCCCTGCAGCCCGACGCGAAACATCTGCGGATAGCGCAGGATCGGCCATTTTGCAGAATTCGGCAGTTTTGCCGCCACCTTTCTGCCAAAGGTATCGTGTGCATACATTGCAGGCATTCTTTTTCACTACCTCCCTATCGATTCTCTCGCGCTTTCTTCATAGGATACCATCTATTTTTCCAAATCAGGTCAATTTTATGTTTTCGTTCTGTAAATTCCCCAAAACGGCGCCCGGATATCCTCAGCGACAACCCGGCGGTCTGCCCGAAATCCGCCCGGCCAACCTATCCTTTATTCGGCTGGCCGCAATCTGCTCTTTGTTCCCGGATGCAATCGCCAAACCGTTCCAATTCCTCAGACAGATTGCCCATCCGGCCCACCATCTGCCCCAGCTGCTGTTTGGTTTCCTGCAACTGCTCTTGTACCTGCGCGACCTGCCGTCTTTTTTCGTCCTCCGCCTGGGCCAAAATCTGCTGGGCTTTCTCCTGCGCCTGGGCCAAGATCTGCTGGGCTTTCTCTTGTGCGTGGTTTACAACCTCTTCGCTTTCCCGTTTGGCATCCGCTTTCCATTGCTGCGCCTGCTGCTGTGCCTGCGCCAAAACGTCTTGCGCTGCCTGCTTTTGCTGTTGCAAATCTTTCGCGTCCCGCTCCAGCTGTTCCCGCATCCGGTTCAAGGCCGACTGTTCTTCGCTTCCGGCTTCTTTGGCCTTATTTAAAATCGTGCGCCCTTCTATGCGGGCAGCTTCTAAAATCCGTTCGCTTTCCCGACGTACCGCCTCTTCTCTTTTTCTGGCCTGATCCAGCTGGTCGGAAAGTTGCCGCGCCAACTGCCGCAGACGCGTCAGATCGGTTTCTTCCTTCTGATTGTCACAGGCTGGCGCCGGTATCGGTTCTTCTTGTGGCTCCTCCTTTTCAGCGGCCTGCCGCTGCTCGTCCAGTTGTTGCCGCAGCTGCTCCTTTTCCCGATTCACCGCTTCCCAGCGTTTGCGCAATTCTTCTTTCTCTCGTTCATACTTGCGCACCAGTTCGCCGATATACTGTGTGACCTGCTCTTTATGAAATCCACGCAACACGGTGGAAAACAGCTCTCCCTTTGCCATGATTCCCGTCTCCTTTATCTTTTTCCCCTTGATTGTTTTAGTATACCATAGAATCCCCTTGGGTAAAAGCTTTCTTTTGCCGGCACCAAAGAAAAAACGCTGGGAAATTCCCAGCGTTTGAACACCACGGAGATTAAATGATAATGCAAATCAAGCCGGTACATCCTTCATTGATAATCCGCTCAATGGTCTCTTGTAATTTCATCCGCGCCTCCTGAGGCATGCGGTATAGTTTGTTGTGCAGCCCTTCGTTCACCAGCGAATGCAGGGATTTGCCGAAAATGTTGGATTCCCAGATTTTTTCCGGGCTGTCTTCAAATTCCTGCAGCAAATACATCACCAATTCCTCCGACTGTTTTTCCGATCCTACAATCGGGGAAATTTCCGTCGTAATATCCGCTTTCATCATGTGAATGGACGGGGCGCTGGCCTTTAGCCGTACTCCATAGCGGTTGCCCTGCTTGACGATTTCCGGCTCTTCCAGCTTGAGTTCTTCCAGGGTGGGCATGACGATCCCGTATCCCACGGCCTCCACCTGGTCTAATGCGTCTTTGATCTTTCCATATTCCCGTTTCATCTGCGCCAATTCCATCATACATGGAATCAGTTTTTCCTCTGAATCAATCTCTAATTCCGTTTTTTCGCTGATAATCTGGTACAAAAGGGCGCCTGGCACACGCAATTGCAGCCGGACTTTTCCCTTGCCCAGATCAATTTCCGTCACGGCGGCGCTTTCAATCTGTTCCCGGCTGGCCACCTGGGACATCGCCCCTTCCACATCCCGGATGCGGACAATTTGCTGGGCATTGTCCAGAATTGCGCCGACCATGGATTTGCGCAGCCAGTGTTCTTTTTCCAAAGAGAGAATCCAGCGCGGGAAATCCACGCAGATTTCTTTGACTGGGAACTGGTATAATACTGCGGATAAAATATTGCGGATATCGCTTTGCGTCAGTTCCAAACAGTTGACCGGCATAACCGGCACCCCGTATTTTTCGGTCATCTGACCGGCCAGGTCGCGGACCCGCGTGGAATCCGGCTCTGTGGCGTTAAGCAGCACGATAAACGGCTTTTCGATTTCTTTCAGTTCGGCAATCACCTGCTCTTCCGCCTGCTCATATTCCTCCCGCGGAATGTCGCTGATAGAGCCGTCGGTGGTAACCACCAATCCGATGGTAGAATGTTCCTGGATCACCTTGCGGGTTCCGATTTCCGCGGCCATATTAAACGGGACTTCTTCGTCAAACCAAGGGGTCATGACCATCCGCGGCCCGTCGTTTTCCACATAACCAAGCGCGCTGGGCACAACATAGCCCACGCAGTCAATCAGACGGACGCGAAAAGACGCCTGATCGTCTAAAAAGACTTCTACCGCCTCTTCCGGGATGAATTTCGGTTCGGTGGTCATAATCGTTTTCCCTGCTGCCGACTGCGGCAATTCATCCACTGCCCGTTCCCGGCGGTAATCGCTGTCAATATTGGGGATGACCAGGGTTTCCATGAATTTTTTGATAAAGGTCGACTTTCCCGTCCGGACCGGTCCTACAAGCCCCAAATAGATATCGCCGCCGGTCCGCATCGCAATGTCCTGATAAATGCTGCGGTTTTCCATTGATCTAGCCCTCCTTATTGATCGCTGCTGATTGCGGGTCTATGTTCTGAAAAACGGATTGGCGCCGGCCCGGCCAAACGGAGTTCGCCTGCCATCCATAAAACACCGTCCCCTCTGCGCGTTTTGCTACCACAACTATATGTCCCTTTTGTCCAAAATAGTACCCCGCTTTTTCATCGGCCGAGAAAATCCCTTCTCCAACAAAAAAACTCTGCATGCCGTTTGGATTCGGCATGCAGAGCATAGCGCAGTTTACATTTGGAAAATTCGTTTATTTTGCGAGAAACCCGACTTTCTTGTAGACCTTTTCCAGTGTGCGGCTGGCAATCCGCGAAGCTTTTTCCGCTCCTTCGCGGTAACAGCGTTCCAGATACGGTTTATCTTCCATCAGTTGGGTATATTTTTCCCGGATGGGAGCCAGATGATCCGCTACGGCTTGCCCCACGGCGGTTTTGAACTCCCCATATCCTTTGCCGGCGAATTCCGATTCGATCTGGGCATAGTCTTTTCCGGTCACGCAGGCGTAAATGGTCATCAGGTTATTGATGCCGTCCTTCCCTTCCCGGTAAGCGACCTGAGACTCGGAATCCGTCACGGCGCTTTTGAATTTCTTCAAAATCGTTTCCGGCGGATCCAGAATATACACGCACCCTTTGGGATTGGGATCCGATTTGCTCATCTTCTTGGTAGGATCCTGCAAAGACATGATCTTTGCCCCTTCTTTTGGAATATACCCATCCGGCACGACAAAAGTGTTCCCGCGCTGCCCGTTAAAACGGATCGCCACATCCCTGGCCAACTCCAAATGCTGTTTTTGGTCGATCCCTACCGGCACCAGATCCGTTTGATACAGCAGAATATCCCCTGCCATCAACACCGGGTAAGTAAACAGTCCCGCATTAATATTATCCGGATTTTTGGCAGATTTGTCTTTGAACTGGGTCATGCGGTTGAGTTCCCCAAACTGGGTATAGCAAGCCAGCACCCAGTTGATCTCCGCATGCTCCTTGACATGGCTTTGGATAAAAACAATGGATTTTTCCGGATCCACGCCACATGCCAGGATCAGCGCATAAGCTTCCAGGGTGCGCTGCCGCAGCTGGGCAGGATCCTGCCGAACGGTAATAGCATGCATATTGACAATACTGTAAATGCAGCGGTAATCTTCCTGCAGCTGTACCCAGTTGCGCACCGCGCCCAGATAGTTGCCCAGCGTGATCTGCCCGCTGGGCTGAATGCCGGAAAAAATAATCTTTTTCTGTTCTGGGACTTGGTTCTCCATCCATAACACCCCTCTTAAAACATTTTTTTGGTCAATGCTCCCAACCGGTGAATGCCTTCTACGATTTGTTCGTCCGTCGGCGTGGAGAAATTCAGGCGAACCGATTCGGAAACTCCATGATCATCCGTCAGGAAGGCGCTTCCCGGGACTACGGCAACCTGCTGGTCCACTGCGGCTTTGCAAAATGCCAACATATCGCTGCCTTTGGGAAGCGTGCACCAAAGGAACAGGCCGCCTTCCGGCGTGGTGTGGGTGACCGCTGGGTTGAAATTTTGATCCATTTCCCGGATCATCAGCGCAGACTTTTTCCGGTAGATATCCCGCAAACCGGCGATATGGGCGTTGAAATCATACTCTTTTAAAAAGCGGCTGCAAATGAGCTGGGACAAAATCGTGGTATGCACGTCCGCAGACTGCTTTGCCACTGTCAGCTTGGCAATGATTTCTTTGGGCGCTACCACATATCCCACCCGCAGGCCGGGAGACAATACTTTCGAAAAGCTGCCGCAATAAATGACAATCCCTTCCGTATCCATGGATTTGATCGTCGGCACATCCTCGCCGGCAAACCGCAGCTCGCCGTAGGGGTTATCCTCCAAAATCAGCGCGCCGTACTGCAACGCCAGCCGGTAGACTTCCTTGCGTTTTTCCAAACTCATGGTAATCCCAGTGGGGTTTTGGAAATTGGGGATGGTGTAAATAAACTTAGTATTCGGATTGTCCTTCAACGCTTGTTCCAGCGCATCAATGTCGATCCCATCCGGCCCCATTTCCACCCCGACCAGCTGGGAGCGGAACGAACGGAACGCATTGAGCGACCCGATAAAGCTGGGATTTTCGCTGATGACCTTATCTCCGCCATCCAGTAGGCAGTGGGCGCTTAGGCAAATGCCCTGCTGCGCGCCGGACACAATCAGCACTTGGTCAAATTCTCGGCCGATCCCGTAGCGCTCTTTGACCATCTGGGTCAGCTGATCCCGTAACGGCTGATACCCCTCCGTCACAGAATACTGCAGCGCCAAAATTGGGTTTTCCTCTAAAATTTCTCCCGTGATCTTCTGCACCGCTTCCACCGGAAACGCTTCCGGCGCAGGGTTGCCCGCTGCGAACGAAATTACCGCCGGATCCGCCGTCGCCTTTAAAATCTCACGGATCGCAGAGGGCTGCAGCGAATCTATTTTTTTCGAAAAACGGTATTGCATCCAACATTCCTCCTATCCCCTACTTCCAGCAGGCGATTCCACTGCCGGAAACAGAATCGGCACTTCTCCTTTTGGAGAACCCCAATCCCGCATTATTTTTTTAGTATAGCACAAGCCATAGGGAAAAGAAAGGAAGAAATCTCAAAAAAGACACAGAAATTCGACAAAAAAGCAATAAAATAGGATTGTTGCGCCACTAAAAGATGTTGTAATATAAAAGAGATGTTGGTGTTTTGTTGGATACCGCGCAGGGATCTGCGTCAATTTGTGAGGAATCGCGATATGAAACAAAAAGAAAATCCTTCTGCACCCGCAGAAGTATCGGAAAAGCTTCGGCAGAATAAAGCTCTGTCCCGCTTTATCAATCTGGGCACCTTGCTGGGATTACTGCTGGCTGTGGGGTTTGGTGTATACGGCTTCCAGGCCGGCATCTTCACCAGCGAGCAGCGGCTGGAACAGTTTATTTCCGCTTCCCGTCTGATTGCCCCTCTGGTCTTTATTTTGATCCAGGTCATTCAGGTGGTAATCCCCATCATCCCAGGCGGCGTCAGCTGTCTGGCGTCTGTGGTCCTTTTCGGCCCGCTGCCGGGTTTTTTATACAGCTATGCGGGAATTTGCCTGGGCAGCGTCATCGGCTTTTTTTTGGGGCGGTTTTACGGCAAGCCGTTTGTGCTGGCAGTCACTAAACCCAAAACCTACGAAAAATACCAAAAGTTCCTGCAAAAAGATAAAAAGTTTGAGATTTTTTTCCTCATCGCCATGCTGCTGCCCGCCTTCCCCGACGATTTGATCTGCATGCTGGCAGGCTTAACCAACATGCGGGTGAAAAAGTTTCTGCTGATTTTGCTGCTGGCAAAAATCCCGGCCATCGCCATGTACAGCCTGCTTTGGTTTTTCGCCGAGGACCAGTTCTGGCGCTTGCTCGCGTAAAATGTGGCGCCGGAACATCCTTCGCAGGTTTTTCCATCCCTTGACAGGAGAAAAAAATGTGGTATGATAAAGGCGAATCCAAACACCCCACGGGGGTGCCGTATCTTATTTTCGCGCAGGAAGGAGAATTCCATCCGATGAAACAAAAATTTGACGTCACTGGCATGACCTGCTCCGCTTGTTCTGCCCATGTGGAAAAATGCGTGGCCAAGGCTGAAGGGGTCCAGTCGGTCCAGGTCAGTTTGCTGACCAACAGCATGCAGGTGGTCTATGACGAATCCAAAACCAATCCGCAGGCCATCATCCAGGCGGTGGAACACAGCGGCTACGGCGCGTCGCTTCCGCAGAAATCAGCCGGCCCGGCGCCGGCCTCCCAGCCGGCGCCGGCCCAAGACGCCGCCCGCCAGATGAAGCGGCGGCTTATCCTTTCGTTTTGCTTTTTGATCCCCCTGTTCTATCTGTCTATGGGGCATATGATGGGGTTGCCGATCCCATCCTTTCTCCACGGGACGGAAAACGCCGTCCCCTTTGCCCTGACCCAGCTGCTGCTCACCCTGCCGGTGGCCTATCTCAATCGCAGTTATTTCCAAATCGGTTTTCAAACCCTGCTGCGCGGCGCGCCAAACATGGATTCCCTGGTTGCCATTGGGTCCTCTGCGTCCATTGTGTACAGTATTTTCGCCATCTTTCAGATGAGTTACGGACTGGGGCATGGCGATCTGGACCGCGTCCAGCAGTATGCCATGGATTTGTATTTTGAAGGCGCCGCCATGATTTTGACCCTGATTACCCTGGGCAAATACCTGGAAACCCGGTCCAAGGGGAAAACGTCGGAAGCCATTACCCGCCTGATGAACCTGGCCCCGCAATCGGCCACCGTGCTGCGCGGCGGAGAAGAAATCCAGATCCCGGTAGAACAGGTGGCAGTGGGCGACACGGTCATCGTGCGGCCAGGACAGAGCATCCCGGTGGACGGCGTGCTGCTGTCGGGTAGTTCCTTGGTGGACGAATCCGCCATTACCGGGGAGAGCATCCCGGTGGAAAAAAACGCCGGCGACACCGTGGTAGCAGCTACCATCAACAAATCCGGCGCGTTTCAGTTTCGTGCCACAAAGGTCGGATCGGACACAACCCTGGCGCAGATCATCTCCTTGATGGAAGAGGCCAGCGCCTCCAAAGCGCCCATCTCCAAGCTGGCGGACCGTGTGGCAGGGATTTTTGTGCCGGTTGTTATTAGCATCGCCGTTTTGGCAACAGTGATTTGGCTGCTTGTAGGGGAACCGTTTTCGTTCGCGCTTTCCATCGGCATTGCCGTCCTGGTGATCTCCTGCCCCTGCGCCCTGGGCTTGGCAACGCCGGTAGCGATTATGGTTGGCACCGGTAAGGGCGCGGAAAATGGGATTCTCATCAAATCCGCCGAAGCGCTGGAAACCGCTCACAAAGTCCACACGATCGTGTTGGATAAAACCGGTACGATTACCCAGGGCCATCCGGAGGTAACCGGGTTTTATCCGGCGTCCGGCGTGACCCAAACGCAGCTGCTTCAGATTGCCGCCTCGCTGGAAAGCCTGTCCGAACACCCCTTGGCGGAAGCGATTGTCCAGGAAGCGAAAAACCAAGGCTTGCCGCTGCTCCCGGTTTCCGATTTTCAGGCGTTGTCCGGGCTGGGGCTGTCCGCCTCTTTGGACGGGGCCTTGTATTTGGCCGGGAACGAACGGCTGATGCGGGAGCATCAGGTATCCCTGGACGCCATGCAGCAAACCGCCGTCCAATTGGCAAAGGCGGGAAACACCCCCTTGTTCTTTGCAAAAGAGCAAACGCTGCTGGGCATTCTTTCCGTGGCGGACGTGGCCAAACCCACCAGCGCGCAAGCCATTGCGGAAATGAAGCAGTTGGGCCTGGAAGTCATCATGCTCACCGGCGACAACCAGCTGGCGGCTGACGCCATCGGCCGGCAGCTGGGCGTATCCAGCGTCATCGCCCAAGTTTTGCCGCAGGAAAAAGAACAGAAAATCCGCCAATTGCAGCAAAGCGGGAAAAAAGTTGCCATGGTCGGGGACGGCATCAATGATGCGCCCGCGCTGGCCCGTGCCGACGTGGGCATCGCCATCGGGGCCGGAACGGATATCGCGCTGGAAGCCGCCGACATCGTCTTGATGAAAAACGACCTGCTGGATGCGGTGACTGCAATCCACCTGAGCCGGTCGGTGATCCGCAATGTAAAAGAAAACCTATTTTGGGCGTTTTTCTACAATACCATCGGCATCCCGATTGCCGCTGGGGTCTTCTTCCCGCTGTGGGGGTGGAAGCTGGATCCCATGCTGGCGGCCGCCGCAATGAGCTTCAGTTCGGTTTGTGTGGTATCCAATGCACTTCGCCTGCGTTTCTTCAACCCCCACCGAACCCAAGCAGACGTTCTATCCAGTCATTCGGCTCATCCTCAGGAAGGAGCCTACCATACAACCATACAGCAAAAAGGAGAAATGAATATGAAAAAAACACTGAAAATCGACGGCATGATGTGTTCCCATTGCACCGGACGGGTATCCCAGGCGCTCAACGCCATTGACGGGGTGCAAGCCGAAGTCTCTTTGGAAGATCAGGCCGCATACCTGACCTTGTCCCGCGATGTTTCCGATGACATCCTGATCCAAGCGGTGACCGATGCGGGCTATACGGTAACAGAGGTACGGTAAGATGGTAGCAGACAAGCAAAAAGTATCCCGGCTGCTGAAAACAGCCCGCGGGCAGATCGACGGCATTTTGAAAATGATCGAGGAAGACCGCTACTGCATTGACATCTCTAATCAGATCATGGCGGCGCAGTCGGTATTGAAAAAAGCAAACGGCGAGGTGCTCAAAGCGCATTTGGAACATTGCGTCAAAGAGGCCATCACCCAGCAGACTGCCGAGGAAAAACTGCGGGAAGTAGAGTCGATTATCGAAAAATTATTGTAGCCATCTGTCACAAAAAAGAACGCAGGAAAACCTGCGTTCTTTTTTTCGAACCCGTCTTTTATTCTCATTGGATTTATGATATTCTAAATAAAAACGCGCCTTTCCCTACAACCTTATCGGAAGGAGTTTTTTATGGAAAAAACGAAACGGTACCAAACCATCAACCGAGGATTCTCCGTTTTTTATCTTCTGACCTGCGCAGCTGGAATTGTCGATAGCTTTCTGAACGCAACCCCATACTATATGGGTCTTTCCTTGTTGTCGCCGTTTTTCTTGCTGATTCCTCCCCTGTTTTGGAAAGTTTTCCGTCTTAAGCCGTCCCACCTGCTTTCCGTCTGTATCAACGGGTTTAGCTTTCTAGCGTATACTGTCGGCATCGCGTTCCGGGGATACGGCAGGATTCCTTTCTATGACAAAGCGGTCCACTGCCTATCCGGGGTGGTTTTTGGCCTGTTGGGGATCATTTTCTTTTACCTGATCAAATCGGACCGGCGCATCCAGCCTCGCGACGGCATTTTTTCCGGTTATTTTGCCGTTTCCTTTGCCGCTACCATCGGAGTTATCTGGGAAATCTGGGAATATTGCATGAACTTTATTTTCCATTCCGACCCGCAGCATGCGCTGACCACTGGAGTAAACGACACCATGCTGGACCTCATCGTTTGCCTTGTCGGATCGCTGTTGGTTTTGTTTTCCATCTGGCGCTATTTTTCCAAAGGAAAGGCCGGTCCCATTCTCTGCATCTTTCTGGATTTTTACACGCAAAACCTAAAAAAATAAGGAAGGGAGATTCCCTTCCTTATTTTTTTGCACAGCCAATGGCGTTATTCGATTTGTCCCGGCGCAAGACCCGGCGTCCGTCCCAGGACCACGCGGTCATTGCCGCCATAATCCTGGACTGTGCGCACCTGGACCAACCCGCAGCTTTGGAAAATCGCGCATACCGCCTGCGCCTGATCGAACCCGATCTCGACCGCCAGCAATCCGCCCGGCTTGAGCGCTTCGTTCCACAAAAGCGGAATCTGCCGGTAAAACGACAGGCCGTCCTCCGATCCGTCCAGCGCCAAGCGCGGCTCCCACTGTACCTCTTGTTGCAAGTGCGTCAAATCTCCCGTCGGGATATAAGGCGGGTTGGCCAGCACCGCATCTAGCCCTTCCAGCCCGGCGGTGGTGCAAAGCACGTCCGCCTGGATCATCTGGCAACGGGGCGCCCATTCTTCCTTATTTTTTTTGCAGTACGCAGCCGCCTGGGAGGACACTTCCAGCAAAAACACCTGCGCATCTGGCCGTTCGCAGGCCACCGTGATGCCGACGCACCCGCTTCCCGCGCAAAGGTCCGCCACCCGCGGGGACGGGATCCCCTGCAGCTGCGCCAAAGCCTGTTCCACCAAAATCTCCGTATCGGCCCGCGGAATGAGCACGCCGGGCCCAACCCAAAACCGGCGCCCGTAAAAAAACCAGCATCCCAACAGATACTGCAGCGGCTCTCCCGCTTCCCGCCGGGCAATCAGCCGCTGAATTTGCCCGATCTGATCCTCTGTCAGCAAAAGGTCCGGATGGGTCAGCCGCATCGTTTTGGAAATACCGCAGTAGGTTTCCAGCAGCAAATCCACTTCATTCGCCGCGTTCGTGATGCCCGCCCGGTTTAAGCGCTGCCGCCATGTGGAAAATCTGTTTTCCAACCGGTTCACCAGCGGTCGCTCCCCTTCACCCGGGGCAGCACGGGCAGAAGCGACGCAATGGCCACCTCGATCATGCCGTCGTCCGGCTCTTGGGTCGTCAGCCGCTGCAGCCATAATCCTGGCGCGGAAATGATCCGGGTGCACAGGTTGGTGTACCGCCCCGCCAATTTGATGATCTCATAGGAGATTCCCACCACTACCGGCAGCAAGAGGATCTTCAACGCTACCCGCAGCCAAGGATTGCTCCAGCTGACAAACGAGGTCACCAGGATGCTGACAATAACCACGATCAACAAAAAGCTGGTCCCGCAGCGCGGATGAAAACGGCTTTGTTTGCGCACATTTTCCACCGTCAGCTCTTCGCCTGCTTCATAGCAGAAAATCGTTTTATGCTCCGCGCCGTGGTATTGAAACATCCGATGGATGTCTCCCGCTTTTCCCACCGCCGCCATGTATCCGACCAAAATGGCAATTTTAATCACGCCTTCCACCAAGCTGGAAAATATCCCTAGAGGGATCAGCTGGTTCAAACCTTTGACCGCAAACGTCGGAAGGGCCATAAACAGCACAATCGCGATCGCCACCGCCAAGACCGTGGCAAACCCCGTCAGGACGGCAGTGGCCTTTTCCCCGAAATGGCGGTTTAGCCACTGGTCCACCTTGTCCGGCTCCCCTTCGTCATATCCGGACTTTTCCGCCGATTTCATCAAACACCGATATCCCAGGCGCATGGTATCCACAAAATTAAAAATTCCGCGGAGAAACGGCGTTTTTTTATACCAGGCCGTGATCTTCCCATTTTCCCAGGTTTCCACATCCACGCTGCCATCCGGAATCCTTACCGCCAGCGAGGTCTTTTCCGGGCCGCGCATCATGATCCCTTCGATCACCGCCTGCCCACCGATTGAAGTTCTGTGTTGTTTGCTCATTGTTTTTTACCCTTCTAGTTCTGAAATTTCTGCATCCGTCTTTTTCCCCGCCAGCGGCAGGAAAATGGACACGGTAGTCCCTTGCTGATAGACGCTGTCGATTTCTAACCGGCCGCCGTGCCGGGTAATGATTTCATCTGCCACCGCCAGCCCGATCCCGGACCCGCGTTTGGTGGAATCTCCTTTGTAAAATTTGGTCTTGACCTGCGGCAGATCTTCCGGCTTAATGCCTTCCCCGGTATCCGCAATGACCACCGCCGCTTCTTCCGACAAATGCTTGACCTGGATATCGATCCGCCCGCCGCTTGGCGTATGTTTGAGCGCGTTGTCCAAAATATTGACAAAAACCTGCTTGAGCCGGTTATGGTCCCCCAACACAATGAGAAAGTCCTCCGGTTCCTCATAATGGATCTCGACCTGCTCCCGAGCCGCGCGCTGATCAAACATCAGCACGGCGTCATCCAGCTCCGCCACCAGATCCATCCGGTCCATTACCATCGTCAGCCGGCCGCTTTGCATCCTGGAAAAATCCAAAAGCTCCTCTACCATGCCGGACAAGCGCTCGCTCTCCTTGAGGATGACGTCCATCCCTTTTTGCATCGTCTGCGGGTCTGGCTGCTCTTCCCCGGAAAGGGTCTCCGCCCAGCCTTTGATCGCCGTCAGCGGCGTTCGCAGCTCGTGGGACACGGAGGAGATAAAATCGTTTTTCAGCCGTTCCGCTTTGGACAGTTCTCCCGCCATATAATTAATGACGTCGCACAGTTCGCCGATCTCATCATCGTTTTCCTTTTCCAGGCGGATGCTGAAATCCCCCTGGGCGATTTTGCGCGCGGTCTGCCCCACCTTCCCAAGCGGAACCACAATGGAATTGATAAAATAGCTGCTGGAAAAGACCACAAAAAAGATAATCGCCACGCCAAATGCCGTGATAATCGCCACCAGCGAGATGATCTGCTGGTCCACCTTAACCAAGGAGGTCACATACCGGATCGCAAAAATTTCCTCGTCGCTGACCTGAGAAATCCGGGTCAGCGCCAGAATGTTCTCCCCGGACAGCGACCCTTGGAAAAACCCTTCCCCATTTTCCGACTTCAACGCTTCCTGGAAATCCGGCATATAGAGCTTTTGTGTCACTTCAAACCCACTGGAAGACATCAGCACATTGCCGTCCACATCCAGGGCCATCAGCTCCATTTTTTCCTTTTCTTCAAAATTTTCGATGAGTCCCCGTACCTCGGTGGTATAATCGGCAGACGCATCCTGGGCGTATTTTTTGAGCAGGCCGTCCACCAAATCCGCCCGAGAAACCACGGTTTGGCGCACACCGTTGTAGTAATAGCTTTTCAATCCGTACGCCGAGAGGATTTCAATGGCGATCAAAATCAGGAGAATGACGCCGAACGTATTGCGCAGCCACCGTTTTGTGATCCGCTTTTTGCCCATGGCCGCCGCTCCTCCTTTCCTCTGCCTCCCGTTTGATTATACCACCCATTTATACCCGAATCCCCAAACCGTCTGCAAATACTGGGGGCTGGACGGTTCTTCCTCGATCTTCATCCGCAAGCGCCTGATATTCACGTCCACGATTTTCACATCGCCAAAATAATTTTTTCCCCATACCTCATTTAAAATCGCCGACCGTTCCAGCGCGGTATTGGGATTTTTCATAAAAAACTCTAAAATCTGAAATTCCACCTGCGTCAGATCCACCGGTTTTCCATTTTTGGTCAAAGCACGGCTTTTGCTGTTCAGCACAAACGGGCCGGACACGATCTCGTCGCTTGGTTGGGCCACGTCCTTTGCCAGTGAAACCCGCCGGTAAATCGCATCTACCCGGGCCACCAGCTCGGAAGGGCTAAACGGTTTGGTAATATAATCGTCCGCGCCTGTCATCAGCCCACGCACCTTGTCCATCTCCTGGGAGCGAGCAGACAGCATAATGATGCCGATGGAATTGCTTGCCGCCCGGATTTTTTCGCATACCCCGAACCCATCTGTTCCGGGCATCATAATATCCAGCAGCACCACATCAAAATCCCCGCCGCTTTCTTCAAATACTTTTAACGCTTGGTCCCCATCCGGTACGTCTACGACTTCGTATCCCGCCCGTTTGAGGTTGATGACCACAAAATCGCGGATGACGTCTTCGTCTTCCACCACTAAAATCCGCTTCAAGCAGACACCTTCTTTCTATGATTTGATCGTAGAGAATCCCTCTTCCACCTCTTCCATGCTGATTTGCATAGAAGCTGGCACTTCCGCGGGCTGCAAAACAGCCGCATAATACTCATAGGTCCCTCTATTATCCAGCCGTGCATAGGTAACGTCATCAAACACGTCCCATAGCTCGTCTTGCTCGTAAACACGAATCCGCAACAATGCCGGCGGCTCTACTGCGTCCGACCGCAGGCAAAACACCCATTCGCTGCGGTCCGGTTCTTTTTCCACATCCACCATTCCCACCCAATTTTGCGGGAACGCAAACCGGAATCCATAGTCCAGGCTGACAAAGCCGGTCCAGACCGGAGAAAACGAAAACGCCGGATCCTCTTGCTGGGGCAAGTCCTCTTCCAGCTGCAAAAGCAGTTCTGGATTGGAAAGCTGCAAATACTGGATCAAATGGCTGGCTTCCTCGTCCTCATCCTCAATGGGGAACTCCTCCGCCGCCTGCACCTCTACAGCCGCCGGGATTTCCAAAATGCCGTCTGCATTGATGTCCTCGCACCGCACCGGGATGCTCCTGGAAAAGCTCTGGCCAGTTTGGCCGTGGTCGCCGGACAGCGCGCATAGCGTCCCAGACGCGGTATAGGCCATGATCTCCGTCGTAATTTCCGACGTGCCCACATAAGCGTCGACAAACACTGCTGTTTGCCCTGGTGCGATGTCCCCGATTTCAATCCCCAAAAACCCGGTAATCGAATGATCCATCGTAACGCGAGAGATGGATTCCAAGCCTTCTTCCGTTTCATTGATCAGCCGGATGGAACCGGTTTTGGAAGACGCTTTATAAATCCCCAACAGAATTTCCTGAATGCCGTCTTGGTCCATATCCTGGATCAGCATTAGAGAATAGTCGCTTTCAAACAAAACCCGCAACTGGTCGCCGGTGTAATCGTACACCGAGATGCTGGTATTTTCGCTGGTTCCCCGCTCCCAGCCGATCAAAACGCTGTACCGGCCAGAATCTGTTAGCATCTGAAAATCAATTTCCGCGACGTCGTTTCCCTCTCCTACGGCGTCATATACCGAAACCCATTCTTCCTCTTGGCGGTCCAGCACCATGATGCGGACATTGCCGCCCAGGCTGGGGATGCTGTAGAACACCAGCGCTTCTCTTTCCCCGTCGGCATCCAGGTCAAATAAGACAAAGGCGGAACGGTAATTGCCCCGTTTTGGATATTTCAGCTGAACGTCCGAAACACCCGCCGCCGTCGTCAACGCTTCATAAATTTCCGTCTGGTCTTCTGTCGATTTGGGAGACTGCATCAGATCTGTTACATTCAGCTGGAAGGAGGCGCAGGCGGACAAAAGCAGGCCGCACAACGCCAGCAGCCCCGCCTTGAGAAAACGCATGGATCAGCTCCCCCTTTCGACGAAAAAAGCCGGGACCTTTTGGCTCCGGCGCGTAAAAATTCTGGTAAAGAACAGCCTTTTTTGCCCTTTTCATAGTATAACAACCACCGCTTTCTGTCAATGGAGAAGGGCTCTCTTCCGCTCTTTGTTTACAATAAATTTATCCTTTTCCTTATCCCGTGCTTTTGCAGAATTCTTTTCCAAAAACAAACGGCAGAGGATCCCTCTGCCGCGTTTTCCAATCGCCATGGATGAAAAATGAAAAAACCACCAATTTTTCTTTCTTTTTTTTCCCCATTATGATAAAATAAAGGGTACAGAAAGGTTACCGGTTCCCGGCGTCAATCTTGGCTTCGCTGTTTTGAATCAAATTCAGCAAAGAGGACGCAAACATAGGATACGTCTGATGCAAGGACTCGGTCGTTATGGACAGCGCATCTACCTCTTTGAGCGGTTCTTGGCCACGCAGTTCTTCCCCGGAGGCCACTGCAGCCGCATTCGCCTCCGAAACTGCCATTGCTGCCGCGGCATAGCCGGACGCCACCTGCTTGGGCACGGTAAACAGGCCGTTGTGATTTTTGGGGTTGGCAGAATATACCACCCGGAACACCCGGTACACCGCCAGCATCAAGAATGCGGAAACCTCCTGAATCAGCGCCTTGTTTTTGCTTTTTTGCAGTAGGTCAAACAGGATATTCAGCGAATTGGCAATCAATTTTTTATTTAGGATCGGAAGAATGCTGCCATGCATAACGTTTTCCTTGCCCGCCGCTTCCGGTTCTGGGATATCCTCCACCGTTAGCGTCATGCCGGTGCGGTCCGGCGAACGCCCCAAAAGGTAATCGCAAGAAACGCCGTAATAATCCGCCGTTCTCACCAGGAAATCCAGCCCGCACTCCCGAATGCCTTTTTCGTAATGGGAAAGCAAAGCCTGCGAAATACCCAAATCGCTGGCCGCCGTCTTTTGGCTGATTCCTTTTTCTTTTCTCAGGAGAGTCAAAATCCTTGGAAAATCGGCGTTCATCTTCATTCCTCCGCTTAGGATTTACATATTGTAAATTATATTATAGAATACAAAGGATGTAAAGTGGCATCTGTAAAATTATTAGAGGATTTGTCGAAATTGGCTGAAAGGAGCTGCTATTTTCGTTGATAACCTATAAAATCCATTGGATCCGCCATGGACGGACCGGAGAATCCACCGAAGGGCTGTATCTAGGGCGGATGGATCCGCCGTTAAGCGAAGCCGGCAAACAGCAGCTGCAGAACAATGCGCAATCCTTCTCCTACCCGCCGGCACAAATGGTGTATACCAGCCCGCTGCGCCGCTGCACCCAGACCGCGCAGATTCTTTATCCGGACCGGCTGACCGTTCCCATGGACGCGTTTTGCGAATGCGATTTCGGCGATTTTACCGGGAAATCCTTCGCCCAGCTCAAGGGCCTGGACGCCTATCAAAAATGGGTGGAAGGCGGGTTCGAAGCCGCGCCGCCCAGCGGAGAAAGCGGGATGGCGCTGTTGTCCCGGGCAATCTGCGGGCTGCAGGAAATCTTCACCCGGATGACGGCGGAAAAAATGACCGACGTCGCGGTCATTACCCATGGCGGAGTGATTATGTCGCTGCTGTCCGCCTGTGGGTTCCCAAAACGGGAAATGCGGCACTGGGTAACCGATTTCGGCGGCGGATTCACCACCCTGCTCACCCCGCAAATGTGGATGCGGGACCGCTGTTTCGAAATTTATGCCGAAATTCCCTGGCGCGGGGTGGACCAGAAATTTACCGATGATTTTGGGATCCTGGACGGCACATTTTACGATGACCGCAGAACCCCCAATCCATAAACAGCTACTGTATTTACAAAAAGGAGATACCGACATGAAACTCTGTATTCTTTCCGGTTCCGGACCGGCCGAAGAGATCGCCTCGCATGTCAAGACTGTATTGGAGGCGGTATGCAAAACCAGCTACCTGTCTTTGGAATTTTGCTATGGCCGGCAGGAAGAGATGGAACTGCAGACAGGAGTCCCCTCTCGGGAGACTGTCGACCTTTGCCGCACATCGGACGCGGTGCTGTTTTTCCTGCAGGAATCCGGCGTTTATACCCGACAGTATCTCGACCTGCTCCGCGCAAAGCTAGGATTGTTTGGTTCCATGCGTGGGATCCGTACCTTTCCTTCCCTGTCTGCCTGCGCGGCGGGAAAAGATACCGGCGGGGAGCACGGGGTCGATTGCTTGCTGGTACAAGAAGAGTGGACCAACGATATGCTTCCGGAGCAAGGGGAAAAGGTGATCGACGGGGACCTGTGCGGATACGATGTGCTGCTGGTCAACAGCCAGACGGCCCAGCTGACCGCCCGTATGGCATTCCAAGCGGCCATGGAACGGAACAAACAGGTGATTTTTACCGATCTTTGTGAAAAAATGTCTTCTGCCGCCCTGCGCCGCCGGGTCACCAATCTGGCCGCTTCGGAATTCCCGGAAATCTCGCTGTCCCACTTGCCCTCCTGGGAAGTCGTGGAGCGTTTTACCCGTGCGCCGGGCGGGATGGATGTTCTTTTGACGGATCCGCTGCTGGGCAATCTTTTGTTTGCACAAGGTGCGGCGTTCAGCGGAACGCCCAATCTGCAGTGCGGCGCTTATTTCGGCTTTGGCAAACAAGGGGTCTATTACAACACCATGCCGCTTTCTGACAAGCCGGGAGAATCGCTGTGCCCAGTTTCCCTGATCTTAGCCACCGCCATGGCGCTGCGCTACAGCATCGGGTTGGAATGGGAAGCGCACTGCATGGAAAATGCCGTTGCGAAAGTTTTGACCCTGGGTCGCACTTCCGACATTCATCAGCTGTCGTTGCCTTCGGTATCCCCGGCAGTGTTCAGCGCATATATCGCCCAAACTGCGGCAGAATATATATCATCTGCCGAATAGGAGTTTCCTGTCCGGCAATGAAGCCGGAGGCGATTATGGATTTTTCTGCACAAAAAATACAACGATGCGGCATCCAAGCTCTGCGCCCTTACCGGAAGCAGGCTGCCTGCATCGTTTTTTTTACCGTTTTGCTGCCTTGGGCGGTTGTGATCGCCGGTGTGGCAGCCGTTTTGGCCATCCGCACAGACGCCGCCTTGCCCGCCGGAAAATGGGCGGGGATTGCCGCGGCAGCCTGGGCTTTTTTGGTCCGTGCCCCGCTGCGGCTGGGAGTCAAACGGTGGTACCTGGAAATCTGCCGGCCTGGGAATCTGCGAAATCCCTCGGTGTTTTTCTTTTTTTCCTCCGTTTCCCGGTACTGGAAGGCGGTGGCGGCGGGCGTTTTGTCTTTTGGAGTCAAAGCCGCCCTTTTGCTGGGCTGCTCCGTTCCCGGCGCCGTTTCTTGTATCGTGAGCGCCGTTTGCTACCGAAACATCGCCCAGCCGCTGGTCCAATCCCTTTGCTTGCTCTGCTTGCTTGCCGGGATCGGGCTGCTGGGGTGCGCAGGAGCGCTTTGGGGGAAGATCTGCGGCAAACTGCAGTGGTGGGAATGGCTTTTGGCCCGCGCGCCTTCTCTGACCATCTCCGGGTTGTGGCGGGAAACTGCGGACTTTTGGAAAACACACAAAACAATGCTTCGCCTGATCCGCCGGCGGACGGGATGGAAAAAAGCGCTGTGCTGTCTTGTCCTTCCCGCAATTTGGCTTCTCCCCCAGGCCCACTGTACCGTTGCCGCCTGCCTTTGCACGCTGTTTCCCCCGCCGGAACCAAACCGGACTTTCGCCCCGTTCCGGCCCCGGAAAATCCATCCGTCCCGGAGGAAAAGAACCATCCTCCCTGCGCAATAACCGGCAGGATTTGAAACAAATCGGCGGAAAAAGGCGTTATGCAATTAGAAAATTTTCGATTTGTTCATATTCTTTTTTTCTTCCGACTAATTTTTATCAGTATAATAAATACCGGATTGTCGGAAAATGAGGTTTCCTCTTGCGCTCTTTCGCACAATGGAGTATAATTCTCCCGTTAAAAAAGTTCCTTTTGACCCCTCGCCTACCGGCAGGGGGAAATTGCGATGAACGAAAAAAAGGATGGTTTTGGGATGGCAAAAAAAGAATTTAAGCCAAATAACAGAGGGAGCAGCACGAAAAAGATTGTCATTATCGTCTGTTCCGTGCTGCTTGCCGTTACGTTAGGCGTATTAGGGACAGCGGCGTTGTACATCAACCATATGCTGGACAAAATTGATTATGAAAACACCCCCGGCCAGGAGGATGGCGAGTCGGTCGTAGAAATCCAAGACGACAACAACCTTTGGAACGACGATGTTTTGAACATCCTGCTGTTGGGGACGGATGAGCGCTCGGACGAATACAGCGAAAATGCAAGGTCCGACTGTATGATGATTCTTTCGCTCAACCGCAAGACCCATACCATGCGCCTGATCAGCCTGGAGCGGGCCATTGGCGTCCCCATCGAAGGGATGGAAGACGACTGGCTGACCCACACCTTCGCATACGGCGGCGCGGCGCTGACTTTAAAAACAGTGCAGGAATGCTTTGAGTTGGATATCGACCGTTACGTCCGGGTCAATTTCACTTCTTTTGAGGAAATCATCGACGCCATTGGCGGCATAGACATTGAATTAACTGAACTGGAAGCACAGGGCCTCAACGGGGAGATCTACACCAACGCCATTACTCGGAATCCTGTTCACGAGGGCTGGAACCATTTGGATGGCTACGACGCTCTGCAATACGCCCGCCAACGGTTTATCGACAGCGACTGGCAACGGATTGAACGGCAGCGCAACGTGGTTTCCGCCGCTTTTGACAAGGTGAAAAAGATGAACGTTTTCGAGTGGAACAGCCTGTTGGATACGGCGCTTCCGCTGGTCAAAACCAACTTTACCAAATCGGAAATCACCTCGCTTTTAATGGACGCACCCGGTTTCACCAACAGTGAAATTGAACAGATGACCATTCCGGCGGAGGATACCTACGGCAGTAAAGAAACTTCCGATGGCCGCAGCCTTCTGGATCTGGACTGGGATACGAATATTCGGATTTTGAAAAACTTCATTTACGGCGAATAACCGTCGTTGCAAAAAGGCACTGCTTTCGCAGTGCCTTTTTTTCGATTCCGCGCTTATGCTTTCTGTTGGGGAAACACGCCGGTTAGATCAAACGCCGGAATAAAGCCTTTGTCCGCAGAAGAAAGTTCCTGCAAAAAGCCGTCTTCGATCCCCTTGTCAAACAAATACTGCTCCACCGTGTCATATTCCTTCTGGCGCAGCGGTCGGTTGATCTCGGGGAAATTCGCCGCACGGCCGCAAGGCACATACTGGCTCATCAGGCTAAACAGTACCGTACCCGGTGGAAAATGGTCCGCCACCCAGTCGATGACTCCTTTGGTGTTCTCCACCTGGCCTGGCAAAACCAAATGGCGGATCAGCACGCCGGATACCAACATGCCCTGTTCGTCCAACCGGTAAGGCCCGGTCTGGCGTACCATTTCATCGATTGCTTCGTGGGCGACCTGAACATAATCCGCCGCGCCAGAATACCGCAAAGCCGGTTGCGGATCCGAATACTTTAAGTCCGGCAGATACACCTGCACCTTGCCTTCCAGCAAGCGCAGCGATTCCACCGATTCATAGCCGCCGCAGTTATACACCACCGGGACCGGCGGCGGCGTCTCCAGCGAGGCGGCAATCGCCCGGACAAAATGCGTCGGGCTCACCAGATTGATATTATGCGCGCCCTGCTCTGCCAATTCCAGATAAATCTCCCGCAGCCGGCCGACAGAAACCGCTTCCCCTTTGTTTTTCGCGCTGATTTCCTCGTTTTGGCAAAATACGCAGCGCAACGAGCATCCGCTGAAAAAGACCGTCCCGGACCCGCGGGAACCGCTGATACAGGGTTCTTCCCCAAAATGCAGCGCCGCCCGGGCGATCACCGGCTGCAGCGGCATCCTACAAAAACCCATCTTCCCCTGCGTGCCCATTTGATCGGGCCGATCCACAGCGCAGCGGCGGGGACAATCATAACAAACCTGCATTTTTTCCACTCCCCTGTTTGTTGGAACTTCCCGCCAGGCTAAACGCCGCCCGACGGAAATGACAGAGGTATTATAGCACAGACGCCGTTTCTTTCCTATCTTTGTTTTGCATAAAGTTTTCGAAAATAATCCCAGACACGGATCCCCAAAAAAGATAGGCTCAGGCCAAACACAGCGATCGCCGTACCAATTCCAGATAAGGTTGCTGGAATCTGCGGGCAGCCCTGCCGGATCAGGGTCGAGAACACAAGCCAGGCGCAGCATCCTGCAGCTGCCCCGGACAAAAAAGGCGTAGCAAACCAATTTTTCCATTGTATGCGAATCTGGGTCGCCTTGATGACCCAATAAAAATTCATCGTCACCCCTACCAGCTCGCTGCCAATACAGGCAAGGGCATATCCGCCGATTCCCATCCTGCCAACGCTCATCCAGGTAAAGAGGATCTCGCTAATCCCCGTCACAACAATGCTGGCGGAAGCTTGTTTTTGCATCCCGATGCCATTTAGGATGCTTCCCGTCGTAATATGGTAAAAGGTAAAAAAGGCTGCTGCACACAATGGCAGAATGTGTTCGCCTGCCGCCGGCTGTTTGTAAATCATCTGCGCCAGCGTCCTTCCCAGCGGTACCATCACCGCCAAAGATGCTGCGATCAGCATGCTGGTGACCTGGATGGCCTTTCCCGCTTTTCTTTTGGTCTGCGCCAGATCCTTTTGGGTGCTGTATTGGGAAAAGCGGGGCAGCAAAACAGTGGTCAGCGGGTGGATGAAAGCAGTTGGCAGCATCAAAAGCGGCATGGTCATCCCTACCATTACCCCAAAACTGGACATCGCCTCCTGGGCGGAAACCCCGGCGGCCATCAGTCGGTTGGGGATCAAGATGGTTGTCGTGCTGGAAAGGAAGTTGTTGAGCAACCCCGCAGAAGATACCGGCACAGCAATGGCAGCCACTTTTCGGAACATCCCTTTTGGAATTTTTGTCTGGCGCTGCGGGCCAAAAACACGGTCTCCTGCCTTGCGGTAAAAACTTGTGAGGATCAATACGCTGAACACTTCGCTGATTACCATGCCCAATACGATCAACGCAGTAGCGACGCCGGGATCTTTCGGGCAAAGGACAATCAAAAGCCCCAACCCGGCAACGGTCCGAACCAGCTGCTCTGTCAATTCCGACACGATGGGCGGTAGGATATATTTGACCCCGTGAAAGCAGGATTTGAAAATATTTTCAAATCCTGTTAAAAACAAGCATGGCAGCAACAGCAACAAGGCCATTTTGATTTTTGGCTCCCCTAATACCGTACCGGCGATGAAATCCGGGAACAAAAACACGCAGAAAGCGGCGCAGCAGAACAAACACAGGAAAACAAGCTGGGAAAACCGTACTACGCCGCGCACCCCGTCCCCATCGCCTTTGGCCTGGTATTGGGCGCATAAGCGGGATACGGCCAGTGTCAAGCCGGACATGGTAAAGGACATAATGACCGAATACGCCGGCATGATCAGCTGGTACATCCCCATGACTTGCGCGCCGCCAAACCGGCTGAGCCCGATGCGATATACAAATCCAATGCATTGCAGCCCCACAGAAGACAGGCAGAGGAAAAAAGCATTGTAAAATACCGACTGTTTTCTCATTTTCATGAACAAACCCTCCACACAGCCAGTCTATGAGACAAATCCCAAATTCAGAAGGAAATCTTCTCTTCTTCATTGACTTTTGTCCGCCTTTGGCGTAAGATGAAAACGTCTTTGGCAAGGACGGCCAGCTTTTTGTTTTGCGCTTTTGGATGCTGATTTTTCACGCGCACCGCCCATAGACGCCTTGAGGGGGATTGTATCATGCAAATTACTTGGCAAATGTTTGCAATTGTCTGTCCACTGGTTTTCCTGGGAGGATTTATGGACGCGGTCGCTGGCGGAGGCGGAATTATCACCCTTCCTGCGTATTTATTTGCCGGCGTTCCCATTCATGTGGCGTATGGGACCAACAAATTCGGAAACAGCTTTGGTACTGCCATTGCGACGTTCAACTACGGCCGCGGCGGATTTGTCCGCTGGAAACCAGGGTTTCTCTGCGCTGTTTTTTCCCTGATCGGATCCTGGCTGGGCGCGCGGTTGGTCGTGGCGCTTTCCGCCCAGGCACTGCAGTACTGCACCATGCTTTTGCTGCCAGCGGTGGCGATTTTCATGGTGATGAACCGTAATATCGGGAAGGAAGAGAAAGAAGAACTGACCGGCAAAAAGCTGTATTGGCGCAGCGCGCTCATCGGGTTTGCCGTCGGGGCATACGACGGGTTTTTCGGCCCGGGGACAGGGACCTTTATGGTGCTTGCCTTTACCGGTCTGCTGGGATATTCCCTGATCAATGCCAGCGCCAATGCAAAGCTTGTGAACCTCGCTTCCAACGTCGGCGCCTTGATTACATATATCGGCCATGGGGACGTGCTGTTCTTGCTGGGCATTCCGGCTGCCGTCTGCTCGATTTTGGGCAACTATCTCGGAACAAGACTCGCCATTAAAATCGGCGGAAAATTTATCCGCCCGGTTTTGCTCGCAGCCATGGCTTTGCTGGTGATCAAATTGATTTACGATATGTTGGCCTAGCCTTTTTGCGAAAAAACCAAAAGGCGGCGCATCCCGCAAAAAGGGGATGCGCCGCCTTTTCTTTGGCGCCTTTTCCTACCGTCGGCTTGCCAGACTGTTGCAAGCGGTGATCCGCTCAGCTTCCGGCGGCAGGCAAAGTGCAAAGCCGGCTGGCATCCGGCCATTTTTCACACGCTATTGGGGCGGCGGCACCGGTCCAATCGGGCTCTGCTTTTCCGATTGGTCCTTTTCTTGCCGTTTGCGTTTTTTCACAAACCGCAAAACGACCAGTACAACGATCCCGGCCAGCACTGCCCAAATCAGGAAATACGGCAAATTGACTACAAACCATACAAACAAGTCGGTCACGCCTTGTTTTAACTGGTACAGGGTATCCGACCACCCGGCGGCAATCCGCTGCCCCACCGACTGGTCATGCACCGTGGTGACCCGCTGGACTTCCCGCACGTTGATGGTCACCGTGCTGTAATCCACCATGCTGTCATACCGGTTTTGGGTCGAACGGTAGCTCTCCAGCTGATAGCGGACCTCCGACAAGCGGCTTTCCAGCTGGATAACGGAATTCAAATCATCCGCCTGTTCCAATAAGGACAGCAACCGCTCCTGCTCCACCTCCAGCGCAGCGATGCGGGACTCCACATCAATGTAATCCAGCGTGATGTCCTCGGAGGATTTGTTGGTATAAGTCACCGTCCCGATCTGTCCCACCTGGGACAAAAACGCATCCAGCTGCTGAGAAGGGATCCGCACCGTCAGCGCGCCATTCCGGCTGGAAGCATACTGGATGGAATTGCCGCTTACTGAAGAAGACTCCAGATACCCGCCAAACTCTTGCACCGCCTGGTCCAGCTGGGCTAAAAAGTTGTCAAATTCCAGCGTTTCCACTTCCATGTCAACAGTCCAGACGATTTTCCTCTCCTGGTCTGCCTGCGCGTCCGCCGGCATAAACGGCGCATCGGCCAACGCGGACAGGTTGGCATCGGCCGTTTCCCCGGTAGAACCTTCGCCGGCCGTTGCCGTATCCTGCGCCGTCCCGTTGTATTGTTGATACGGCGCCTGGCCGGGCTCGGCTTTTGAAACTGCGCTGCATCCAGCCAACCAAGAACAGCAAACCAAAGCGAAAACCACGCACAGCAATCCGATTCGTTTCATAAAATCCCTCCTTCGATCATCCGCAACAAAAACCTCTTTGATTGATTAGTGTGCTTTCAGCTGGTTTTTATTGCAACTACTCAATGGATTTTAACGATTCTACCATGCTGACGGCTTTCAGCCGGAAATGCATGACCAAATTGACCAGGAAGGAAAATGCCAACGTCAGCAAGGTCGAATACAGATAGCTGGTCCATTGGATGGTCCGCCCAAACATAACAAGATCCGTTTCTGCGGTGATCACCACATAATGGTGCAGCAGAACGCCCAGTCCCAGCCCTGCCAGCGCGCCCATCACGGCGAGGATGACGTTTTCCCGGAAAATATAAGCGGAAACCTCCCGGTCGTAAAATCCCAGTACTTTGATGGTGGCGATTTCACGGATCCGTTCAGTGATATTGATATTGGAAAGGTTGTACAACACCACAAATGCCAACAATCCTGCCGACACGATCAGCACCAGCATTACATAGGTCATGCTGTGGATCATGTCGTCAAACTGATCCTTGATCGTCGACGTATCGGAAACCGCCAGCACGCCGTCTTTCGCAATCAGTTCCCGCGCCAGCTGTTCCTGGGCCTCGCCGCCGGGATCGGATAAAATGGACTGGACGATGTTATAAACCGGCTCCTGTCCAAAAGACTCCTCGTATGCCTGCGGCGTCATATACAAATAATGGCTGGTATAATGCTCGGTTATCCCACCAATCACAACCGAATAGGACCGATGGTCCGAATCGGTAACCGTAATCGTATCCCCTGCTTCCACCCCCAGAAAGTCAGCAGCTTTTTCGGTGAGGATCACCCCTGCCTGGGAAAGGGACAAAGGCTCATGCCCATTTCTGGTCCGCAGGGTGATCATGGTATCCAGCTGGCTGGGATCCTGCGGCACAATCAGGTACAAATCATAGCTCTTTCCGGATTCCGATGGCAGTTCCAGCGATTCCTGCCGCAGATAGATGGAGCTTTCCACCTGCGGATTTTGGAACAAGGACGCTTCCACCTCCGCCTTTTCCTGCGCAGTCAGGTCATCTTGCAATACCGTAGTCAAATCATAATGATGCAATTCTTCAAACTGGATCCTGGCGATATCCCGAATGGAATCGTACAGGCCGAATCCGGTCAGCATCAGCGCATTGCATCCGGCGATACCAACCACCGTCATCAGCATGCGCTTTTTATAACGAAACAGATTGCGGAAAGTCACCTTATGGCTGAACGACAGCCGGTTCCAGATCCATCCAATCCGCTCTAACAAAACCCGTTTTCCCGCTTTCGGCGCTTTGGGGCGCATCAGAGAAGCCGGCGGTTCCGCCAATTCGTGCCAGCAGGAGAACAGGACCGTCACCGATACGGTGATGATCGCAACCGTAAGAGACACCGCTGCAATCCCCAGCCAGAACGGCGTGCGGGCATCGGACATGGTATACAAAATGCCGTACGCATTGTAGATGATCGTTGGGAACAAATACATGCCAAGCGCCAGCCCCACCAGGCTTCCTGTCACCGTTGCAACCAAGGCATAAACCAAAAATTTCGAGGCGATGGCCCCGGAACGGTATCCCAGCGCTTTGAAGGTCCCCACCTGGACCCGCTCTTCCTCTACCATACGGGTCATGGTCGTCAGGCACACCAGCGCCGCCACCAACAGGAAAAAGGCGGGAAACACCCTGGCAATGGCCGCGATCCGGTCCGCATCTTCTCCGAAATCCGTATGCCCTGGATAATCGGTGCGGTCCTGGACATACCATTCCGGCGTCTCTAGCTGCGCGAGATCCTGCTTGGCCTGATCCAGCTCTTTTTGGGCATCGGCGATTTCCTGGTCGGATTCCGCTTTACCTTCTTCATACTCTCGTTCGCCGTCTTCCAGTTCTTTCCTTCCGTCCGCCAGCTCCTGCTGCGCGTCCAGGATTTTCTGCCATCCGTCTTCTTTTTCTTCCTGGAAGGTCTGCTCGTTTTGCTCCAGCTCGGCCCAGCCATCATCCAGCGTCCGACGGGCTTTTTGCAGTTCGGCAAACGCATCGTTAAGCTGGCTTTCTCCCGCGGCGAGTTCCTGCTTGCCCTCTTCCAGCTGCTGTTTTCCTTTCTCCAGTTCTTCCCAACCCGTTTCGATTTGCGATTCCTGCTCGTCCAATTCTGTATTGACCGATTGTAGCACCGCCAGATGATACGCGTTTTGCGCCGGCGTCATCCCCGCCGGGTCCGAAAGATATGCAGCCAAATCCTCTGCCCAGCTTTGGCTACTGTCCGCTTGCGACAGAGCGTTTAACCGCGCAATCATCTGCGCCGTGCCAGCCGGATCCCCCTGCGGGTCTTCCAGGACGGCGGCAACCTCTTCATTGCCGGGCACCAGCGCGCGCATCTGCTCAAAGAGGGCTTGTCCTTCTTGCAATTCCTGTTCCTGCTGCGCGATCAGCGTTTCCGCCTTCTGGAATTCTTCCAGCGCTTTTTTCTTCTCCCGTTCGAAGGTCCGTTCGCCTATTTCATATTCCCGCAGACCGGATTCATATTCTGCTTCTCCGTCGTTTAACTGTTGCCGCGCGTCGGCCAGCTGCTGTTCCGCATCGGCAATGGAATCGTAATATTCCTGCGTGGCGTCGGCCAGTTCCTGTTCCCCGTCGGCCAGTTCCTGCCGCGCGTCATCCAGCTCCTGCCGCGCATCCGCCAATTCCTGCTGCTGGGTGGCAATGCCATCGTCCAACTCTTTTTGAGCGTCGGCAATTTCTTCGTTGGCTTCCTGCCGGATCTCTTCCAAACGGATCACCGAACGCTCTTCTCCCAGCTGCTCCAGCGCAGGGGTAAGCGCATCAATCCTCTGCCGGTACTCCTGCGAGTAAGAGGACAGGACTTCTACCCCTTCCGCCCGCAAAAAGATCTCGGTATAGTAATCCCCGACAAAGGTGTCCTCCGGCACCATGATAAAGGCGTTCACTTTGCCACTTCCCACAGTGGAGGTGCCCCGTTCAATGCTGATATACAAAGGACTCTGTACCATGCCAACCACTGTAAACTGATCGGTGGAAAGGGTTTCCGTCAGATCTTCCTCTTCTTTGCCCGAGGCCAGCGTAATCTGGTCCCCGATCTGAAAGGTAACGCCTAAAATCTCTTCGGTGTCCTCCACCACGCATTCCCCAGGTGCCTGGGGGAACCGCCCTTCCAGCAAAACGGGGAGGTTGACCGCGTTTTGCGGATCCTCTTCCAGCGAAGCGAAATCATAGCCCATGACTTTGACCACTTCGCTGTCCCCATCCATCTCCAGCACGGTGTCCACCCAGTAGCTGGGCACCACCTGTCGGATCCCCTCCATCTGCTGCAGGGCTTGTACGTCCCCGTCGGTAAAGCCCATGGAAGAAACCAGCCGGTAATCGCTCAGGTTCTGCTGGTCAAAATAGGTGTCCGCCGTCAGTTTCATATCCGGGCAGGCCGCAGTCAGCCCAGCGAAAAAGCCTACGCCGAGCGCCACAATCAGAAAAATGGAGAGAAAGCGGCTTTTTGTTTTGAAAATTTCCCGGAACACGTCTTTGGCAAAGGCGTTTGCACCTTTTTTCCGGGCAGATCGTTTTACCATTCAATCGCCTCCACCGGAACGATGTGGATATTCTTTTCCATCGATTCGACCCGTGCGTTTTTCATCCGGATAATCCGATCGGCCATCGGGGTCAATGCGGAATTGTGGGTGATCACAATCACCGTTGTCCCGCTTTTGCGGCAGGTATCCTGCAGCAGTTTCAAAATGCTTTTCCCCGTCAGGTAATCCAGCGCGCCGGTGGGCTCGTCGCATAAAAGCAGCTTGGGCCGTTTGGCCAGCGCCCTTGCAATCGCCACCCGCTGCTGCTCTCCGCCAGAAAGCTGCGCCGGGAAATTGTTGATCCGTCCGATCAGGCCTACCTCTTCCAAAATTTGCGTGGCGTCAATGGGGTTCGGGCAAATCTGGGAGGCAAGCTCCACATTCTCCTTCGCGGTCAGGTTCTGCACCAGATTATAAAACTGAAACACAAAACCGATATCATACCGCCGGTAGCTGATCAACTCTTTGGGGGTCAGCCGGCTGATCTCCCGGCCGTCAACGATGACGCTGCCGCGGGTACAGCTGTCCATTCCTCCTAAAATATTCAAAATCGTCGTTTTCCCTGCGCCAGACGGCCCCACAATGACGCAGAACTCGCCTTTCTCAATTTCGAAATTGACCCCGCCTGCCGCCGTGATGGTCACTTCTCCCATGCGGTATTCTTTTACTACGTTGTTTAAACTTACAAAAGCAGACATGGTACGCCTCCTGCTTGTTGGTTTTCAAATTCTTTCTTATTTTTTATCATATCACAATTCCTAAAAAAACGGTGAATAATTCGTAAAGAATCCACGAGATTGGCGAAAGGGAGCGGTTGACTTTTTTTGTCATTTTTTTTATAATACAAGGTAATATCAAAATCAAATCAGCAGTGGCAGGGCAACGATTTCGAAAGCTGTGTACAGCAGATAGGAGATGGTATACTATGGCTTTTTTCTATGAAGAACCTTCCCGTACCTTTAGCGAGTATCTTCTGGTTCCTGGCTATTCCTCTTCAGAATGCATCCCGAACAACGTTAGCTTAAAAACGCCTGTGGTCAAATTCAAAAAAGGCGAACAGCCTGCGCTGGCGATGAACATCCCGCTGGTTTCCGCCATCATGCAGGCGGTTTCCGGAGAAAAGATGGCCATCGCTCTGGCGCGTGAGGGCGGTATTTCCTTTATTTACGGCTCCCAGTCCATCGCCGACGAGGCCGCCATGGTCTCCCGGGTGAAAAATTACAAGGCTGGCTTTGTCCGCAGTGATTCCAATATCCGTCCGGACCAGACCTTACAGGACATTTTGAACCTGAAGGAGAAAACAGGCCATTCCACGGTAGCGGTAACGGACGACGGCACGGCGGAAGGCAAACTTTTGGGTATTGTCACCAGCCGCGATTACCGGGTCAGCCGCATGGACCCCGCCACCCAGGTGTCGGAGTTTATGACCCCGTTTGAAAACCTGATCTATGCAAAAGAAGGCATCACGTTAAAAGAAGCCAACAATATTATCTGGGACCATAAGCTCAACAGCCTGCCGGTGATCGACAGCAACCAGCGCCTGCTGTATATGGTATTCCGCAAGGACTACGATTCTCATAAGGAAAACCCGTTGGAATTGCTGGACACTTCCAAACGCTATGTGGTCGGCGCAGGGATCAACACCCGCGACTATGAGGAGCGAATCCCCGCGTTGGTGGAAGCGGGCGCCGACGTGTTGTGCATTGACTCGTCCGAGGGCTTTTCTGAGTGGCAGAAACGCACCCTGGACTGGACCCGGGCCAAATACGGCGATTCGGTGAAAATCGGAGCCGGAAACGTCGTCGACCGAGAAGGTTTCCTGTTCTTGGCCGAAGCAGGCGCGGATTTTGTCAAAGTCGGTATCGGCGGCGGCTCGATCTGCATCACCCGGGAGCAAAAAGGCATTGGCCGCGGACAGGCTACTGCGCTCATTGAAGTGGCCAAAGCGAGAGACGAATACTACGAAAAAACCGGCATTTATGTTCCGGTTTGCTCCGATGGCGGTATCGTCCACGATTATCACGTCACCTTGGCGCTGGCCATGGGGGCGGACTTCATCATGTTGGGGCGGTATTTCTCCCGGTTTGACGAAAGCCCCTCCAATAAAGTGATGATCAACGGCAATTACATGAAGGAATATTGGGGCGAAGGTTCCAGCCGGGCACGCAACTGGCAGCGCTATGACCTGGGCGGCGAAGCGAAGCTTTCCTTCGAAGAGGGCGTGGATTCGTATGTCCCGTACGCCGGCTCCTTGAAGGATAATTTGAGCATCACGCTGCACAAAGTGCGTTCTACGATGTGCAACTGCGGCGCGTTGTCCATCCCGGAGCTGCAGCAAAAGGCAAAGATTACATTGGTTTCCGCCACCAGCATTGTCGAAGGCGGTGCGCATGACGTGGTCTTAAAAGACAATAACAAATCCATCAAATAACACCGGCTCAAACCGGTACCGGATAACCCCCGTTTGCCAAACGGGGGTTATCTTTGGCTAGAGCGGAAATAGAAAGGAAGAGATGCATGGCTTCTTGCATGATCCATTTGTATACCGGCTGGCGGTATACCCAAGCGAATCCCCGGTGGCTGGACAGCCCCTCGTTTTACCTGGGCTGCATCGCCCC
Organism: uncultured Clostridia bacterium; assembly: GCA_944382905.1. Classification (GTDB taxonomy): domain Bacteria; phylum Bacillota; class Clostridia; order Oscillospirales; family Ruminococcaceae; genus UBA3818. The sequence continues at coordinate 24,730 of CALWNU010000045.1, read as the reverse complement.
AGACAGCGTCAATACCGATGGATTCGCTGATAAAAGTACGAGGTGGCGTGCCCATCTGCGCGCCGAAACGCTGGATCAGTGGGAACAAAACGTGGCCGCATTCGCTTTGGCGCACCCTGCGCCAGAAGACCCTGCTCTTTTGGATGGGTATCTCATCCATCTTCTGACCGATATTCTTTGGGACCGCTTTTTCCACGATGCCATCTGGTCCCGTGCAAAACAGCTGGATCCGGTTCCCCGCCATGGTTTTGCCCCTGGCTGGACGGAATGTTTCCGCTGGGACCGCCAGCAAATGCAAGCGCCCTGGTGGAAGCAATCCGTCCGCCCGGTCCTGGCGCAGGCTCACCCGACCTCGATCAACGGCATCTCCCCCGCCTTGCTGGGGAAGTACCAGCAGTTTGTCCTCCAGGAATACGAAGCGACCCTCCCGGCAGAGCAGCCGCTGCTGCTTTCTATGGATACCATAGCAGACCTGGCGGACCGGCTCATCGAAGAAAAAAGGCGTCTGGATACAGAAATGCCGCCAATCAACCGATAGCGCAACAGCCGCCTGGAAACAGGCGGCTGTTGCAGAAAAGAATCGTTTTTGTTTATTTCGCAGGTTCCCATTTGCAGCGGACCGGGGAAACAATGGCTTCTTCTTTTTTCAGTTCTTTGAACGCTTTGTCAATTTCCTTGCGGTCCAACCCCGAAAGTTTTTCTACCTCTCCGGCAGACAAGGGCTTTCCCGCCTCCCGCATGACTTCCAACACTTTTTCTTTGGTTTCCATCCTCAGATCTCCTTTCTCTTACTCACAACCGGTTATAGGCGGCTGTGAAGCACTGCAAAAAAGTATACTTTTATGATACCATGCCGCTTTTCAAAAAGCAACCAAAATCATCTTTTTTATCCCAAAAGCTAGAAAAAAGAATTACACCCAGTATTCCCTTTTCGAGCCCGTTCATACCCAAGGGATTTTCTTTTGGCACGACGCGACGAACGCGGCGTTATTCGACAACAGCGCGTTTGCGCGTCAGCAAATACACGGCAAACAAAATCAACACGCATCCGAGCAATTTGAGCCCGGAAAGGCTTTCGTGCAAAATCAGCACCCCGCAAATCACGCTGGTAATCGGTTCGAACATGCTCAAAATGGCGGCGGTGGAAGCGCCGGTGTCCCGAATGCCCATCTGCAAAAACGCATTGGCGCCTACAGAAACGGATACGGCCACAATAAAGGTATAGATCCAGGACAATCCGCTCAAGCCAAAGGTAATTTGGTGAGTCAGTGCCCCATAGATAAACGTGTCAATCGAAACAAACAAGCAGGTATAAAACGAAAACACCATGGGGTGCAGGTTTTTCACGCCCCATTTGTCCACCGATACCATGTAAAACGCATAGGTTAACCCGGAACCGAGCGCCAACAGGATTCCTGCGATACTTCCGCTGCCGTTTCCTTGGAAAAAGCAAAGGATCCCGCTGCTGGAAATGACAAGCGCCAGGATTTTGGCCCGGTCGATCCGCTCCCGATAAAAGAAAAAGCAAAGCAAAGACACAAAGGTCGGATATACAAAATGCAGCGTAGTCGCCATCCCCACCGGAATATAATGGTACGACATATTGAGCATGATAGTGGTGGCGGTAGACCCCACCAAAGCGATCACTCCGATCTTTCCAAAAAGCCGGATCGGGATTTTCAACGAAATCTTCTGCGCCGCTAGCACGGCCAGGATAATGGGAATCGGCAGAAGAGAGCGGAACATGGTCATTACCACCGGGTTGGACCCATGGCTATAGGTGTATTTGACCATCGTTGGGGTAACGCCAAAAATGACTGCCGATAAGATGACCAATGCGATTCCTTTGACCCGATTTCCCACTGCAATCCATCCTTTTTCAAATTCTTCCAATTGCATAATGTCTTTGTTTTTTCCTTCGACAGAATTATTCTAGCATTGACAAAATCTGAAAACAAGTATAAATTGTATAGTAGAGAAAGAAAAACTAGGATCCGTTTTACCTGGAGGGTGGCTTGCATGAATCAGAAACGAAATATCTTTGCCTTTGTCTGCGCGTTCGCGGTAATGCTGCTTTGTATTCCCAATGCGCATGCCATGGGCTTTTATGATGCAGACTTGGGGTTTGGACCGGGCGACGCTTCTGTCGCCGAAAATACCCAAACGCCTGCGCCGGAGTCTCAAACGCCCGCTGCTGGCGAAGATTCTCAGGCACAAACATCCGGAGAGTCTTCCGAAATGACGCCGGAACAAATGGAACAGCAGCAGCAACAGCAACAACAGCTGGACGATCTCAACCAGCAGATTTCTGATCTGCAGCAGCAGCAATCTGCTTTGCAGCAGCAAATCGATGCAACCAAGGATCAGAAAGAGCAGGCGCAACTGCAAAAAGACAATATCGACAGCCAGCTTTACAGCACCAGTCAGCAGATTCAGCTGACGCAGCAAAAGATCGACCTGCTGCAACAAAATATTGACCAGGCCAACGAGCAGATCGCCGGGCTGGAGCAGTCGATTGCCAATCAATACGACCAATTCAAAGAAAGCATCCGCAGCTCTTATATGGCTCCCGACTATTCTTTCTGGGAATATCTGTTGGGATCGGAAAGTTTTGCAGATTTCTCGGTTCGCGTGGAAACGGTAACCCGGATGTCAGAACGGGATCAATCGGTCATCGACCAATTGGAAGCGCAAATTGAGGAGCTGAACGCCACACAGGAATCCTTGGCCAATGACAAAGCAGAACTGGAAGGAAGCACCGCTTCTTTGGAAACGCTGAAAAATCAGCTGAGTTCTCAGTCTGCTGAGGCACAGGAATATATCAGCGACATCAACGCGATGGAACAAGCGTTTTTGGCGGATACCGCCGCGCTGCAGGAAAAACAAAAGCAGATCCAGGCGGAGATCGATCAGATTTATGCCAATTTGGAATCCACCGGTGAATACCAGGGCGACGGCACCTGGGCTTGGCCGGTACCCGGATATTCTTACATCTCTTCTCCGTACGGATGGAGATTCCAAGGGACGGATTTCCACACCGGGATGGATATTGCCGGCAGCGGAACCAGCATTTACGGTGCGCGGATTGTTGCCTGCGGTGCCGGTACGGTGGTGAAAGTGCAGAACAACGGAAGCAGCGGCTACGGGCTTTTCTGCATCATCGACCATGGCGGCGGGTATACTACCTTGTACGCTCATACGAGTAGCATTGTGGTTTCTGTCGGCGATGTGGTGGAGAAAGGACAGACCATCGGCTATGTGGGGAACTCCGGCTGGGTCATCCCCTCCCCTTCTCCTTCCAATCCCACAGGCGGCTCGCATTTACATGTTGAATTCCGTATTGACGGCGCCCATCAGGATCCGGCGGGATTCTTGTATTAACACATGACAAAAAAGGCGGTGGAAAAAGTGGACTTGCTTTTTCCACCGCCTTTTTTCTCCCCTGTTGTATCCCCTGTCCTGCCGATGGCCAAACCCAAATCCTTGCACAAAAAAATGAGGCGGACAATTCCGCCTCATTTTTTTGCGTTACCTCGATTCCTGCACCCGTCTTTTTGCCGCGTCCTGCCTTTCTTTGGCCGACTCCAGGTCGTCGAAGTCGCCCATTGTTTCCATCTGGACTGTCGAAGCGTCCACCCCTGTCCCCGGATTTTCCTGTTGGCCCAGGATGGTCGCAGGGATTTCCCCTGCAAGCTGCCCCCGCACACTTTGGGCGCGCAGCAAGCAAACCTGCTCGAGGGTATCTACCGCCAGTTGGTGATCTGCAAACGAACAAAACGCAGTAGGATCCTTCTGCACATAAGGGGCGATGAGTTGCTCGGTCTGCCGCAGGACGGTAAGGAACCGGTTGTTTTCGAAATAACGGGAAAGAAACTGATCGAAATACTGGTGATACTGGGTAAAATATTCATTATTTTTCATCATGTTGTGATATAGCGGCCGATTGAGCATGACCTGTCCTTCTGCCGGCGTATCCACGGGATAATTGATCAAGACGTTGGGATCCCGGATCGGGTTCGTCATGCCAAGAGCATAGGTACCGAACGCCAAATTATAATCCCAGGGGAGTATGCTAAGGATCCCGTCTTTTTCATATAGAAAATAGTTGTGTCCCGTTCTGCCGAGATAGCTATCCCAGTTCATGACAAACACCTGCACGGTAAAATACCGCAGCACCTCGTCCACATTCACGGCCGTATTCAGATTTTCCCCGGTGGACAGCACCTTTAGCGCCGCAATCAGCCTTTGCTGATCGGCTTTTGTGGTTTTTGTTTTGGCGTTTTCAAAAATGTTGGGGTAATGTTTTGGATCGTCGCCCAAATACCGTAACGCCAAATCTGCATTTTCCGCGCTGAGGGACTGATAATCCGGCTTATACAAATTACCCGGATCCGTCCCGAAGTTCCGCCGCAAAAACGCATCTTCCGGCTCTTCAATCGCCAAAAACAGTCCCCAGTCCACACCGTTGACCGTCACCCAAGTGTAGCTGCACAACGGCGCTGGTACGCCCATAAACGCCATCATGTCATAGACCAGATAGGTCTTCAGATAACTGTTATCCTGAAAGGAAGTGTCCAAAGAAAGGGCGTCCAGCCCATAATAATTCCCGCCATCTATATAATGGTCAAACTCCAGCTTCATGCTATAGCGGGACAATCCATATTCCCCGATCAGCTTCAAGGAATTGCTCCCTTTCGCCCGCAATCCCACCTGATGGAAAACTGCCCCGTCGATTGTGACCGTACAGGGCACATACTCTTTTTCCTGGGCGCCGGCGACAAAAGCGTCCCAATCGTCTATCTGAAGGTCAATCGTATGGACCTTTCCGTCGTCAAACAGGCGAACGGCATATTCTGGGTGGGAAGCCGACGGGAAAATTCCCGCTTGCGCCCCCAGCCAAAGCAATGCCGCAATCACAAATGCCAAAGCGATTGCGCCAATGCAGATTACATCCATTTTCTTATGCTGTATCATCACATTATCCCATATAGTCCCCCTGATAGGAGACCAGCACCGCGCGCCCAACCCCCTGCATCGACGCCAGATCGTTGATAAAGTCACTGTTATCGTCCCGCAGGCGGACCTCGTAATTCAATTCAATGCACCCAACTTCCACGCTTTTGCTCTTGAGACTGAGCCGCCGCACCTGGGATTTTACCAGTTCCCGGACCCGGGTTTCTATTTCCTGATTTTCACACTGGACCACCAGGATATAAGGAGCGTCCCCCGATTTTCTACGGGCAAACCACAACAGGGCGGTGCCAATCAAAATACTGCCAAATACCGCCAACGGGATAAATCCAGCTGCCAGCACAATGCCCACCGCAATCGACCAAAATAAAAACACAATGTCCATCGGTTCTTTGATTGCCGCGCGGAACCGGACGATAGACAATGCGCCGACCATTCCCAGCGACAGCACCACGTTGCTGACCACCGCCAGAATCAACAAGGTCGTAATCAGGCATAAGGCCACAAGGGTAACGCCAAAGCTGGCAGAATACATCACCCCGCTGTAGCTTTTCTTATAAACAAAGAAAATAAACAGCCCCACCAGAAAGGCCAGCGCCAGCGCAAGGGCCATATCCAGCAAAGAAACGCTGGATATGTTTTCTAAAAAGCTGGACTGAAAAATATCGCGGAAATTCATGGCAGCATCCCCTCCTGTTATTCAATCAAACCGGCGGCATAGGGCATATTTCGAACAGGACTGCGCCTGCCTGCCCGGGACTTGTACCGCCAAACGGACCAGATCCGGCAAAAACGCGTCATATTTGACTTCCAGCACCGTACCAGCAGGATCATCCATAGCCTGCAGGCAAAACAGCTGCGGTGCTAAAAAATCGAGATTCCCAAGGCCTGTCTTAAGATTGCGGTCCAGCGTGATCCGTACATTGCCCGGTCTATACAAAAAGGCTTCCCGGTCGTATCGGACAATGGTCTTCGGCCGGAGCCCCCGCTGGATCTTGCTGTAAAATTCCAGCAGCAAAGGATCTTGGGATTCCAGCAGGAACCGGGAATCCCCCTGCAGCAACAGGCGCGTCTGCTCCAAGGTAATCCAGGCGCTTCGCTTGGCGCACAGCGACCCGTTTTTACTCTTTTTTTCTACGCGAACGGCGTCAGGCGCCTTTCCATAATACCGCAGCCGAAATTTTTCCCGTTGGCTGACCCCATTTTTCTTGTCCCGCAAGGCGTCGTCATAGGGCGTGTCAAAATACAGACTGGTCACGCGATAGCTCCCATCCTCGCCTGCATGGGAATCATGGGCAAACAATTTCCGCAATCGACAGGAAAGCACCAGATCCTCCCGCAGGTTGATCTGGTGTTTCTTTTCATGCCGGAACGCGGTGGGCGGTTGCAAAGAAATTCCTGCCATTGCAATGATCCATCCTTACCTGCGATAGTCCGTATCATCCGTATAGTTGGTATAATCCGTGTAATCCGTTGTCCGATAGCCGCCGGCGTTTCCATTTTGGGAGCTGCCCGCGGTGCCGCTGCTTTGGGAGGACACATTCCCATACGCCGCATCAGAATACGTCGCGCCATTGTCCGCGCCTGCCGCCTGGTTTGCCCACGGCTCGGTGACAACCTCATGCTGCGCTTTCAAAACATCGCCGGTCACCGCGTGGACGTCGTATTCATATTCCATCCCGTTTGCATAAAATTCCAACTCGAAAATGGGATTTCCTTTTTCAAAATCAAAATCCTTATCAGAAAACACTGCGTCTTCTTTCGACACGTTCGCCTGTGCAAGCGCAATTTCCTTCGCCTTCTCCAATGTGATATACGAAGACGATTGGCTTTGGGTGTCATACGCCGGATCGTAGTCGCTTTTCCCAATGGTGACGATTCCAGACGTTAAGCTTAACCCCTTTACAGCTTCCTGGGTGCAGGTGCTCATATCCGTCAAAAAATGATCGCTCGGCAGCACCGATCCCGGCTCGATTTGCAGCACGATATTTTTCTGCTGCCCGTCGATCTCCCCTGCAAAATACCCCGCTTTATCAATCTCCATAATCAGGTCCTGCAGCACACTGTCGCAACTTTTGCCGGTGTAGTCCTGCATGGCGGATACAATGCGTTTGCCATCCTCATTTTTCCCTGTCAAGGAGAGTACCTTGCCATCTTTATCGTATGCAATCTCAATTTCCGGATTCACCCGCAGGATCAGCAGCCCCGTTTCACCTATGGTCGTATCGGTCGCGGCCGGCGCCGCTGCGCACCCGCTCAAAAACAGCATCGAGATGCATAGGATAACCGCTATTACGCGAAATATTTTTTTCATAAAACCCCTTCTTTCTTTGTCGTTTTCGTTTCAATCATAGATTCCGCAGCCCGATCTTCAAAACCGGGGTCGGCTGGAAAATTTATTTTTGGTAGTAGTCGGAATCGTCCTGCTTCGGTTTATAATCCGAAGAGTCGGCATCCGGGGCGTAATCGGTGGCTGGGTCGTCATAATCCGACCCATAATCAGAATCCTGATAGGCCTGGCTGCGCCCAGGGTTCTCAGTCCCGGTCTGCCCTGTATCCGGCAGCGAAGATTGCGCTTGGGAAGACGCCGTCTGTTGGGTACTTTGCGGCTGGCTCGCTTCCGGCGAACCTGCGGAATCGGTAATTTCGATGACAATGGTCATCCGCCCGCTTAAATGCCGGGTTACCCCAGTCTGCAGCGCTGTTTCATACTCCTGGAACAGCACGTCATCCGGCGCGTCGATGGAAAAGGAAACGCACCCGCCTTCGGATAAAAAGCCCATTTCAATGGCCCGGTCCACCAATTCTTCCGCTGCCGTGGTCTTGTCCTTCCCTTTCCCGTCATACCCTTCCAGCAGCTTCTTCCCATCTGCATTGGTGCCTTCCAAATGGACCACCGTCCCCCGACGGTTCAACAGGATCCGGACCTCCGGATTGATACTCAGATAAATAGAGGTATACGGCATGACGTTGTTCTGGTAATAATTCCAACCGAACAGGACGACCAATGCCGCAGCAGCGGCCACCGCCCCGCGGGAAAGCCACCGTAAGATCCCCCGCTTTTTGGCAGGCTTTGCTTGCTGCAGCAAAACTGGATCGGAAACCCTCTGCCCCACTTCATATTGCAAATTCGCCGCGCGGAAAAAACGGCCCGCCTCATCCAGCAGGATGACATACCCAGGATGGCATTCCATTACGATATAATTCATTGTACCGCCGCCCCTTTCCATACCTGCTTTAAGTGCCCGCGAATGATTTCGTACCCATTGGTATAAATGAGCAAAAGCGCCACCAGATATTTGCGATGCCGCTCCAGGGTTTTGCGCTCCACCCCGCTGCCTTGCGCCAATTTCGTCATCGGCAAGCGTTTGGTCTGGAGAAGTTCCTCCAACAGCCCCGGCGCCGTCCTGGCATATTCCAGCGCTTTCTGGCAGGCATTCAGCGTCCGCTGCTGCTTGGGGCAGTTGTCCGCCACATCGTTTAAGCCGATGCCGAACCCCTGCATCTGCCTGACCAGCTCTTCAATTTCCGCCCGGGTGGCGTCTCTGACCACCAGCTCCCCGTGGTGATCTTTTTGATCCGCCAGCGTCTGCTCCAGCGGAAGGCGGTCTTCCCCTTCCTCCGCGTGCAGGGATACCACCTGCTGATGCCGGCGCTCCTTGCGGTGATAATCAATCAAACGGCTGCGAATCCGCAGGGAAGCATATGGCAAAAAGGCGCCGCGGGCGCTGGAATAACTGCGGATCGCCTCATAAAATGCCAGCATTGCAATGCTCAATTCATCCTCCCCGCCGGAAAAATCCTTGCGGTATTTTGCCGCCTCTGCTTGGATAAACGGCAGATAATCCGCAATCAGCTGGTCCGCCGCCTGCGGATCCTTTTGCGCGACAGCAATCCGTTGAATGATTTCATGTTCCTCGTTCATACGACGGATCCTCTCCATAGAATAGAATACGGCCATTCGAGTTTCAAACCGGGGTCGGCATGATTTTTTCCTATCTTTTCTCTCCGGACCCGTCCAAACGCAGAAAGCCGCAAAAACTGTTGTTCGGCTGGCAATTCCCACCCATTCATGCGGCAGAACCGCCTTTTTTCTATCATAGCATCGTTTTTTTCATCGTACAAGGAAAAAACTCCCGTGATCGGTCATCGGTAGGATTCCAGCGTCTTCCGGTATTCTTTGGTAATCGCCTGCAAAATTTCCGGATGGGCAAAATCCTTGCTGTAAACAATGCGCGTTTCCCGTACCAGGCTCAGGTTTTCAATCGGCAGCGCGACCAATTCCCCACGGCGCAATTCTTTGACGCATGCGCTTTTCGGCAGAACGGAGACCCCTAAATTCTTCCGTACCAGATCTTTGATCGTGGCGATGTTATCTACCTCAATGGCAATGTTGTACCGGTCCGGAGAATCGTTCAGGCTGCGGAGAGTCGAATCGAACAAAACCCTGGTAGCCGAAGTGGGAAGCCGCAGGATCATCCGCTCTTTTCGCAGCTGCTCCAACGTGATCATGGCGTGTCCGGCCAAAGGATTGTCCGAAGCCATGACGCAGACCAAAAAATCCGTATCCAGCACCAGAGAATTCAGCGCCCGGTCGTTGGTGCTGCCCTCGACAACCGCCAGATCGATCTCATAATTTTCCAACATAGTATAAAGATTATTTATGGTATCTGTAAGAATGGTAATACTAAACCCTTGAAATTTTCCGCTGCATTTCGCCAATACCTCCGTGGTCAAGTTGCTTTCCGCCGTGTGGGTGATGCCCACCCGCAGCCGGGTAATCCGGTTTTCCGTGCTGGCCAATTCCTGCTGCAGGCGCTGATAAAGCGCAGCCATTCTCCTGGCGTACTGCACTGCAATCTCGCCTTCCGCAGTGAGCTTCAAACCACCCTTTCCCCGGACAAATAAAACCGTCCCCAGCTCTTCCTCCAGCTGGCTGATGTGATGGCTGACCGCCGGCTGGGTCAAGGATAGTTGCTGCGCCGTTTTGGTAAAGTTGCGCAGTTCTGCTACCGCAAGCAACGTTTTTAATTTCACACTCAGCATAACGTTTCTCCATTAATTTATTTTATTACATTCTAAAAAATCATAATTTGTCTTTTTCTAAAAATATTGTATCATAGTTCTGTCAAACCGCAAGCACTTTTGCAAAAAATGCGGTGGCAGGCAATGGGGGCAAGAGGTGCGCTCCCGTTTTCTGTTTTCGGTGTTCTCGCCACATTCCATCCAGCACGTCACCCAGAAAGGAGATTCTTTGCCATTGAATCAGTTGATTTTGGGCATTATGGAAGAAAATTCCGTTGCTGCCGTCATTATTTCTATCGCCTTTATGCTTTTTGTGGGGTTTGCCATGACGCGGATCACAAAACGGCTTCGGCTTCCCAATGTGACCGCCTATATTCTCACCGGCATTCTGCTCGGCCCATATGTTTTGAACCTCATTCCCCATTCTGTCATCGAAGGGACCAATTTCCTTTCCGACATTGCCTTGGCGTTCATTGCTTTCAGCACCGGGGAATTTTTTACCCTTTCCACGCTGAAGCGAAACGGCGCAAAGGTAGTCGTCATCACCATTTTGGAAGCGATCTTCGCTTCGGTGGCGGTTTTCATCGTGACCTACTGGGTCTTGGGAGTCAGCCTGGTTTTTTCCATTGTGCTGTCGGCGCTGGCTTCTGCTACCGCCCCTGCTTCCACCTTGATGACCATCCGGCAAACCGGCGCGCATGGCGATTTCGTGGATACGCTGCTGCAGGTGGTGGCGCTGGATGATGTAGTCGGATTGATTGAATACAGCATCGCGATTTCCCTCGCGCTGGCGGTCACCACAGGTTCCGCCCAGCTGAGCGTCGCAAGCATATTGCAGCCCATCGCCGTCAATCTCGGCGTGCTGCTGCTGGGCGGGCTGTTCGGCGTATTCCTCAAACTGCTCATGCCCCAGCACCAATCCAAGGATAACCGGCTGATTATCTCCATTTCCCTGCTGTTTGCCTTCTGCGGCGTTTGCGCTCTGCTGGGCATTTCCCCGCTTCTGGGCTGCATGTCCATGGGGACGGTATACATCAATATTACCCACGACGAAAAGCTGTTCAAACAGCTTAATTACTTTACCCCGCCAATCCTGCTTCTGTTTTTCGTCCGGTCTGGCCTATCCTTCCAGCTGGATGCGCTGGCCAATCCTTCCTTGGCGCTGGGCAGTACGCCGCTCATCGTCATTGGCGTGCTGTATTTCTTCACCCGGATCCTGGGAAAATACGCCGGCGCCTTTTTCGGGTGCCTGGTCACCAAAAAACCGGCCGCCCACCGCAATTATCTCGGCCTGGCCTTAATTCCACAGGCAGGGGTAGCTATCGGTCTGGCCGCGCTGGGCGCCAGGACCCTTGGCGGCGAAACCGGCGTGGCGCTGGAAACGGTGATCCTCGCCTCCAGCGTCCTGTACGAGCTGGTAGGACCCGCCTGCGCCAAACTGTCTTTGTACCTTTCCAAATCCTATTCCAATCAGCTGGAGGATCTTGTCCCCGCATCGGAGCTGGATGAACAGGGTCATCAAAAGAGCGCGGTGGAACTGCTGATCGAGCGGATCCAGGTCATCCAAAAGGATCTGCCCCGCCGCAATGCCGTCTCCGAAGAGGAGCAGGCGTTTTTGGAAGCGGCGGAGGACCAAATTGCCGCCATCCGCAATATGCGGGCCAATTTCATTCGGAACAGGAGGGTTTCTTAATGGCGCAGGATTCTATTGCATCTTTACTGGGCCCATGGGCGTCAGGCTGGAATACCGGGGCAATTCTTCTCCGGATTCTCCTTTCGGTGGTTTGTGCCTCGATTGTCGGGTGCGAACGTTCCAGCAAACGGCATTCCGCAGGCTTTCGCACCTTCATCATCATCTCTTTGGCGTCTACCACCGCCGCAATGATCGAAGGGCATTTGTTTGACCGGGGCAACTCTGTCCCCTGGATTACCGCGGCAATCATCATTGGGTCCGCCATGATTTCCGGCTATTCCATTTTGTTTAGTTCCAAAGGCCAGATCAAAGGGCTGACCACATCCGCTGGGCTATGGGCCTGCGGAATTATCGGGATCGCCATCGGCATGGGTCTTTATACCACCGCGCTCATTTCCTATGCCGCGTTATTGTGCAGCCTTTCCCTCTTCCCAGCCATCGAAAAATATTTGCGGGACATGTCAAATCATTTTGAGGTCCATTTGGAACTGCAAAACAAAACCGATCTGCGGTATTTTACCACCACCATCCGCCGGCTGGGAATGCGCATCGACGATATCGAGCTCAATCCCGCCTATCTCAATTCCGGGCTCAGCGTATACACCGTCTCCTTTACCATCAGCAGCCAGGAACTGAAAAAATACAAAAAGCACAGTGAAATCATCGAGGCGCTGCGCTCTTTGGACTATATTTCCTACATTGAGGAAATTGCCTGACCTTTGAAATGGCTTTTCGGCAAACAAAAACGGCATGGCGGTCTGCCATGCCGTTTTGCGTTCTCGACGCTTTTACTTTGTATAGTTATCAAAATATCCCTGTACCAGGACGATCGGGGTTCCTTTGTCCCCGCTTCCAGACGTCAAATCGCACAGCGACCCGATCAAATCGGTCAGGCGGCGCGGCGTGGTCCCCTGGGAAACCATCTGCCCTTTCAGATCCTGATCCTTATGGCGGATGTAATCCGAAATGGCGTCCTTCAGCGCCTGCCCGCTCAGATGGGCAAAATCGTTGTCCGCCAGGTATTTTAATTTCACCTCATTGGGCTGGCCTTCCAGACCCTTGGTATAGGCAGGCGAAACCACCGGGTCCGCCAGCTCCCAGATTTTCCCTACCGGATCTTTGAACGCACCGTCCCCGTAGACCATGACTTCCACAGACTTACCTGTCGCCTCCAAAATGCGCTGCCGGATCTTCTCGACCACCGGATCGCAGTCCCGCGGGAACAGCTTGACGCGTTCCTCCGTCGCCTTATTGCTGCCCAGCAGCCCGTATTTTTCGTTCCAGCCGCTCCCCTGCACCGAATGGTTCAAAATCTCATCCAGGCACAGAACCGTTTCCGCGCCAGCCGCCTGCAGCAGCCGTTTGCTGCGGGCCCGGGTATGGATATCGCAGCACAGCACCTGCTTGGTATATTGCAAAATCGTCCGGCAGTCGTTGGCCAAAACGATTTCCACCTCACACCCGCAGGAAGTGATCAGATCTTTATAATAGGCAATATAGTCCACCCCGGTAAACACATGCTTTTGATACCCGAACAGTTCCCGGTACTGGGCTTCCGTCAGTACGTCGCTCCAAGGATTGACCCCTTTTTCGTCCAGCAGGTCCAAATCAATCAGATGGTTTCCTACCTCATCCGACGGATAGCTGAGCATCAGCACCATCTTTTTCACGCCCATGGCGATTCCCTTTAAGCAGATGGCAAAACGGTTCCGGCTCAGGATGGGAAAAATGACCCCCAGCGTCTCGCCTGGAAATTTTGCCCGAATATCTGCGGCAATCTGCTCTGTGGTGGCGTAATTGCCCTGTGCCCGCGCCACGACGGCTTCCGTCACGGCAATCACGTCCCGGTCTCCAATCTCAAAATGCTCTTGGGCGGCGGCGTTTAATACGCAATCCGACACAATTTGCGCAATGTCATCCCCTTCCCGGATAATCGGGGCGCGAATGCCCCTGGATACGGTTCCAACCAGTCTTTCCACAATTGTTGACCTCCATTTCTGCCTAACCCGGGAAATCTAGTTCCCATAAGCCTCATTATACCCGACTTTTTTCCATTCGTAAAGATCCCGCACTTTACCCGCCGAAAATTTGTGCCTGCAACTTTCTCCCGGTAGGCGTCTGGGCCAAACCGCCTTCCGCTGTTTCCCGCAGCGAAGAAGGCATGGCGTCGCCCACCCGTTTCATGGCGATGATCACTTCATCTGCCGGGATGGCGCTTTGGATTCCCGCCAGCGCCAGCTCCGCCGCCACAAAAGCGTTGGCAGTCCCCATGGCGTTGCGCTTGATGCAGGGAATCTCCACCAAACCCGCCACCGGGTCGCAGACCAGGCCCAGGATATTTTTTAACGCAATGGCGCAGGCGTGGGATACCTGTTGCGGCGACCCGCCCGCCATTTCCACCAGCGCACCCGCCGCCATGGCCGACGCGCTGCCGCATTCTGCCTGGCATCCGCCTTCCGCGCCGGAAATGCTGGCGTTCTGGGCAATCACCATCCCAATGGCCGAAGCGGTGAACAGGGCGCGGATCGCCGTATCTTCCGGCAAATGGTGCTGCTCCATCATCGTCAGCACCGCCGCAGGCAGGATCCCGCAGGAGCCGGCCGTGGGGGCGGCGACAATCTTCCCCATGGCGGCATTGAGTTCCGAAACCGCCAACGCCTTGACCATGGCGGAACCGAAAAACGGTCCGCAGATATTTTTCCCCTCGTCCACCGCGCATTTCATCTGAAACGCCGCGCCGCCAGTTAGACCGCTTGTGGAACGCAAATCCGGATAGACGCCGTCTAACACCGCCTGTTGCATCACATGGAAGCTTTCTTCCATCGTTTGGTAAACCTGTTGCTGCGTCTGCTCCAGCTGGCTGGCTTGCTGCTCCAGCACCAGGTCGGAAATGCGGCAATTTTGCAGTGTGGCTGCCTGAACAAAACCGCTGATCGAAAGATAATTGATCATCATGCTCCTCCTTTATTGCGGCGCCAGCACGGTGGAACTAATGATGTTCGGCAACTGCTCCAACGCCTGATTCAGCGAAGCAGTCACCGGGGAATCCACCTCCAGCGTCATCACCGCCAAACCGCCTTTTTGCCGGCGGCTTAAACGGAAGCTGCCAATATTGATATTTTGCTGGGCCAAAAAACGCGTGACCGCCGCGATGCATCCTGGCGTATCATTATGCAAAATAATAAAGGTCGTGGACTCTCCGGAAATCTCCACCTCCATGCCGTTGACCTTGCAGATACGGATATTCCCTCCGCCAACCGAGGCGCCTTCCACCGAAATGGTCTTGCCGCTTTTCCCGCACAGGGTAATCTGCGCGGTATTGGGATGCGCCCCGTCGATGAAAACCTCCTGGAAAGAAATATCCAGGCCCTTTTCTTCCGCCAGGTCCAAACTGTGCCGGATGCGCCCGTCGCTTGGCAGCATGCCCATAATCCCGGCGGCCAGGGCCTTATCCGTGCCATGTCCTTTATAGGTTTTGGCAAACGATCCATGCAGGCCGACCTGCGCCGAAACCGCCGGTTCCCCCAGCAGCGCCCCGGCGATCCGCCCAATCCGAACCGCCCCTGCAGTATGGGAACTGGATGGACCAATCATGACCGGCCCGATAATATCAAATACGTTCATTTTATTTCGCCTCGCTTGTCCTGTCCTTTGCTTTCAGTATACCGCATCGCTTTCCAAAAATCCATCCATTTTCTCGGTTCAGCCCTTGCCAAACGGCGGCATCCATGGTTGAATAAAAAACAGGAGGGGTTTTCTATGAAAGGTTTGGTGGAAAAACAATGTTTGGACAGGCGGGAGTGCGTGGTGTATATCCCGCCCAGCGCCGGCAGGACATCCCAGGTTCCCGCTGTTTACGCCAACGGCGCCCAGGAAGAGCAGATGCTGCAGATAATCCCAAAACTGGAATCCGCTTTTTGCAAGGGCGTGCCGCCTTTTGCGCTGATAGGTGTCGGCGCGGAATGGGAGCGGGATTTTTCCCCTTGGCCTGCGCCTGCCGCTTTTCACGGAGCTGGCGATTTTCCTGGCGGCGCCGGCCAGTACCTTGCGTTTTTGTGTCAAACGCTAAAGCCTTGGGTGGACCAGCGCTACCCCACCCTCCCTCAGCCGGCCCATACCGGGATCTGCGGGTATTCTTTGGGCGGCTTGGCCGCTTTGTATGCGTTATACTCCACCAATACATTCGGCGCCGTCGCCAGCATTTCCGGTTCGCTGTGGTATGAAGGATTCCTGACGTTTATGGACTCCCATCCCCCCATGCAGGAACATGCCCAAGTCTGGTTGTCGCTGGGGCGGGCGGAAGAAAAGACCCGCCACCGGCTGTTGCGCCGCATTGGGGACTGTACCCGGGAAGCACAGGCGATCCTGTCCCGGCAGCTGGGGCACCAAATCCCGCTGGTTTGGAACGACGGTGGACATTCCACCCAGGTTCCCGCTCGCAAACTGGCTGCCCTGCTTTGGTTGGCAGAGCAAATTGCCTGAAAAGTAGGGACCCTCTCTCTCCGAACATAAAAAAGGCCGGCCAAAAGCCGGTCTTTTTTCATTCTTTGGGATTTCCCTGGGAATCAAACCGTTTGCGCAGCGCCCGTTCCGTCGGGGCGATCACGGAGACCAAAAGCACCAGCTGAATTACCTGGCAGGCCACGGACAACCCGTCAAAAAACTCCATTTGGCAAAACAGCAGGCATCCCGCGGCGATGGCAAATCCCGCAATCCCGCTGTAAAACCAGATTTTCCCCGCATACCGGTGGGCAAATTCCCAGGTGCTTTGGTTTTTCATGGACATCGTCGTCCGGTAACCGTACAGGCTATTGATCTGTTTCGGCGGCCTTTTTTGAAACAGCAGCCCAAACCCGACCATGGTCCCGCAAATCAATACGGTTGTAACCAACAAAGAACCTACCATCTCATTCTCCCCTTTGCAATCTACCGTCATACCCCCGGCAGATTGGTCAACAGATTCCACAGGGTTTTTTGCAGCTGGCGATTGGCCTGCCGCCCAACCTTGGTAAACGCTGACAGAAAATAAGTGACCACGGCAGACAGCACAGCGCAAACCAGCGCCAGGTATATACAAACCATCAATGGAGCGCCGTCCCCCGGCCAGAGAACCCAGAACACCAAAAAGCTGCCGGCAAAGACCAGAAAAAGGGACACCGGGTCGGTCAGCCCCTTGAACACCACATAGTAGACGTTGGTTTTCCCTTTGTCCGCCAACAAAATCCCCATGGCCTTATGGGAGATCAGATTGTACCACAGTCCGGTCTCCCGGCCGCTGTGATATACCATGCTGAAAAAACAGGCGATCACCCATCCCACATGCCGCTCCATCCCCAAAGCGAACCGGCTGTCCAAATTCTGCCGCAGCAGCGCACGGCAATCCCGGACCCGCACCGGTACACATAATTTCATACCGTTTCCTCCCGTCTCACATCAGACGATCGTATAACAAAAATTTTCGTAATGCAGGCGGGTTCCCTCTTCCACCTCCGGCGGAAGCAGCGCCCGTGCAATCCGCAGCGGCTCCATCCCGTCTTGATCCACCCGCTGCAGGTCCGCATAATCCCCGTCGATCCGGATCAGCAAATACTCATAGGGTCCCATTGCCACAGTCCTCCTCCATTGAAAAGGGATCGTTGGCCTTATTATACTGAAAACATTGGCCTTGCGCAATAGGTTCTCCTTTTCGACAGATTTTTTGCCCGCATACCGGGTAGTCCCGGCTTGCCTTTTGCGGCGAACATGTTATAATTTTCTCAATATTATTTTGCGTCATGCGGCCAAAACCGGAATATCGGGGATGGTTCCATGAACAATAACACTGTTGGGCATGGCAAGGCTGCCTTGCGCGAATGGGGCCTGCTTGAGCGGGCGTCTACGCGCCAAATCCTGCCTGAACAGGCGGCTGCCGCCTTTGCACTGCCATGGAAAAATAGGAAGGAGAAGATGGATTGACAGATTACCGTGATGCAATCGAAACCGTGCTCAAAGCGATGGGGACAGATCCTGCGCAGGGATTGCGCCAGGAGCAAGTCCTCCAGCTGCGGCGGCAATATGGGGAAAACCGCCTACGGGAAAAAAAGAAAAAATCCAACTGGAAGCGTTTTTTGGATCAGTTCAAAGACATCATGATCCTGATTTTAATCGCCGCCGCATTGATCTCTTTTGTGATCGCCTGCGCCCAGGCAAACCCCAAGGAATTTTTTGAACCGGCGTTGATTTTGCTGATCGTCATCTTAAACGCCGTGATGGGAGTAGTGCAGGAAAACAAGGCGGAAAAAGCGCTGGATGCGTTAAAAGGGCTGTCGGCGCCCCACGCTAGGGTGATCCGGGACGGCCAAGAATCGGTGATCGACGCGGCCGAACTGGTTCCGGGCGACCTGATCCGGCTGGAAGCAGGCGACTTTGTCCCAGCGGACGCACGGCTTTTGCATGCCGTCAGTTTGAAAAGCGAAGAATCTGCCTTAACCGGCGAATCGGTTCCTTCGGAAAAGGACGCCCAGGCCGTCGTCGCCGACAACGCGCCGCTGGGGGATCGCAGCAATATGGTCTTTTCCGGATGCAGCATTACCTATGGCACTGCCACCGCCGTCGTCACCGCCACCGGGATGGACACGGAAATGGGGAAAATCGCCAATCTGCTGGAAAACGAGGAGGATGGCCAGACCCCGCTGCAGCAAAAACTGGCCCAGCTGGGGAAATACCTGGGGATTATCGCCGTCGCGGCCTGCGCCGTCATCTTTTTTGTGGGAATTGCAAATGACATTCCCGTGTTGGAAATTTTCATGACGGCAGTTTCTCTGGCTGTCTCCGCAATCCCGGAAGGACTGCCCGCTATTGTCACTATCGTGCTCTCCATCGGCGTACAGCGGATGGTCCAGAAAAACGCCATTATCCGGCGGCTGCCGGCAGTGGAAACGTTGGGCAGCGCGTCGGTGATCTGTTCGGATAAAACTGGGACCCTGACCCAAAACCGCATGACGCTGGTCCAGGCTTATTGCGACGGGGAACCGGAAACCGAGCAAATTTGCAGCGAGAATTCGCCGCAGGTCCGCCGGCTGCTGCAATATGCGGCGCTGTGCTGCGACGGGACGGTAGTGTTCCACGAGGAAACGCCGCAGCTGATTGGCGATCCGACCGAAACGGCTATCCTGGTGGCCGCGCATCAAAACGGCATGGCGCAGGAAACGCTGCGCCGGGACTTCCCCCGTTTGGCGGAAATCCCCTTTGATTCCGACCGCAAACGGATGTCTACCGTCAACCGGATCGACGGCAAAAATATTGTGATTGTCAAAGGCGCCTTTGATGAAATGGCTCCGCATTGCTGCAGTGGCGACCTGGAATCCGCCCGCCGGAAGACCGAGCAGATGAGCGCCGACGCATTGCGCGTTTTGGCAGTGGCCTATCGGGAGATCGACCAGATTCCGCAAAACCCGGCTCCGGAAGACCTGGAACAGGGATTGACCTTTTTAGGCTTGGTAGGCATGATTGACCCGCCGCGGCCAGAGGCCAAAAAAGCGGTAGCCATCTGCCGAAAAGCCGGCATCAAACCTGTGATGATTACCGGCGACCATGTGGTCACCGCCTCCGCCATCGCCCGGGATCTTGGCATTTTGGGCCCGGCCGACCAGGCAATTACCGGCACCCAGCTGGACGCCATGACCGACGCGCAGCTGGACGCACAGGTGGAGCATATCGCCGTTTATGCCCGCGTTTCGCCGGAAAATAAAATCCGCATCGTCAAAGCGTGGCAGCGAAAAGGCCAGGTCGTCTCCATGACGGGAGACGGCGTCAACGATGCGCCGGCGCTGAAAGCCGCCGATATCGGATGCGCCATGGGCATAACCGGTACGGACGTGGCAAAAGGCGCGGCGGACATGACGTTGACTGACGACAATTTTGCCACCATCGTCGATGCGGTGCGAGAAGGCCGCGGGATTTACGCCAACATCAAAAAGGTCGTCGGATTTTTGCTTGGCACAAATATCGGGGAAATTCTTACCGTCTTTGTCGCCATGCTGTTGTGGCATAAAACACCGCTTTTGTCCATGCAGCTGCTTTGGATCAACCTGGTTACCGACAGTCTCCCTGCCATTGCTTTGGGGATGGAGCCGGTGGAGCCGGATATCATGGAGCAAAAACCCAAACCGAAATCAGAGGGCATTTTTGCGCATGGTCTGGGCCTGCGCGTTTTCCTGCAGGGCGTGATGTTCGGTCTGATCACCCTGATTGGGTTCTGGGTAGGCGAACGGCAAACCGGTACACTGGCTGGCGGCCAGACGTTGGCATTTTTCGTGCTTTCCCTGTCCCAGATCGTCCAGGCGTTTAACATGCGTTCTGTGCATTCTCTGTTCCGAATCGGCTTTTTCGGCAACCACAAACTCAATTGGGCCGCGCTGCTGTCTGTGGTGCTCGTGGCGCTTGTCCTCTTCACCCCGGTGCAGATTGCCTTTGGCCTTGTGACCTTGCCGGCAACATGCTATCTGTTGGGGGTTGGGCTGATCCTGATCCCGCTGCTGGTGATGGAATGTTCCAAAGCGTTTGGCCTGTTGAAACATCAAAAATAAGCGCTGTCTGCCTGCAAATCCACATTTCGCTTTGCGGTAAACCGAACAGCCTATTTGTGAAAAACACGCAAACCCTCTTTCAATTTAACAAAAGAACAAGGCGGCGGCAGGTTCATAGAACCTGCCGCCGCTTTCTTTGTTTTCTCTGTGGTTTTAGTCAGTCGTGCTCTTGTGCCGGCGGAATCCGAGAATCGCAACAATCGCAACCGCCAAACCGATCAGCAAAGCGGCCCATCCGATGATTGCACCGCTTGATCTGTCCTCTTCTGCCGCGGCGGATTGAGCCTTGGGGAGAATCTCAAATGTTCCGGATGTCTCTCCGTCGGAATAGCGCACGGTCAGGGTATGCGTACCAGCGGACAACGTTTCCAGATAAGCCGGCTGCAAGGTGATGACCGTGCTGCCGGACGTGACTGTATAATTTTCCGCATCGACGGGGACCGCGTCCACTTCGATCCCCAGGAACTTCTCCACGGCTCCGTTGGCTGTCATGGAAATGGAACCGTCCGTTCCTGCCGTCCACTGGCTGTCGTTTCCTTGAATGATCTGATAATCCACCAAATCTTGCAGCAACGTTTCCAGCTTATTTTTACACGCTTGAGACAGCTGCGCTTTCTCCTGTTCCGTCAAAGCGTCATACTGCTCTTTGACGGCGTTGATCAAAGCTTCCGCCTCCAAATCGTCCGGCTGTACCCGGTCGGGCAAGGCGTTGATCTTGTTTTCCACTTCCTCGCGCTGGGACGCATTTTGCGACGTATCACCGGCTGAACCGGAAGATCCCGGCCCCGGCGCACTCCCGCTGCCGGACATGTTCCCGCCGTTTTGCTGGCCCGCATTTCCGCTGTTTTGCTGGCCGGCGTTTTCCGGTTGTGAAGTCTGCGGGTCCTTATTTTCCCAGATGACCTGCCCATTCGAATCGTCGTCGTCCTGATCCAAAGATTCGATCTGGTCCAACAGCTCTTCCAGCCGCAGGGCCACCGCTTCCATATTCTTGATTTCCTGGTTGGTCAGATTGCCGCAACCGATCAGCTGCCGTACCTGCTGCAAAAGCTGGCGGATCGGCTGCTTGTCAGCCTTCGTTACGGTTTCGGCGGAATAGCTGTTTGCTTCCCGCACAACCTGTTTGATTGCCGCTGCCGTTTTTTGGACGATATCCAGCAAAGCGCTGCACTGGTCCTGGATTTGCTGCAAGGCCGCTTTTTCGTCATCGGTAGCGTCGTCTAGATCCACAACCTGCACCGCGGCCGCCACCGATTCCAAAGCCGCCTTGTGGTCCGACGTCACATTACCGGCAACAAGGCCGCGGATGGGCGCCGCAAGGGTTTGGATCGGATGCATGGTCACGGTATACCGGGTTTCATTACCCGCCAGGTCAATAGCGACAATGGTATAAACGGCTTCTGTGTTGCCCGCCAAGGAAATGCTTTCTGCCACCGGGCGGTTGTTGAGTGTCACCGATTGCAAATGGGCGTCTAAAACGACAACCTTTTGCGTGGTATAATAGACCTCTTCCGGTGTTACGCCGGTCAACACCGGCTTGGTGCGGTCGATGTTGACCGTAATTGCCTGCTCATCGCTCACAACACCGCTTTCGCTCACCGCCCGGAAGGTATACACGGTACCTTCCGTCTCCTGCGAAAGGGTGATCGCGTCGGTATAATCTTGCCATGTCCCGCCATTTACCTGATACTGGAAAGTCGTGGTACCCAAATTGGGCGCGGTGTTGGAAACGCGCAGGACAACGTCCTGATTGGTCCAGGCGCCGGAGGTATAATCGCCGGAATAGATGCGCACCTGCGGCTGGACCCGGTCAATCTTGTGATAGGTAATGCTGTCGATATAAGACACACCCGCACCGCTGGTAACCCGGAAGGTGTAGGTGCCGTTCTTTGTCATCTCATATTCATAGAGGAACTGGTTCATTTCGGACGGCTCCAATTTTTCCCAGTTTCCGTCTTCCTTTTGTACCTCTACTTTGGAAATACCGGAAAAACCTACAATGGGGATAATCTGAATGATATCCTGCTGCAGGTAGTCCTCCAGATTTCCGGTAATCCAAATACCGGGGGATTCTGCGTCGATTTTCACCTCTACAGGGCCGCTGGCGGCACTGACGTTGCCAGCATTGGACACTGCACGGAAACGATAGCTTGCCTGCCCGCTTTCCGTCACGACAAGGGCGGCTTTTGTCACATTCAAAGGCTCTTCCCGCGTGGCATCCGTCTTCTCCACAATCGTCATCGGATGCCAGCTGATCCCGCCGTCTGCAGAGTATTCGTACCGGGCAATACCACTTGTCGCCGTTGCCCCGGAAACGGTGATGGTCACGTTCTCGCTGGTCCAATCGCCGTCATAGCCGTTGGTATCCACTGTCCCTTGCGTAGGCGGCTGTTTTTCCACGGCGAAAGATTCATAGTCAATGCCGACGCTTGCATTTCCGGCGTTGTCCACAGCGGTCACCGCCCGAAGATTTCCTTTAAACTCCGGCTCAATGGTAAAGCGGACCATGCCGTTTTGCGCCGGAACAGTTTGCGGCGCTCCGTCCCCCAGCTGATAGGTAAACTCTTTCACACCACTGCCTTCATCCGTCGCCGAAAGGGTGACCGTGACCGTGTCCCGGAAAAACAGCCCAAAGGTGAGCGAATTCCAAAATTCCCGGAAAAAACCACCCTCGTAGCTGACCGTCAGGTTGGACGGCGCAGTCTGGTCCGCTACGCCCGTTACCGTTATTTTCGTTTCTCCGGTGATGGTTACCTTGTATTTGCCATCCGATCCGCAGGAAAGCTTTGTCCCGTTTGCATACACCGCAAAACGACTCGTCTGGGAATAGCCGTCTTGGATCTCCACGGTGAATTCAAATTCGTCGCCGTAGGCTATGGTTGTATTCTGTGCTTTTACTGTATACCCTTCCCCATCCGGCAATGAAACCTGATACGACCGCACAAACGGGATAAATTCTGCCGTATAGAGAACTGGTGCTGATGTTTTGCCCAGCGCTGGCTGCCACGTGTCAAAAGTATAGGTATACTGGTCATCCGCCGCTTTGACGCCATCGCTGTGGCTGGGCGTCTCGCCATATGGCAAATAGGCGGTTTCGTCCACCGCCCCATCGCCGTCGGTATCCCACTGGATCTGATATTCCACCCGGTTGCCTTGGGGCTGCTCTCCTATATATTCGCCGCCCATATTCACGCGGATGGTACCGTTGTTAATGAGAGAAACGCCCTGCTCCCGGATCATGGTTTGGTCTTTTTCCAGGATAATGGTTTGCTGCGCCGGGATGGTAAAGCTGGGCCCGTAAATTTTGCCCTCGCCGCCTTCAAAGATCAGACCTCTCCAGCCGCTTGTTTCCTGTTGGGAGATCGATTCGGCGAAAATCGTCGCGTTGCCGCCGTCGCCGGTAGAAAGGATGCCGCTGATGCCTTCCTGCGACGTGCCTGAGGCGGTTACCACGCCGCCGGTAATCCAGATCTGGACTGTGGCTTTCCCCCACAGTCCGTCGCCAATACCGGCGCCGTTAAACGCAGAGGTCGCGGTGATAACGCCGCCATGAATGCGGATCGTGCCAAAATTATCGCCGGGGGAGTCAGGGCCGCCACCGCCGATGCCGGCGCCGTTCTCGCTCAACGCATTAAGAACGCCGGTGCCCTGGGTCTGCGCGTAAACGGTAAACTGATTGCCGCTCGTCACCAGGATTCCCCCATGGATTGTAAGGGTGGCGCCGTCCTTTAAAATCAGCTTGACATTTCCCGCACAGGGACCCGGTCGTAAATGACTACATCGCCTTCTGCCGCATACCAGCCGTCTGTCCAAACGGTGCAGGAGGAATCTAACGTGGTAAAGGGGTCAGTCAAAAGGGTTTCCTGCCCGTTTTCACCCACATAATAGATCACCTGTCTCCCATTGATCCCCACCGTTTTGGCGATCTCGCTGCCGACTGTGATCCCTTGACCGGACGAGGAAACCTGCGCCTGGCTCAGATGTTCAAAATCGTTTTCCGCAGCGCTGCCCAGGAACGTATAAGCGGAATCCATCGCAATCGTCCCTTGTTTTAAAGACAGCGCATGAATGTTTCCGCTGGCTTTGATCTGGACATCTCCCGACAAGGACAGGCTTGTCGTGCCAAGCAGGCCATATGCCATCCCCGTACAGGTCACTTCCGCGTCTTGGATCTGCAAAGAATCTGCGCCAACGCCGACGGTATCCGTTCCGCCCGACATCGTGCACTGCAAATTCACATCGGTAACAGAGACCTCTCCGCCGGATATCCCCGCCGCGTATTGCGTTTGGTCAGAAATGGTTTGCCGGATGGAAAGGCTTCCCTCTCCATAGAAATGAAGGTCGGCAGAATAATGAGGTGTGATAGCGATAGCGGCAAAAAGCTAATAAAATCAATGGTTTTGCGGACAGCGGATAGACAGGGAATGTGTTAAAAACTGAATACGCACACAAACGGCGTTACCTTAACCCCTTT
>CALWNU010000044.1 GCA_944382905.1 uncultured Clostridia bacterium | reverse complement strand
ATGGACACTGGCAGAGATGCCGGGTTCAGAGATATATGGCAAGCGGTGGAAAGCCGCGGCACAGAACCGGTGCTTATGACGATGAGGTCCCACCTGTTCCCATTCCGAACACAGAAGTTAAGCTCATTCGTGCCGAAAATACTTGGCGGGCGACTGCCTGGGAAGATAGGTCGGTGCCGGTACCTCGTATATGGATGATTCTTCATGAATCATCCATATTTTTTTGCCGTGAAAACCAGGAGAGCATTGTGGAAAACGGTGATGAAAAATTGCAGCGGCGAAATGCAGGCGTGCAAGGTGAAACAAGATAGGAATGATTTGACTGGAACAAAATGCGGAAAATCTGTAATCAAGGTTTACAATTAGCGCTTGAAAAACTGTGCAATCATACCAAAGCGTGATTTTTTCTGCGAATTTTGTTTACAAATTCCCCGTTGTGTGATACCATAACGTCATAGGATAACCTTTCAATGCGGGAGGCTGTCCAGATGGCTGGAGGGAGACCTTCAGCGGCCTGTTCTTCACAGAGAAAGGGCCAGTTACCAAAATTAAGGAGGAAATTCCAATGGCTTGTTGTCCGAAATCCATCATCGAAGATGTCATGAAGAAGCACGGCAAAATTACCCATGTGTACTTTGTTGCTTGCGGCGGTTCCTACGCTGGCTTGTATCCTGCGAAGTACTTCCTGCAGAGCGAAGCAAAAGACCTGATCATCGGCCATTACTCTTCCAACGAGTTCTGCCATGCGACCCCGAAAGCGCTGGGCAAAGACTGCATCGTTGTGACCCAGTCCTTCTCTGGCACCACGCCTGAGACTGTCCATGCTGCGGCGATCGCCCAGGAAGCTGGCGCTGCGTCTATCGCGGTAACCTATGATGCAGAGAGCCCTCTGGCGAAAAACGGCGACCATGTTGTGACCTATGGCACTACCAAAGAGCCCAACGACAATGGTCATGCGAAAGCTCTGTGGCTGGCTGTTGAGATTTTGAACCAGACCGAAGGCTATGCGCATTACGATGCGTTCATGGCGGCTTATGACAAATACAATGAAATCGTTCCTGTTGCCAAAGAGAAATTTGCTCCTACTGCGAAAGCTTGGGCGGAGAAATATGGCGAAGAGAAACTGATTTATGTTATGGGTTCTGGCCCCAACTTCGGCGTAACCTATTCTTACGCGATCTGCCTGCTGCAGGAAATGCAGTGGATCCATTCTTCTGCGATCCATTCCGGCGAGTACTTCCATGGCCCGTTCGAGATCACCGATAAAGACGTTCCCTTTATCATGATGATGAGCACCGGCCGTACCCGCGCCCTGGATCAGAGAGCGCTGGACTTCCTGCATAGATTCGGCGAGAAGATCATGGTTCTCGACAATGAGGAAATGGGCCTGAATGCGCTGGATTCCAATGTTGCTGAGTTCTTCAACCAGATCTTTACCGCTGCGTTGCTGGATATGTTCTATATGGATCTGTGCGAAGTCAGAAAACATCCGCGTCCTACCAGAAGATACATGTGGAAACTGAAATACTAATTTCTTTTTCCGTTTTTTCGAACATACTGAGATGAGAAAACAGAGCGCCAACAGGCGCTCTGTTTTTTTGGTTTATCTCTTGGGCGCATGTGTTGGGACAGCTGGGAACAGGCTGGACCTGTATAGAAAGTACGCCGATGATCCGGTGGATCATCATCCCAAAGCGCTGACGGGTTTCGCCTGCAGCTGAAAAAAGGATTTGGGAGAATTCTTTGCCGGAATGGTTGACAAGAAAGGACTGATCTGATAAAATAAATAGCGTTGCTGAAGGATCAAAGAAATGCTTATGGGCCATTAGCTCAGTTGGTTAGAGCAACCGGCTCATAACCGGTCGGTCCCGGGTTCGAGTCCCCGATGGCCCACCATTTGATTTTCGATATAGGGGTATAGCTCAGTTGGTAGAGCAGCGGTCTCCAAAACCGCGTGCCGAGGGTTCAAGTCCTTCTGCCCCTGCCAAAAGAAAAGCCTATAAATTCACTGTTTAAGCGAGTTTATAGGCTTTTATTTTTTATGTATAGCATACGAAATAACACACTTTTTTCGATCAATACTATTCCAATTTCTTTTTTATGCCATTCTTTTTGGGGATGAATGGCGGGACATTATACGGACTGCAATCTGCGCGGGAACGAGAATTGCCCTGTAGCTTCATGCAGGGGATTTTTTGCGCATAGGCATATGGCAGGAGGGATGCAACTTTGAATCAAAAACAGATGGGAAAAAAGAATGCCCTGGTGGCAGGGATATTGGCCGGGATGGTGCTGCTGTCCGGCTGCACAGGTGAGTCGGCGAGTTCCGGCGCAGGCAGCGTGGGGGCGGTGGATCAGCCGCCGGAACAGGTGCAGCAAAGCGTTCTGCCCGTTTTGGAGGTACAAGCCGGAGGGCAAACGATGACCCTGCGGGCGGGGGAGGAGTCCAGCTGTACCGTCACTTTGCCGGAAGCGCTGCCGCATCCCGCAAAAACGGAGGGAACAGTTCAGGTTTCCCAAGCGGATCAGGCCGTATTTTCTGGGCCGATTTCTCAGCTGGCGGAGTTCCTCCCTGGGGAAAATGGGCAGTACCAGTATCAGTTCACAGTCGGCGGGGAAACGTTTTCGCTACAGGTTGAAACTGCGTTTGCGCCGCAGATTTTCTACCGGGAAGGCGCGGTCACGGTGGGGGAGGTGCTGCCGCTGGCCATTCGCTATACTGACGCCCAGACAATTTCTGTGCAGACGTCGCTTTCCTTTGTCCCGGAATTCTATCAGGAGGACGGCGTCTGGCATGCCTTGCTGCCAATCCATTGGAATACCCAGCCAGGGTCGTATCCTCTCACCATCCAGGCCGGCTCAGCGGTGTTTTCTTTGGAAATAAAGGTAAACGACCGGGAGTTCGAAATCCAGAATCTCACCGTGTCGGAAGAAACCACAGAGCAGACGGTGGAAAATGACGACGCCAACGCCCAATGGAATAGCCTGATTGAACCGCTGAAAGCGGTATCCGACCCGCAGCAATACTGGTCCGGACCTTTTTTGCAGCCAGTGGAAGGGGAAATCACCACCCAATATGGGATGATTCGCTATGTCAATGACAGCCCTACTTCGGAGCGGCACAGCGGTGTGGATTTGGCCGCGGACGCCGGAACCCCAGTGCAGGCGGCGGGTGCGGGTAGGGTTTTGTTCGCCGATTATTTGCTTCTGACGGGCAATACGGTGGTGATCGAACATGGATATGGACTGAAAAGCTGGTATTACCATATGGAATCGCTGGATGTCGCCCAAGGGGAGATGGTGGAACGCGGGCAGGTGATTGGAAAAGTGGGATCGACAGGGTTTTCCACTGGGCCGCATCTGCATTTTGCCATGTCGGTGAACCGGGTCTTTATCAACCCATGGACGGCGATCGAAACAGGGGTTTCCTGGGAGGGACAAGAAAATGAAGGCGATGATTTTTGATGCAGACGGAACGCTGCTGGACTCTATGGAGTTGTGGCGGCAAATTGACCGGGCATTTTTGCAGGCCCATGATTACCCGTATTCCGAATCCATCAGCGAGCAGGTGGAAACCATGAGTCTGGCGCAGTCGGCGGAGTATTTCCGGCAGCTTTTGGCCGGGCGGGAAACGCTTTCTACGGCGCAAATCCAGGAAGAGCTGGATTCGTTGTGCGCAGATGCGTATGAGCAGAAAATCTGCGCCATGCCGTTTGTACCGCAATTTTTAGAAGCAGCGCGGCAGGACGGGTACGCAATGTGTGTTGCGACGGCGTCGCAAAAAGTGCAAATCATAAGCGCGCTGCAGCGGCTGGATCTGCTTTCCTATTTTCAGTTTGTCATGGACGCCCAGGAAGCTGGCGCGGCAAAGACAGATCCTGCTATATTTTTGGCCTGCGCGAGCCGGCTGGGCAGCGCGCCGGAAGAGACCTGGGTCTTTGAGGACGCGCCCCATGCGGCGCAGACAGCCGCTTTGGCAGGGTTTCGCGTCATCGGGCTTTCCCCGGCGGACGGATCCTCACGGGAGGCGGCCATGCGGCGCTGGTGCAAAAAAGTGGTGCCCTCTTTTAAATATTTGCTAAAAATAGGAAAACAAGTAAATTTGGGTTGAAAGTTCCATGGGAATATGGTATTTTGTTATAGGATGTCCTAATATGAATGGAAGGCGGTTGGACAATGCGCGAGAAAAAGGCAGTTTCTGCCGAAACCTTTCTATGTATCGGTGCCATTATCCTTTTGTTTTCTTATGTCGGGTCGGTGATGGGCGTCAGCCAGATGTTTGATACCATTATGAACACGGCTCACGGCCTGCTGCTGGATACCGTATTTTTCATTATGGCCGTTTCGGTCATTACTGGGGCCTTTTCCTCCCTGTTGGCGGAATTTGGAGTAATCGCCCTGTTAAACAAGCTGATTTCCCCGCTGATGCGCTGGCTATACGGCTTGCCGGGCGCAGCGTCGCTGGGAATTTTGACCACCTTTGTTTCCGACAATCCTGCGATTTTGACATTGACCAAAAACAAAAAATTTATGGATTATTTTAAGGAATACCAAGTCCCTGCGCTGTGCAATCTGGGAACGGCGTTCGGGATGGGCCTGATCCTCATCACCTACATGATCGGCCAAGGCGGAAAGGGAATTGTGTCCGCCACGGTCTGCGGCTTTTTCGGCGCGGTGTTCGGCAGTATTATCAGCGTTCGGCTGATGCTGCATCAGACCAGCCGGTATTACCATGTGGATCGGGCGGAACTGAAAAAAGACCGCTCGGTGAAGGGGAAAACCCATGATGAACCCCGCCAGGTATACGGCAAAGGGGTTGAGCGGGTCTTTAATGCCCTGCTGGAGGGAGGCAAATCCGGCGTGGGAATGGGTCTGGATATTATTCCGGGCGTCCTGGTGATCTGCACCCTGGTGATGCTTTTGACCTTCGGGCCGGGGACGGACGCATCCGGCGCCGCCGTGTATACCGGCGCCGCTTATGAAGGGGTGGGGCTGTTGCCCAAACTGGGCGAGCTGCTCTCGCCGGTCACCGGGATCCTGTTCGGATTTCAAGATCCTTCGAACATTGCGTTTCCGATTACCTCTATGGGGGCCACCGGCGCTGCGATGGCGCTGGTACCGCCCATGCTCCAGAGCGGCGCGGCGGGACTCAACGAAGTTGCGGTGTTTACCGCCATCGGAATGTGCTGGAGCGGCTATCTGAGCACCCATGTTTCCATGATGGATGCGCTGGACAAACGGATCTTTATCAAAGCAGCGGTTTTTTCCCATACGATCGGCGGTTTGTGCGCCGGGATTGCCGCCCATTACCTGTATCTGGCGGTCCAGATGGTGTTGAACCTGCTGCATTGATCAAAATGCGGAAAATCGTTCCAAGGCTTGCATTATGAGAAAAAATATGTCATAATGAAATAATAAGATATCTTAATACAAGTCTCTTGGAGGCGTTTGCATGTTTGAATTGGACCAGACCAGCATTGTACCGCTGTATAAGCAATTGAAGGATAAAATCAAAGAAGCCATTTTAGATGGATCTTTGAAACCCAACCAGAAGATCCCGTCGGAGCTGGAATTGAGCCAGACCTATCAGATCAGCCGGATTACGGTGCGCAATGCCATTTCCGAGCTGGTGGACGAGGAATTGCTGGAGAAAAAACAGGGGAAGGGGACCTTTGTCTGCACCCCGAAGATCGATGTGCGAAGCCCCAATTTTACGTTGATGTGCCGCACCAACCATAAGGTGCCGAGCAGCCAAATTATCAAAATTGGAAAGCAGCCCGCTTCTGAGCGGGATATCCGGGAGCTGAACCTAGCGCCGGGCGCGGATGTGATCTATTTGCTGCGGCTTTTGTCTGCAGATGGGGAGCCGGTCATGGTAGAGCATAACTTTTTCCCGGACCGCTTTTCCAAGTTGCTGGAGACGGATTTGGAGGATACGTCGCTGTATGCGTTCCTGCGAGAAGAATACGGCGTGCATGTCGGCGGGGCGTATAAGTCTATTCAAATCGCCGAGCCGACGGAAGTGGAGGCGGAGCTTTTGAAAATTCCGCTCACCACACCGATGATGATGATTCGGGAAATCGTGTATGAAAAAAATACGGAGGAACCGCTCCATCGGACCAAGCAGTACCTGTTGGGCGACCGGTTCAAATACGTGATCCCGAAAAAGTAACAAAACAGCCTACCCTGTTTTCCCTGGGTGGGCTGTCCTTTTCAGGGAGGGGATGGGATTGGGAGATTTTGTTCCGCTGTACCGGCAGGTGGCAAGGCATATCCTGCAAAAAATCCAGCGCGGCATTTATAAATACGGGGATAAGATTCCCTCGGAAAAAGCAATGGCGGAATATTACCGGGTCAACCGGATGACGATTCGCCGGGCGGTTGCGCTGTTGGCGGAGCAGGGAATCCTAAAAAGCAGCCAGGGAAAAGGAATCTTTGTAACAGACACGTTTTTTGAAACACAGATTGACCAGGACGGCGCTTTGTATGGAGAGGAGTTTTTCCGGGATCCCAGATTGCGGCAGGAAATCCTGTTTTTGAAGCAGGTCCATTCTGGGAAATTGCTGGGGGAACGGTTCCAAATCCTGGAGGAGGATCCCCTGTGGCTGTTGGGCCGGCTGTGGATGGCGGACCGGATGGCTATCGCGCTGGAATACAGCTATCTTCCAGTAGCGCAGATCCCAGATCTTTCCCCTAAAATGGTGGAAAGTTCCTGGTCGGATTTGTTTTTGCAGCATCATTGGCCCACAATGCGAGTGGAACAAACTATGCGGGCGGTACAGGTCGATGGAGAAGAGGCCGCCTTGCTGCAGGTGAAGGAAGGGGACAGCGTCTTTGTGATCTATCAGCTGCAGATGGATGAAACCCGCCGCCTGCAGCGGATGACCAAGATCCTGGCGCAGTCGCAGAAGGTCGTTCACCGGCTGAAAGAACCCATTTCTTAATCAAAAAAAAGGATTGCCATATGGCAATCCTTTTTTTTGATTTGACAAGCGGCGTCAGGAAAAATTAAAGGTGTGTTTTAAAACGCATTGGTTGGCGTCGGCGCGGATTTGAAACCAAGATACCGTCTGCCCCTCATAATATGCGCGGCCGAAAATCCGGAGAGCTTTGCTGTCCGGCTGCAGGCTCAGGTAATGCCGGTCCTCCTCGCTGCTGGTTACCATGGAAAAATATTGGCTTTGAATCAGCGACGGCGCCATGGCGCCGGTAGAGGGGGGGAGATTGTTCTGGACGATATGCAGAACAGGGCTTTTTTGAAATTCTGCTTTCGGCGTATTCCGCAACAGGGAATAGAGCACATGATAGGTCTCATAGGCAAACGGCGTATCGTCTTTGGAATAAAGACGGACAATGCGGATCACCGTGTCTTTTGGCGCAACTCGCAGCGTTTCCGCCGTGTAGGTGTCCGCCTCCACCGGGCCGGCAAAAATCAAATCTACGCTGATCGTCCCTTCCGGATATTCCAGCAGCTGGCTGAATCCGCGAAAACTGCGGTAGTGAAGAAAAATCGGATGGGCAACTGGGGAATAGTGCCCGTCTTCCGTCTGGAACAGGATCTTTTGGCGGCAAAACCGTTCCAAGGTTTTTTCTACCGCAGAGTGAGACAGTCCGCTCAACCGGCACAGCTGTTCCTTGGTAGGAAACGGCGCGCCGTCCAGTGCGCCGCACTGGGACAATGCGGTATATAAAACTTGGTCGTTGTTTAACTGGGCGAACAAAGACAATGGAATCTCCTTTCCGGGTTATACAACCCATTCCGCATATTTTTCCGGAATCCAGCGATGGATCCGCTCGATGACCTCCTTGGCGCTGGTCGCTCGAAAAGCATCTTCTGCCAGTTGTTTGCAGTCGTCCAGGCGGCACAGGGAAATCAGTTTGCGCGTCCGCAAAATGGCAGCAGGGCTGACGCTGAAATGACGCAGGCCAAGCCCAAGCAACAACGGAATCGCCAATGGATCCGCCGCCATCTCCCCGCAGATGCTGCAGGACTTGTGGGATTGCCTGGCAGCTTGCAACGTGCGTTTGACCAGGCGCAGCACCGCCGGATCAAAATGATTGTACAGATACGAAACCGCCACGTTCAGCCGGTCCACCGCCAGCGTATACTGGGTTAGGTCGTTGGTGCCGATACTTAGAAAATCGGCCTGGGAAGCAAGAATATCGGCGTTCACGGCGGCAGAGGGGACTTCGATCATAGTCCCGATGGGGATCTGCGGATCGCTGGCTACCCCCTGTGCCGTCAGCTCTTTTTGAATGGACAGGACATGCCCTTTGGCGCTTAAAAATTCCTCTAGGTTGGAGATCATGGGGAACATGATCCGCACCTTGCCAAACGCCGAGGCCCGGAGAATCGCACGGATCTGCGGGGTAAAGACGTCCTTGCGGTCCAGATACATCCGGATGGCCCGGTACCCCATAAAGGGATTGGTCTCTTCTTCGGTGGGGAAACAGGGGATGATTTTATCCCCGCCCATGTCCAGGGTGCGGAACACCACCGGCTTGCCGTTCATCGCCTCCACCACGGATTTGTATAGGAAAAACTGTTCCTCTTCTGAAGGCTGCACCCGGCGGCCCAAAAATAAAAACTCCGTCCGGAACAGCCCAATGCCGTCGCAGCCGCAGCGGTTGATCTCCCCGCAGGACAGGGCGTCCTGCCCATTGGCGCACAGGGAGACCGGCGTGCCGTCGGCCGTCTGTGTGGGCGCCCCGGCCAGCCGGGCCAACTGTTCCATATGCCGGTCGTTGCGCTGGGCCATCAAAGAAAAGGCGTCTACCTGCTGGGGGAGCAGCCCCCAATGCAGTTCGCCCGCATTCCCGTCCAGGAAAACCGGTTCCCCTTCTTGTACTTGGTGCTGGGCGTCTTCGCATCCAGCGACTACGGGCACGCCAAGCCCCGCCGCGATGATGGCGCTGTGGGAAGTCTTTCCGCTGGCGGTTAGCACCACACCGGCAACCTGCCCGGGATGGATCGATGCCATAACCGACGGCGGGATGTCCGACGCGATGAGAATGACTGGTTGGTCGGTCAGGCGGATCTCCGGGAATTCCCGCCCCAGGATGGTACAAATCAGCCGCACCGCCACGTCGTCCAAATCAGAGGCGCGCTGGCTGAAATATTCGTTATCGATTTCCGAAAGGGTGATGGAATATTGGCGGAACGCGCGCAAAACAGCGGATTCCAGCGCGTAATCGTCGTGGATTTGCCGGGAGATTTCCTCCTGGAGCGCTCGATCGTGGAGGATTGCGTTGTGTACGATCATGATATCGCCGCGGGTATTGTCGCCGGTAGCGTAAAAATTATTGGCGGCTTCGGTATAAAACGCGTCCAAGCTCGAAACGGCGTTTTGCACCGAGGCCATCTGCCGCGCTTTTGGCGTGTGAAATTCCCTTTTTTCGTCCGAAAAGGCCGGCCAGGGCGGGACGACGCGGGCAGGGGCCAATGCCATGCCGCGGTTGACGGGAATACCGGTTGCTTTCATGTCGACACCTTCTTTGCAGGGCCTCCAACGGGGGCCGCTTTTTCTTATTGTATCACCGCCGGGAACAGGTGACAATACGAAAAATTGAAAAGAAATGGAAAATCCCCGCCGGATCCCTAAGATCCGGCGGGGATGGGGAAGTCAGATCCGGCCCGCTTTCGTTATATAGATAGGTGCTGCTTTTTTAAAGCGGCGGCGATCGAAGAATAGACCAAATTCGCAACGACGACGGCGATCAAGCCATTGACCAGGGAAACATATCCTTTGCCGATCACCGTGGCCCAGATGGTGGCGCTGCGGTCTACCGCCTCGCCAATATTAGATTCCAGGTATAGGGTGATATAGGATTTGGTCATATACAACACGACGTAGGTCAGGCAGCCGGCAACCGACGCAATAATCCGCCGTACTACCAGCTGGATCTGCGGAAGCTGTTTGCCGCGGGTC
Source organism: uncultured Clostridia bacterium (assembly GCA_944382905.1). Classification (GTDB taxonomy): domain Bacteria; phylum Bacillota; class Clostridia; order Oscillospirales; family Ruminococcaceae; genus UBA3818. The sequence goes on along the minus strand of CALWNU010000044.1, from coordinate 9,516 downwards.
ATCAGGTTGACAAGCCATCCGCAGACAAAGGCCATCAGAAATTTATTGATGAAGGTAATGATACATTCTGCGCCGTAGCCGGTGAAAATGTCATAGAAAAACGCGCCGATCCCCGCCGCAAGGCCCCCGCCGACCGGCCCTAGGATAAATGCCGACAGGATGCAGAAAACATTGCCCAAATGGATCCGGCTTTGGTCAATCCCGATGGGGACGGGGAACGAAAAATAGTTGCTGACCAAGCACAGCGCTGCCATCAGACCAATAATGACGAGCTGGCGAACCGTAATTTCCTTCATTTTGAGACGCATGGGAAACCCCCTCCTAAACACATTGATCTTGAGATCAGTATACCGCGGAAAAGCGGGAAAAGAAAATCAGGAGAATGTGGCAGGCGGCGGGATTTTATTTGGTGAAATAGAACAAATAATGCTGGCAATACAACCAAAAAATGATTCAAAAAATGATATCTTTTCCCTATGGAAAAATACCCAGCAAAATGCCGATGGAAAATAAAACAATTTCCCATCGGCAAAAAGCCTTTTTTTGTGCAAATCATAAATTTATTCCAGCGGCAGGACCGACCGGTATACGGCGCAGTGGCGGGGCGGGATGGGTTTGTCCAGATGGTAAAAGCCGAAAAACCATTTCCGGTACTGCAACTTTTCCTCCAATTCGGTCAAAAATTGGTTCAGGACATTCCCTTGCCCTTCTGTTCCCAGAAAGATCTTCATCCGCTGGGAGCAGTCGTGGGTGAGCACATAGTCGACCTTCCACTGCACCCGCTCCAGGTTTTCCCGGGCGGTTTCCAGCTGCTGGGGGGTGGGCAGTTCCTCTGGGAACCACTTTTGCTGCTGGGCGCGCATTTCTTTTTCGTCGCTTTCCCCGCCGCCCAGGGTGAAAATGCGTTTCCCTTCCATTTCGTACACCTGTCCGCGCATGAGGTACAACAGGTTTTTCCCCAGGCGGCGGACCTGGCCACCGTTCCATGTTTCCATGGGGTATTCTTCCAGGAGGGGAAAGTTTTCGTGAGCGCCGTCGAGAAACAAAAGCTGGTATTTTTTTCGGCCCAGCCGGTTGAGCGCCTTCTTTTCCTTGGGCGTGCCATGCCATAAAAACCCGAAGTCGCCCAGTACAATGAGGGTATCGCCCTTTTTTAGTTTGCGAATTTCCTTGGCGCGCAGGCGGCTTCGTTCGCCGTGCAGGTCCGCGGTGACATAAATCATGGGATTTGTCTCCTTCCCAACAGATCAAATGTGAATTTTTATACTTGATCTTTTCCTTTTGGCACAGGTCTGCTATAATAAAAGCAGTCATCCGATGCTATCCGGAAAAGGCGTTGCCTTTTTTATCATATCATATTTGGAGAGAATGTCTATGAAAAAGTTATCCATCCTCATGGCTGCTGTTTTTGTGTTTTCGTTGTTTTGCGCCACCCAGCCGGTCCAGGCGGCGCAATATGCGCTGGATTTTGAGGAGACGGCGGAAGCGGTGTATATGGTGAATTTGGATACCGATACGGTGGTCTTTGAAAAAAATGCGGAAGAGCGGCGTTCTCCGGCATCCATTACCAAAATCATGACCATGGCCCTGGCGCTGGAACTGTGCGAGGATCCCGCCAACACCTATGTTACGGCACCCTCGTATATTTGGGACGAATTTGAAGGGATTTCCATCTCCCATTGCGATATCCAGCGGGGAGAAACGCTGACCATGCAGGATTTGCTCTATGGCATGGCGCTGCAGTCCGCCAACGAAGCGGCCAATATTGTGGCGGATTATTTGGGCAATGGGAGCATTGCGGATTTTGTGGAACTGATGAACCAGAAAGCGCAGGAAATCGGTGCGGTAAATACCCACTTTACCAATCCGCACGGCCTGTACGGCGCCGATCATTATACGACGGCGTATGATATTTACCTGATTGCCAAATATGCCTTGAGCGTGCCGGGGTTTGAGGATTTGGTCTCTACCACGGTGTATACCGCCCTGTATGCGGACAAGCACAGCGAGCCGCTGACCTTCTACACCACCAACAAAATGATGGTGAAGAACAGCGACTATTATTACGAGGGGTTGTCGGGCATCAAAACCGGCACCCTGCCGGAGGCGGGGCGCTGCTTTGTTTCCAAGGCCACCCGCAATGGGTTTACCTATCTTTTGGTGGTGCTGGGATGCCCGGCATACGACGAAAACGAGACGGAATTGGCGACCAATTACGCGTTTTTGGATACCGAACAGTTTTATGACTGGGCCTTTTCCACCTTCCGGGTCAAAACCTTGGTGGAAGAGGGCAAGATTGTCGGGCAGACGGATTTGGATTTGTGCTGGGGAAAAGATTATCTGCTGGTGATGACAGACGGGCGGTTTACCGCCTTGCTGCCGGAACAGATCCAGGTGTCCAGCGTGGTGACCGAGGCGGTGTTCGACCAGGAAGCCGTGCGCGCCCCGGTGCAGAAAGGGGATAAAGTCGGATCCCTCAAGCTGATTTTGGCCGGCGAAGAGGTGGGACAGGTGGATTTGGTCGCGGCGGAATCGGCGGAAATGAACGAGTGGTTGTTCTGCTTAGACTATGTCCAGAAGATTAGCCGCTCTTTCTGGTTTAAGTTTGCGGTGATTTTGCTGGGCATCCTGGTGGTTTTGTATGTGGTTTTGGCGATCGTCCGCAACCGCAACCGTCGCAGGTACCAGAGCGTCCGCCACCGCCGTAGACTGTAGCGGCGCGGACGGCCGCATCCCATTAGGGTCGATGGGGAAATGGCCTTTTTCCATAGGAAAAACGCCGTTTCCCTCAAAAAAATAGAAAGAAGGGTGTTCAGATGGATGTGCAAGCATTGTTTAAACTGTCTTATGGACTGTATGTGATCAGCGCCCATTCCGGCGAGCGGGATTATGGCTGTATTGCCAATACGTTGCAGCAGGTGACGGCGGAGCCGCCCCGGCTTTCTGTGGCGCTGAACCGCAACAGCGTAACCGCAAAGGCGATTTTGGAATCCGGGCATTTCTGCGGCACGGTGTTGACGGAAACGGCGGATTTGAAGCTCATTGGTACCTTTGGATTCCAAAACAGCGAGGCGGTGGATAAGTTTGCGGCCTTCTCTACCGGTACAGACGAAAACGGCGCCCGGTATCTCACCGAGCATGCCGCCGCGCGGTACAGCTGCAAGGTGGTAGATACGCTGGATTTGGGTACCCATCTGCTGATTGTGGGCCAGGTGGAAGAGGCGGAGACGTTGAGCCAGGAGCCGGTGATGACCTATGATTATTATTACCGCGTGGTGAAGGGAGGCACGCCGCCGACGGCGCCGTCCTACCGGGGCAATGCCTCTGCGGCGCCTCAGCCGGGCAAAAAGAAACAATGGCGCTGCAAAATCTGCGGCTATGTGTACGACGGCGACCCACTGCCGGCAGATTTTGTCTGTCCTATCTGCGGCAAAGGCGCGGATCAGTTTGAGCCGGTCTGAGGGGCGTTTGACCCGGTTGGATCGCAACGATCAAAAAGCGGCAAAGCTTATGCTTTGCCGCTTTTATTGTTTTAGCACCTGGCGCGTTAGATTTTTGCCAGCGCCTGTTTGATGTCGTCTAAAATATCGTCAATGTGCTCCAGCCCAACGGACAGCCGGATCATGCTGGGGGTAATCCCCGCCGCTACCAGCTGCTGATCGGTCAGCTGACGGTGGGTCGAGCTGGCCGGGTGCAACACGCAGGTGCGGATGTCCGCCACATGCACCACGTTGGATGCGAGCTTCAGGCTGTCCATAAACCGGATCGCCGCTTCCCGGCCGCCTTTGAGGGTGAAGGACATGACCCCGCTGCACCCATGGGGCAGGTATTTCTGCGCCAGCGCGTAATACGGGTCGCTGGGAAGACCAGGGTAATTGACCGATTCCACCTGTTCGCAGGAAGACAGGAAGGTGGCCACCGCAAGCCCGTTTTGACAGTGCCGTTCCATCCGCACTGCCAGCGTTTCCAGACCCAGGTTGAGCAAAAACGCGTTGATCGCCGCCGGATAGGCGCCAAAATCACGCATGAGCTGGGTCCGAGCCTTGGTGATATAGGCGGCGTTGCCGAAATCATGCGTGTACCGTACGCCGTGGTAGGATTCGTCCGGTTCCACCAACTCCGGGAATTTTCCGTTGTCCCAGTCAAATTTCCCGCTGTCCACGATCACGCCGCCTACCTGGATTGCATGGCCGTCCAGGTATTTGGTGGTGGAATGGATCACGATATCCGCGCCGAAGGTAAACGGGCGGCAGAGAATGGGGGTGGCGAAGGTGTTGTCCACAATCAGCGGGATTTGGTGCGCGTGAGCTACCTGGGCGAACTTCTCAATATCAAAAACAGTCAGCGCCGGGTTGGCCAGCGTTTCCCCAAAGATCAGCCGGGTATTCGGCCGGATCTGCGCGGCAATCTCTTCCGCAGGCGCGTTGGCATCGATAAACGTACACTCGACGCCCAGCCGCTTGAGGGTAACGCCAAACAGGTTGATGGTCCCGCCGTAGATGGTCGAGGCCGCAAGAAAATGGTCGCCGGCGCTGCAGATATTCAAAATGCTGATCAGGGAAGCAGCCTGGCCGGAGGTGGTGCACAAAGCGCCAACCCCGCCTTCCAGCGCGGCAATCTTCTTTTCCACCATTTCCACCGTGGGATTGGAAATGCGCGAGTACATATGCCCTTCCGCTGTCAGGTCAAATAGCTGGCCGATATGGTCGGTAGAATCGTAGGTGTATGTCGTGCTTTGATAAATGGGCAGCGCCCGAGGCTGCCCGTTTTGGGGATGGTATCCTTCATGCAGGCACATGGTTTCGATTTTCATTTGCTTCATCCTTTCCGCTGATGTCCATATCCATACAGGTAGTATACCGCAAAAGGGGAAAAAGCGCAATTGCCGCCCTGGGAAAACAGGGGCATCCGCCTGGGAGGCGATTAGTCCACCGGTTGGAACAGCACCTGGATTGCGCCGTCTTGTTCCACGCAGTAACTTGCCTGGGTACGCTGGGAGATGGTTTCGGTTGTTCCCGATGCGCTGATCCACTGGATCGCTGCGACGCGGTAGCCGGGATCCGGGCAGGCGATGATCTGCAGGTCGGTTCCCGGCGAGACCGTCTGCCGGCCCTGGAAAAACCCGCAGTTGCCGGCTTGCGCTACCCAATAGCGCCCGTTTTTGGAAAAACAGGGAAATACCGTGCAAAGCGGGTCCTCTTCTTCCGGGGCGGAGGATTGCGGCGCCTCTTCCGGGGCAGAGTCTACAGGGGAGCTGGATTCCTGCGACGTCGCTTCGTTGGAAGAGGGAAGCTCGGATTCTGCTGGGACGACGGCAGACGCCGCGGCTCCTGGCTGATAGTCGGAATCCGAGAGGGTTGGACTATATAAGCCGGTGGAAAATCCATCCAGCAGGCTGGCGCCTTCCTGATACCCGGCGGCAGACGCCGACCCCTTTAAAAAATAATCATAACTGCCCAGCGCGTCGTCAAAGGTGGTGTCAACCAGATAGTAAGCCCCGTCTAGATAGACATCGTTCCACATATGCGCTTCCCCATTTGCGGTGCCGCCGATGATTTCGCAGGGGATGCCGGCCCGGTCGCATAGAAGCTTGAACGCCTTGGCATACCCCTCGCAGATGGCGCTGCCTTCCACCAACGCGCCGTACGCTTCGCAGGACATGGGATCATAAACGGAAACAGCACTCTGATTGTAAGTGCAGCGGGCAAGAATGGCGTCGTGAAACCAACGAAGCTTGTCGTAATCGGTTCCAGAAGCGCTTTGGACAATGGAATTGACCGCCTGATCCAGCGCCGCTTGCTTTTCCCCAATGGAAGTGGTGCTGAACTGGACTTGCAAGGAAAAACCGGTGATGGAGACGGTTTCCCCATCCGACTGATATTGGCAGGAAAGGGAAAACCCCGATTTGTCCAGCCAGAACACTTCCGGATAATCCCGATAAAAAGCGTCATAGGCCCGAGCTGCCAGGTTTTGCATTTCGGTGTTGGCCGCATCTGCCGAATCGTAGACAAGCGGCTGGGAAAAGGTGTGGGAAAAGGAGTCATACCCGGCGGGGAGATATTGGGTCATGGTTTGGTACATCTCCCACGCGGCGCCGCTAAGCTGGTAGCCATAGGTGGTGCCAGACGCCTGGGCTGTGACCGGCCAAAGCAGGAGAAACAGAACAATCAAAAAGCAGGAAATACGTCTCTTTTTCACAAAAACGGCTCCTTTGTTGGATGAGAATGGGAGAGGGACGGATGGCAAAACGACAACCGTCCATCCCCAAGGCTTCTTTTGTTATTATAATCGCAATCCGGTGTCTTTTCCAGCGAGATTTGTGATGTTTTTTTGAAAATTCGTGGGTGCGTGTTGCCATCGAACAAAACAGGCGTTCCTGTTTTTGGCAGGAACGCCTGTTTTTTGTTATTGCAGCAGTTTGCGGCCAAAGATCCCAAAGCACATACTGGCAGCGCCCAACAGACCGCCAAATACGAAGAAAGCCCTTCCGGTTCCCAGCGCGCTGCACAAAATGCTCAAAGGCGAGGTGAATAAAATCATGATGACGCTGAACAAGATGGAACCGACGGAAATCAAGGTGGCGCGTTGGTCGGAGGGAAGCTCGCGGTTCACCTTTTCGCTGGTGATGGTTTCCAGCAGAACAGAAAACAGACGCAGGAAAAAGGCCCCGGTCACCGCGAGGAGAGAGCGGGAGCTGCCGGTGAGCATGACGCCGGCGCAGGACAGGAAAGCACAGGCCATGGCCAGGGTGGAAAAGGGCAGGCGGTTGCCCAGCCAGGCGGCGCACCGGGTCCCCACCATGCCGCCCAGTTCCGCGATCAGCAAAAATACGCCGACCTGCCCCAGGGAAACCCCGTTGGCGGAAAAATGCTGCTGCAAAAAGAATACCGTCAGGGTACCGCCGCAGCCGATCATGGCGTCCAGCAGCATCTTGACCGCCGTATCCGGGCGCCGCCGCAAAAAACGGCCGCTTTCGGCCAGCTGCCGGCCCAGATCTTGCAGCAGGGTGGCGCAGGAGAACTTGGGACGGTTTTTCTGCGCTTGGGTGACCTGCGGCTCCTTCATGCCGCCGATCAGCACAATCCCCACGCCGGAAAACAGAATGTTGCAGCAATAGGACCACACATACCCGATGCGCCCGGCAAGGCCGGTGGACAGCTTGGATAGACTGGCGGAAACACTGTACAAAAAGCGCTGGTTGGCATTCACCGCCAAAAACCGGTCTTCTTTGCCATCGGCTTTGAGACTGTCGTAAGTTAAGGCGTCCCGAGTGCCGGAGTTGAGATTATAGCTGAAAGCGGTAAATACCATCGCCAGACACAGAAGCGGCAGGTTCCAGGCGGCGATCATCAGCACGCACGACAAAATCATCGACAAACTGCTGGCGATCATCGCCTTTTTCCGGCCAAATAGATCGGCAATGGCCCCGGACGGAAGTTCAAACAGAAAACTGGCAATGTGAAACATGGTTTCGGCCAGCCCCACTTCTACCAGAGAAAATCCCCGCTGGAGCAGAAAGATGATCCAGACCCCGTCTGTCAGAGAAAAGGAACCAAACAGTTCCAACAAGTACAGCCGGAATATTTGTTGTTTGATTGGCAATGCCATCAGGTCCTTTCTATTGGAATGATCAGAACGAGATCGGCACGCCAAAAAAAAGCGCATGGCACAGGCCATGCGCTTTTTGGTTCGGCGAGTATCACTGCCGCAAGAGCATGCTGTCACCATCGAAAAATGGGCGCACCAATCCCCTGGGACCGAAAACGGCAGCCGTTGCAAAGAAATACCGTGTTCATCATCCAGCCCATCGGGATGCTCCTTTCCGCAGTTTTTGATATCCTACCACAGGTTACAGCATGTTGTCAAGCTCGATCAGCGCCCGGACATAAACCCGCATATTTAACAGCAGGTTGGGAATGTCACAGTATTCGTCTGCCTGATGGGCGCCGCCTTTGGCAAATCCAAACAGGCGCACGCGGCCCGGAACCGTCGCACCATACGGCACAGCATTGGGCAGGCGGCGCGCATAGGTCCCGCCGTCTTTCAGCGGCTCGATGTCCGGCTGCTCCAGCGCGTCCCGGGCCACCTCGATCAGCTTCTGGGCAAAGGGATTGTCCAGAGAGATGTAATACGGATCCAGGTTGCTGAAAGATTCCAGCTCCATGGGAGACGCCGCCCATGCCGCTTTGATCCCGGAAAGCACCTTGTTTTGATCGGCCAGGGAAGGATACCGGATGTCGGGATAGAAGCAAATCCGGCCTTCTTCCATGCGGATCATGTTAAACGAGCAGCGCAGCGGGCCGTTGGGTTCGTCGTTGCAGGCGATCCCCATTTTCTCGCCCCGGTAGTCGTCGGAAATTTCTGCCATCCAGGCCAGGACTTCTTGGCCGTTCCCGGTGAGCAATCCGCTGCCGGCCAGCACTTTGCACAGGCGGGCAGTAGCAGTCCAGGTGCCGATGGGATCCCGAATGACTTTGTTTTCGTCCTTCTCTACCGTGATCTTGACGCCGCCTTCGACCTGCTCTACCGTGGTCTTTTCAAATTTCTCCAACGCCTTTTCGGCTTCTGCCAGGCTTACGCCTTCCAGCACCGCCCAGGCCACGGGAGAACCGGCGTTCACCGCTAGTCCGGACCACATATCCTTTAAGTTGCCGGTCATCTTCGGCGATTTGAGCACCGATTTGGTGATGCCTTTTTCCGCGTAGGTAATCGGATACTTGGCGTCCGGCACCAGGGAGAATTTGGGGCATTTTTCCCGCGCCAAAAATTCCGGAATGTCGTTCATGCCGATTTCTTCGTTCATACCAAACACCAGCATGACGTTGTTTTTGAGCTTAATGTCGTGCTCTTTTAAGTACCGCATGGCGTACATGGCCATGATCCCGCAGGATTTGTTGTCCGCGGTGCCGCGGGCAAACAGGTATTTGCCGTCTTCCGAGAGAATCGGGTCAAACGGGTCATGGGTCCAGCCTTCCCCTTCCGGAACAATGTCCATATGGGAGAAGATGCCGATGGAATCGTTGTCCGGATTGTTGCCGTAAACCGCGCTGCCGCAGAAATTGTCATAGTTGCGGGTCTCAAAACCATACCGCGCGGACATTTCCAGCGCTTTGTCCAGCATCGTGCGGCAAGCTTCGCCAAAGGGTTTCTCCGGGTCTTGCTTGTTCATGATGCTGACGCTTCGAATCCGGCATACCTCGGAGATGTCGTCAATGAACTGCTGGCGATGCGCCTGCGCCCATTCGTCCACCTGCTGGTAGAGTTTATTCCAATCCATGGGATCGCGCCCTTTCTTTTTTTATTTCGAAAACATTTCGTCCAATTCAATCAACGCACGGACGTAAATCTGCATGTTGATCAGCAAATTGGGGATATCACAGTATTCGTCCGCCTGATGGGCGCCGCCTTTGACCATGCCGAACAAACGCACCCGATCCGGAACCGTGGCGCCGTAGGGGATGGCGTTGGGCAGAATCTGCGCATAGGTGCCGCCTTCGGTCAGGTACGGGATGTCCT
>CALWNU010000043.1 GCA_944382905.1 uncultured Clostridia bacterium | reverse complement strand
GATCAATTCAAATTCTTTTTTGCTGATCAGTTCGATGGTTGTGGTTTTGACCATATTATTTTCCCTCCATTCCCAGCCATTTCAGGGCATTGCCGCCCATGAGCTTGGCCCGGGTATCCGGCCGCATTGGCAGTTTTTCAATGCCGTGGGTATGGTTGCGGGGACTGTCGGAACCATACAGCACTTTATCGGCAAAGTTGTGCTCAAACCAGGTGGGGCCCCACTCCTGGGTGAAAATGTGGCGGAAGAACGTTTCTGGCGAATCCAACGGGACAATCGCCGTGTCGGTATATACGTTGGGGTATTTTAAGCACAGCATGGCGGTCTCGGTGGCCCACGGCCAGCCGAAATGGGCCAGGCAGATCCGCAGCTCCGGATAGTTTACCGCCACCGCTTCAAAATGGACCGGGCGCGCGTATTTGATCAGGCAGTCCGGTTCCCAGGACATTCCAGAATGGAATAAAATGGGCTTATTATACTCTAAGCATTTCTTATAGATGGGATCCATCATGGGATCATCGGGGTAAAACGCCTGTTTGGACGGGTTGAGTTTTAACCCGGCCAGTTTCTGGTCCCGGAACGCGTGGTCCAGCACCTCCAGCGCATCCGGCCGGTGGGGGTCCACGCTGGCAAAACCGATGAACCGGTCCGGCGCCGCCTGGACCAGCCGCTCGATCTCGTCATTGGTCACGATCCAGCCGCCGTGGGTGGTGGTCAGGTCTAGAGGCAGCAGCACCTGCCGGTCAATGCCTTCGTAATCCAATTTGGCAAATAGGGCGTCAAAATTGGCGCTCACCCCGCCGTTGCCGCCGGAGGGCTTGCCGGTCATGGCGATGGGCGCGGATAATGCATCCTCGATGCGGCGCTTGAATACCCGGTCCCGGAACGCCCGGGACTGTTCGTCCTGGGCCACGTAGGGGTAATTGAGGGGATGGACATGGACATCGATTACCATAAGTATTATTCACCTCTTTTGATATATGGAAAAGCGATTTGTCAGAGGGTGATCAATAGGGGTTGAACATGGCCACGATTTTGGCCGAGAGGTCCGCTCCTTCTTTTTGGCATTCGGGGATGGATTTCCCGGTCATAATGCCGTGCATAAACCCAGCCAGGAACGAATCGCCGGCGCCTACCGTATTGACCACCTTTTCCGCCGGGGTAATGCCCGCGCTGTAAAACTCTTTGCCGTCATAGACCAAAGAACCGTCCTCGCCGAAGGTTGCCACCACCAGGGTTGGGCCAAGGCTCTGGTATTCTTTCATCAGTTCCTTGACGTGCTCGTCCCGCTGGGGATAGGACATAAAGGCGTAGTCGATGTTCTTTAACAGGGTTTTGGTTTCCGGCCGTTTTTCATAAGAGGTGGACAGGTCGAAAATGATTTTGCATCCCGCCTGCTGCAGCTCTTCCAAATAAGGGTACAGCACCTGGGAGAATTCGGTATGGACATAATCAAATCCCTTGAGAAATTCCACGTCGTCGCGGGTCAGCTGCCAATCTTCCATGACTCCGCGGATATTTTTCACATGGACCCGGTCGTTGTCCTCGGTCATTTCCATGATCATAAACGAAGTTTCCCCGGGCAGGACGTGAAGATGGGAAGAATCCAGCCCGTATTTGTCCAATACCTCGAACATCTCTTTGCCGTACTGGTCTTCGCCTACGGCGCTGACCACGGCGCACTCCACCCCCATTTTGGCCAGGTTGACCAATGCGTCAAACCCATTGCCCGCAGGATAATGGCGGTTGTTGAGGTTGGCGTAGTTGTCCACGCAGGTAAAACCGGCGGTTGCAATTTTCATTTTTTTCCCTCCTGTAGTTTGATGGGGTATCCAAATACATACTTAAGATAATTTCATCTTAAAGGAGAGGAAAAAGGCTGTCAATTGGAAGGAAAATACAAAGAGAACGGTTCTTTTTGTATGAGATGCAATAGTTTTTTTCACTTGATAAGAAATCTTGTTATGGGTTTGGAACGATTGTTTCAAGTTGTTCCTCCGCGCAAAAAAAGGAAATTACCTCACGGGGCGGAAAACCAAAAAGGCGCAGAGGAGTTTTTTCCTCTGCGCCCGAAAGGGGGGATCAGTTGGTTGTTACCGTCACCGAAAGGATGGTGACCTCTTCCAGCGGCCGGTCGTTTTCATCGGTTTCAACCGCGGCGATGGCGTCCACCACATCCATCCCCTCGATCACCTGACCGAAAACGGTGTGTTGGCCGTCCAGCCAGGGGGTGCCGCCTTCCGCGCGGTATTTCTCCGCGGCCTGTTTGGGCGTATCGCCGCTGGCCAACGCCTCTTTGCCCGTATCATTCAAGGATGGGGCCTGGACGATAAAAAATTGGCTGCCATTGGTGTCGGATCCGGAATTGGCCATGGCCAACGCGCCGCGGAAATGGAACAGCTGATCAGAAAATTCATCTGCAAAATACCCCCGGTTGCCGACCACGTCGGTATAAATGCTGGTGCCGCCGGCGCCGGTGCCGGTGGGGTCGCCGGACTGGATCATAAAGCCGTCAATGACCCGATGGAAACTGACGCCGTCATAGTAGCCCTCCTGGGCCAGCGTCAGGAAATTTTCCACCGCCAAAGGCGCCTGCTCGGGGAAAAACCGGATCCGAATGGTCCCCAGAGAGGTTTCCATAACGGCAATCTGCTCGCCGGGCTGGACAGGCGTTTCCTGCAGCAGCGGCTCGCTGGATCCGCCGCAGCCGGAAAGCGACCCCAGCAGGCATATCAGGCAAAACAGGGATAAGGCTATTTTTTTCATGATGTCTCCTCCTTGGATGGAACGGTAGCTGTGTCTGAAAGAATGCGACCGTCCTGGATGTGGATGACCCGCGGCGCCAGGCTGGCAATGGCCGGATCGTGGGTGATCAGCACCAGCGTGCGGCCCTGCTGCCACAGCGCGGTGAGCAGATCCATAATCTGCCGGCCGGAAGCGGAATCCAGATTGCCGGTAGGTTCGTCCGCCAGCAGGATCGGCGGCGACCCGGCAATGGCCCGGGCGATGGCCACCCGCTGCTGCTGCCCGCCGGACAGCTGCCCCGGCCGGTGGGCGGCCCGGTGGGACAGGCCCACCTGTTCTAACGCCTGCAGGGCCAGTTCCCGGCGGCGGCTGCGCGGCACATGCCGGTACAGCAAAGGCAGTTCCACGTTTTCCCGGGCGGTGAGCTCCGGGACCAGGTGAAATCCCTGGAAAATAAACCCGATCTGCCGGTTGCGGATCCGGGACAGGGGCCGGTCCCCCAGACGGGATACGGCCATGCCGTTTAAGCGGTATTCGCCCGCCGTGGGGGAATCCAGGCACCCCAACAGGTTCATCAAGGTGGATTTCCCGGACCCGGACTGGCCGACAATGGCGACAAATTCGCCTTGCCGGATCCCGAGGGAAACTTCTTCCAGCGCGCCCACCCGGGCCTCGCCGCTTCCGTAGATTTTACTGATCTTGTTCAGCTGAATGAGTGCTTCCATATCGCATCCCGTCCTTTGGCAAACTCTTTAACAGTATGCCCCGGACGGCGGATATCTTTCGTCAAACAGCAAAAAAGGCGAAATCACATGGATTTCGCCTTTTTGGTGACCCGTACGAGAATCGAACTCGTGTTACAGCCGTGAAAGGGCCGTGTCTTAACCGCTTGACCAACGGGCCGATTTATATCCACCCCTACGGGGAAGAATGCAATTGGTAGCGGTAGGTGGATTTGAACCGCCGACACTGCGGGTATGAACCGCATGCTCTAGCCAACTGAGCTATACCGCCATCTCAAACCTGATATCAGGCGAAGACTATTATATCCAATCTTAAAAGATTTGTCAACAGTTTTTGCGCTTTTTTCCAAAAATCGTCCTGCCGGTTTTAGAATGCCCAGCCTGGCGCAGTTTATCCACGGTCAAATTGCAGTTCGGCCGAAAAACAACGGGCGCCGTCCCGGTGCCCCGCCAGATACCAGCTGTCTATGCCGCACGGCGCGCCGGCAATGGCCAGCTCATCGCCCAAAAGGGCCTCGTGCTCGTAGATCAGCACCGCCTGGCGCAGCGGCCGGGCGGACCACTCCGCAGGCAAAAAGTCAAACAGGATATCGCCGTAGACGGCGTTGTTCATATGGCGGTTCCCGTCCAGGTCGGAATAGCGGATGCGGCGAACCCCCAGCGGGGAAACGTGTTCCGGCGCATGCAGCCGCCGCCGGGCGATGGCGCCGTCAAACTCCACCGGGTCGAAAGGATCCTCCCAGTCGAACACCGATGGCCGCAGGACCTGGTGGGTCCGGTCATCGGCCAAAACCCAGGCCGCCTTGCCGGTGATGAGGGTGCGGCCTTCTACCGCCAGGTTGGTTTCCCGTAGGAAAAAAGCCCCTTTCGGCGGATGCGGCCGGGTGAAAACCGTCACCTGCTGGTCGGGCAGGGGGGAACCGGCAAACTGGATCTCTACCTTGGACAGCAAAAAGACCTGATGCGCCGCCTGCATGCGCTGCGGTGGAAAGCCCAGGGCGGTGAGATGGTGGCTGGCCGCGTCCTGCATATGGCGGAGCACGGCGGACAGCTTGATCCGCTGGTGGAGGTCCGCTTCGGAAGAGGAAAGGACGAATGTTTCTTCAAAAAAAGCCATGGTGCACCTTCTCTCATTCGCCGCGGGACCCGCCGCAAAGTTTCGCCGCAATGGCCGCCAGGTCGTCCGAGTCGAAAAATTCCACGCTTAACCGCCGCTGTTTCCCTTTGGCGGTAATGGTCACTTGGCGCCCCAGCTCCTGGGTGAGGGCCAGTTCCATTTCGGTATAATAGGGGTCCCTTCCCAGTTTGGCTGGCGGCTTTTCTTTTTTTTGGGCGGCCTGCGCCATCCGCTCGGTTTCCCGCACGTTCCAGTGATGTTTGACGGCCATCTGCGCCGCGTTGACGATGGCTTCTTCCTGATCCAGCGCCAGCAGGGCCCTGCCGTGGCCGGCGGATAGTTTTCCGTCCCGGATCAGAGCGACCACCGGTTCGGGCAGGGACAGCAACCGCAGGCTGTTGGCCACAGCCGGCCGGGATTTCCCGATGACCTTGGCGACTTCTTCCTGGGTCATCTGAAATTCTTCCATCAGGGATTGGTAGCCCTGGGCTTCCTCCATGGGGTTCAGATCCTGCCGCTGAAGGTTTTCGATCAGCGCCAGTTCCATGGTTTCGTGGTCGCTGAGCTCCCGCACGATGACCGGCACTTCGTTGAGCCCGGCCATGCGGCAGGCGCGCCACCGCCGCTCTCCGGCCACCAGCTGATACCCGCCGGAAGGCAGCGGGCGCACCAGCAGCGGCTGGATGACCCCGTGCTCCCGGATGGAATCGGCCAGATCCGCCAAGGCGGCGGGATCGAATTCTTTTCTCGGCTGGCTGCGGTTGGGTTCAATTTCCGAAATGCGCAGGGTCACCGGGCCATTGTCGGTGGTATTGTCTATGAATAATGCATCCAGGCCTTTCCCAAGGCCTCCTTTTCTTGGTGCCATTGCTTATTCCGCCTTTCTGCGGACAAATCCGCGGTTCTTTTCCAAAAATTCCTCCGCCAGCTTCCCGTATGCCGCAGACCCTTTGGAATTGCGGTCAAAGTACAGAACCGGCTGCCCATAGCTGGGGGCTTCGGACAGGCGGACGTTTCGCGGGATGGTGGTCTGGTATACCTTTTGCGGGAAGAATTTTTTCACCTCCGCCACCACCTGCATGGTCAGGTTCAGCCTCCCGTCGTACATGGTCAACAGGACGCCTTCCAAATCCAGGGTGGGGTTGTAAAGGCGTTTCACTTGTCGAATGGTGGAAATCAGCTGGCTTAGGCCCTCCAGTGCGTAATATTCGCATTGAATGGGCACCAGGATGGTATCGCTGGCAGCCAGCGCATTGAGGGTAATCAGCCCCAGGGAAGGGGGGCAGTCGATGAGCAGGAAATCGTACAGCGGTTTGATCGGCGCCAGCGCCTTTTTCAGCCGCATGGCCCGGTCCTCCAGCTCCACAATTTCAATCTCCGCGCCGGCCAGGGCGATGTTGGAGGGCAGTACGTCTACCCCGGGAAAGGAGGTGGACAGGATCACGTCCTCGGCCTGTACCGTCCCGATGAGCAGGTCATAGGAGGATTGGACCAAGCTGCGTTTGTTGATGCCGAACCCGCTGGTGGCGTTGCCCTGCGGGTCAATGTCTACCAGCAGGATCTTCTGCCCCATGGCGCCCAGCCAGGCGGCCAGATTCACTGTGGTAGTTGTTTTGCCAACGCCGCCTTTTTGGTTGGCGACCGAGATGATTTTCCCCATAAAGACCTCCTGCATCTTTTGCCAGGGAGAAGACGCCCCGGCGCGAATTCTATGTTTCATTATAGCACAGGGGGGAAGGGCTTTCAACCAAACCGGGGATGTTTCACGTGAAACATCCGGCGGGCAAAAGGAAAAATCCCCGCCACCCGTTCCGGCCGATGGCGGCGGGAAGAGCGCAGGGATTGTTCCTTCGGTTTGGGAAAGCTTGTAATGGCGGGGCGGGTGCCCCCAATTTATCAAAAGCGGGAATCCCGCTGTTGACCGGTGTTACGCAGGCCGGGAGGCCGCCTGCTGCTTAGGGATGCGGATGGTCAGCTCGATGTATGAGTCCTGTTCCTCCCGGACGGACTGGACTTCCAGCCCGGCCTCCTCCATGGTTTTGACCGCTTTGTCGATGGTGTTGATAAACAGCCGGATGTCTTTGCAGATAAACAGCCGCGTGGGCTTTTTCATTTTTCTCCTGGCGAGCCAGGCCTCTACATAGCCTTCCGCCTGGGAGACGGTCATATTCTTTTTGCAAAAAGCTTTGACCGCCGACAGCTGAGAGGCTTCATCCGGCAGCTTTAAGAGGGCGCGGCCATGGCGCTCGGAAAGCCCGTTTTGCCGCATGACCTCCTGTACCGAGGCCGGCAGCCGCAGCAGCCGCAGCTTGTTGGCCAGGGTGGATTGGGCAAGGCCCAGCTTGCGCGCCGCCTCTTCCTGGGTTACGCCCCAGTATCCGATGAGACGGCTGATCCCTTCGGCCTGGTCGAAGGGATCCAGGTCCTGGCGCTGAATATTTTCGATCAAGGCCAGGACGGCGGATTCCTGAATCGAGCAGTCCTTGACAATTGCGGGGATATGGGTATGCCCCAACAGGAGGCAGGCCCGGCAGCGGCGTTCCCCGGCTACCAGCTGGTATTTGCCGGGCCCGGCCTGCCGGACGGTGACCGGCTGCAGCAGGCCGTTGGCTTCGATGCTCTGCGCCAGCTGCTGCAACGCTTCCTCTTTAAAACGGGTGCGGGGCTGCGCCGGGTTGACCATGATCTGGTCCAGCGGAATTGAACGTACCCGATCTTTGCCGATACTTGGAAATGCCATACCGTTTCCCTCCTGTTTTTGTGGGCCTGTCCTGCCCTCTATGTCCAACATAGCATAAAAATACCTGCTGCGCCACCCAAAAATATCGCAAAAAAAGCCAGGATCCAACGGATCCTGGCAGGGTTCGACATCAGCGCAAAGGAGATTTTGCCATTTTTGCCGGGGAACGGGGGTATTTTGTCGGTGTTTGCGATATTTTTTCCATGCAGATCAGCGTGCGGGCGCTGCCATCCGGCAGGGAATAGGTGCGGGATTGGCTTACCCGGCCGCCCAAAAGACGGATGGCAGCCTGGGCGTCGGCCAATTCCGCGTCCGCGTCGCCCCCTTTGAGCGCGCAAAACAGCCCGCCTGGTTTGACAAAGGGAAGGCAATATTCCGCCAGATCCCGCAGATTGGCCACGGCGCGGGCGGTGGCCACATCGAATTGCTCCCGCAGATCCGCCCGATGGCCGCCGTCTTCCGCCCGGCTGTGCACCAGGACGGCGCGCACCCCGCAAGCCGGCAACACCTCTTGCAGGAAGACCAGCCGTTTGTTTAAAGAATCCAGCAAGGTGGCCTGCAGGTCCGGCCGCCAAATACAAAGCGGGACGGCGGGGAACCCTGCGCCGGTGCCCACGTCGATCAACCGGCATCCCTGAGGCAGGTCCAAAAAGGAAAAGGGAAGCACGCTGTTCCAGAAAATGCTTGATCAGGATTTCTTCCGGATCGGTGATTGCAGTCAGGTTCATGCGCTGGTTCCAATCCACCAGCAGTTGCGCAAACTGGTCCAGCTGCTGCGCCTGCTGGCGGGTCAGTTCCAGCTGCTGCGAGGCAAACAGCGTTTGGATTCGTTCTAGGTCAATCATGGTCTTGTCCTCCTTGCTCCCGGCGTTCTAACCAGATCATCAGCACCGAAATGTCCGCCGGCGACACGCCGGAAATCCGCGACGCTTGCCCTACGCTGCGCGGGCGCACCCGGCCCAGCTTTTCCGCCGCTTCCAGCCGCAGACCGGTGATGGCGGCGTAATCGGCGTCTTCCGGCAGCAGCTTGGACTCCAGGCGCTGCATCTGCTCCACTTCCAGCTGCTGTTTTTTGATATAGCCTTCGTATTTTAACAAAATCTCCACCTCTTCGGTCACCGCGGCGGGCAGGTCCGGGCGCTGGGGGTCGAAGGGGGCCAGGTCCAGGTAGGAGATCTGCGGACGGCGGATCAGCTCCCCCAACCGGAAGCCGGTGGCAATCGCAGATGTTTCACGTGAAACAAGCAGTTCGTTTAACGCAGGGGAAGGGGGCACCACGGTGCGCTCCACCCGCGCCACCTCCTGCTGGATCAGCTGCTGCTTGTGCAGAAATTTTTGGTACCGCTCTTGGGAAATCAGGCCAATTTCGTATCCCAACGGCGCCAGGCGGGCGTCGGCGTTGTCCTGCCGCAGCAACAGCCGGTATTCCGACCGGGAAGTCATCATCCGGTACGGATCGGAACAGCCCTTGGTCACCAGGTCGTCGATCAGCGTGCCAATGTAGGAGCTGGAACGCGCCAGCACCACCGGATCCTTCCCCTGGCAGGCTCGGGCGGCGTTAATCCCCGCCATCAGCCCCTGGGCGGCGGCTTCCTCGTAACCGGAGGTGCCGTTAAACTGCCCCGCGCCGTACAATCCCGGGACAGCCTTGCATTCCAACGACGGTTTCAGCGCCAGCGGGTCCACCGTATCGTATTCGATGGCATAGGCGCTGCGCATGACCTTGACCTGGGAAAAGCCCCGGATGGTCCGGTAAAAGGCGATCTGCACGTCCTCCGGCAGGGAAGAACTCATGCCCTGCAAATAGATTTCCTCGGTATCCAGCCCCATGGGTTCCACAAAAATCTGGTGCCGCGGCTTGTCCGCAAAACGGACCACCTTGTCCTCGATACTGGGGCAATAGCGGGGGCCAATCCCTTCGATTTTGCCGCCGTACAGCGGGGAGCGGTGAATGTTTTGGCGGATCACCTCGTGGGTCTGCTCGTTGGTGTAGGCGATATGGCAGATCGCCTGATTGTGCAGGGGTGTTTCCGTCTCAAAGGAAAACGGGGTGATGGGGTCGTCCCCCGGCTGGGGTTCCAGCTGGGAAAAATCAATGCTGGCCCGATGGACCCGGGCAGGGGTGCCGGTTTTAAAGCGGCGCAGCGGAAGGCCCAAGGCTTCCAGCGACGCGCTCAGCCGGGTGGAGGCATGCAGCCCGTCCGGGCCGCTTTCGTAGGAGACGTCGCCCACGAAAATCCGGCCCCGCAGGAAAGTGCCGGTGCAAAGAATGGCCGCCTTGACCGGGTGGATGGCGCCTAAATGGGTGACAACGGCGCTGACGCGGCCGTCTCGCGTCCGGATCTCCACAATTTCGGCCTGTTTCAAATCCAGGTTTTCCTGCAACTCCACCACATGCTTCATATACATATGATACCGCTGCCGGTCCGCCTGCACCCGCAGCGAGTGGACGGCGGGGCCTTTGCCCCGGTTGAGCATGCGGCTTTGGATGAATGTGGCGTCCGCCGCTTTGCCCATCTGGCCGCCGAGGGCGTCGATTTCCCGGACCAGATGTCCTTTGGCGGTGCCGCCGATGGACGGGTTGCAGGGCATGTTGGCCAAACCGTCCAAGGAAATGGTGAACAGGACGGTCCGCGCCCCCAGCCGGGCAGCGGCCAGCGCGGCTTCCACGCCGGCATGGCCCGCGCCGATGACAGCGATATCGTAACTTTGGGCCTCATAGGTTTCCAATTTCAAATTCCTCCTGAAGAGATCGTATGTGCGCGGCTATTTGCCGACGCAGAACTGGGCAAAAACAGCGTCTACCACCGTGTCGGATACTTTGCGCCCCGTCAGTTCTAAAAGCGGGCGGATGGCCTCGTCCAAGCAGACGGTGACCGCATCCAGCGTGACGCCGGCATCCACCGCCTGCAGCGCTTCTTCCAGCGCGGCGGCGGAAGACTGCAAGCAGGCGCGCTGCCGCTCATTGGCCAAAAGCGGCGCCGCCGGGTCGATTCCCGACAGATGCAGCAATTGGGCGATGGCGTCCACCAGGGACTGTGCCCCTTCGCCGGTGCGGGCGGAAATTTCCACCGTGCGGCTGACCAGCCCGTGTAAAGAGGATTCCTCCCATTGGGGCGGAAGGTCGGATTTGTTGAGCACCGCGATGGCGGGGCGCCCCTGCAGGCCGGACAGCAAGGCCAAATCCTCCTGACCCAGCGGCTCGGAGCGGTCCAGCACCACCAGGATCAGCTGGGCCGACGCCAGCCGTTTGCGGGCCAGGTCCACGCCGGCCTGCTCTACCGGATCGTCGGTATCGCGGATGCCGGCGGTGTCCGCCAGCCGAAGGGTGACCTCGCCGGCCCGGACGGTTTCTTCCACGATGTCCCGGGTGGTGCCGGGAATATCGGTGACGATGCTCTTTTGGGTGCCGGCCAGCAGGTTCATCAAGGTGGATTTGCCCACATTGGGCCGCCCGATGATGGCGGTATCCACCCCTTCCCGCAGAATGCGGCCGGCGTCGTATCCGTCTAACAGCGCCTGGCAGGCGGACAGGCTTTCCCGCAGGCAGGCGGCCAGTGGACCTGGTTCCACCGATTCCATATCTTCGTCCGGGTAATCGTTCCAAGCGGCCAAATGGGCGGCCAAGTCCACCAGCGTGT
The DNA here is from genome assembly GCA_944382905.1 of uncultured Clostridia bacterium. Taxonomy (GTDB): domain Bacteria; phylum Bacillota; class Clostridia; order Oscillospirales; family Ruminococcaceae; genus UBA3818. Next base: position 34,494 of record CALWNU010000043.1, on the reverse strand, counting down.
CGGCGATCTGGTCAATCCGGCGGGACAAGACGCCGTCGCGCCCGGCCAGGGCGGCCCGCGCCGCCTGCTGCCCGGCGGCGCCGATCAAGTCCATCACCGATTCCGCCTGGGCCAGGGACATTTTCCCGTTGAGATAGGCCCGCTTGGTAAATTCGCCGGGACCGGCCAGCTGCGCGCCGTGGTCCAAAGCGGCCCGCAGGGTCCGCTGCACCAGGTACAGCCCGCCGTGGCAGGACAGTTCCACCACGTCCTCGCCGGTGTAGCTGCGGGGCGCGCGGAAGACGGTGGCGACCGCTTCATCAAAGTCGCCGTCCGCGTCGTGGAGACGGCCGTAATGGGCGGTATAGCCAGGGGACTGGGATAGCGCCCGGCCGCCGGCGGGGGAAAAAATCGCCTGAGCCGTTTGGATGGCTTGGGGCCCGGAAATGCGGATCACGCCCAGCCCGCCGGCACCCAGCGGGGTGGCGACCGCGGCAATGGTGGATGGCTGCCAGAGCATCGAATCTCCTCCTCACAAATCATTACCCTATAGTATAACAAATTTTCCCGGCGGCTGCAATCGCGGCGCAGGTAAGCGGCCGTCCCGCCTGCCCGGCGGATTTTTCCCGGGGAAACGGCCGTGGGAAAGTTGCGCACGGCAGCAGAGTATGGTATGATGCCAGTAGTTGATTTGGTGGGAGGGACAGCAGATGAATACGCAAAAAAGCGTGACCTGGACCATTGGCAGGCAGAAAAATATTGCTTTGATTGCCCATGACAGTCAAAAGCCGTTGATGATCCGATGGTGTGAGGAACACAAGGATATTTTAAAGGAGCATTTCCTGTACGGGACCGGAACGACGGCGCGGATGATTACCGACCGGACCGGCCTGCCGGTGCGGGGGTACAACAGCGGGCCTTTGGGAGGCGATTTGCAGATCGGGGCGAAAATTGTGGAGGGGACCATTGATTTCGTGATCTTCTTTTCTGATCCGCTGACCGCCCAGCCCCATGACCCGGACGTCAAGGCGTTGCTGCGAATTGCGCAGGTGTACGATATCCCCATTGCCAACAACAAGGCGACGGCGGATTTTTTGATTACTTCCGAACTGATGAAGCAGGAATACGACCACGAGGTCATTGATTTCAAAAGCGCCGTTGCGCTACGGGCGCAGACGCTGTGACCTCAGGCGGGCGGGGAAGAAGAATTTCCTTGTCCGGGCTGAGGCGGTACGATATAATAAAGAGAGAAGGAATGCGGCCAGAAAGGGGGAGAGAAAATGAACCTGCAGCATTTAAAATACGCAGTAGAGGTGGAACGGACAGGCTCGATCACCCAAGCGGCGGAAAACCTGTATATGGGGCAGCCCAATTTGAGCAAGGCGATCAAAGAACTGGAAAGCAGCCTGGGGATTGTGATCTTCAAGCGCACTTCCAAGGGGGTGCTGCCCACATCCCAAGGACAGGAGTTCCTCCAATATGCCAAGAGCATCCTGGACCAGGTGGAGCGGATGGAGGACCTATACCGTTTTGGCGGGGAAGGGCGGCTGGTGTTTTCCGCGGCGGTTCCGCGGGCCAGTTACATTGCCCAGGCGTTTGTCCGCTTTTTGGAAAAAAGGGATAAGACGCAGCGGATTGACATCAATTTCAAAGAGACCAATTCCACCGACGCGATTCACAGTGTGGCGGAGCGGGAAAGCAAGCTGGGGGTGATCCGGTACCAGGCGATCCATGAAAACTATTTTCAGAATCTGCTGGCGGACAAATCCATCGACAGCAGGCCGCTGTGGGAATTCACCTACCGGGTGCTTTTTTCCAAGCGGCACCCTCTGGCGCAGGCGGCGTCCATTACGCCGGACGACCTACAGCAGTATGTGGAGATTCTCCACGGGGATGTAACCGTCCCCAGCCTTTCCGTCATGGGGCGGACGCATCCGGAAGAGGACCGGCACGCGACCAAAAAAATCCGGATTTATGAGCGGGGCAGCCAATTTGACCTGCTGTGCCAGCTGCCGGAAACGTTTATGTGGGTATCTCCCATGCCCCAGGAGCAGCTGGACCGGTACGGCCTGGTACAGCGCCGGTGCGATGTGATTGATTTAAGGATGAAAGACGTGCTCATCTATCCGGATCGGTACCGGTTCAATGCGTTGGACGAGGCGTTTGTCCAACAGATCGAGCAGGTCCGGGACGAGATCCTCCAGCGGGAGGCGGCCGAGAAAACGGAGTAGGCGCCTTGCCGGGGTCAGCCTGCCGGGCCAGGCTATATAGAAAAAAGAATAGAAGGCATTCCAAAAATACATGGAAGTCATATAAATTATAGATTTCACACCTTCTTTCCTGCTTGTTAAAATAATAACAAACAGGAATGCTTCTCCGGATCTCCAGGGGAAGGCGATTCGCCGCCAGGCGGACGGCAAACAAGCTTTGAGGCAGACAGAAATCCATTTGAAGGAGGAAAAACGGATGCAAAAAAAAGAAGAAAAAGGGGCGCAGAAACAGGAAAAGGTGGTTTCCATGGATACGTTTGAAATGGTAGACCGTCTGGTAGAAAACGCACAGCAGGCGCTGAAAGAATATATGCAGCTGGATCAGGAGCAGGTGGATCAGATTGTCCATGCCATGACCCTGGCGGGGCTGGATAAGCACATGATGCTGGCCAAGATGGCGTATGAAGAGACCGGCCGCGGCGTGATGGAGGATAAGGTCATTAAGAATATTTTCTCCACCGAATATATCTGGCACAGCATTAAAAAGCAAAAAACGGTGGGCGTCATTGACGAAAACGAAATGGAAGGGTATGTGGAAGTCGCCGAACCGGTAGGCGTGGTCGCAGGCGTGACCCCGGTGACCAACCCCACTTCCACCACGATGTTTAAATCCCTGATCTGCGCCAAGACCCGCAACCCGATTATTTTCGGCTTCCACCCGTCCGCGCAGAAATGTTCTGCCGAAGCGGCCCGTATTTTGCGGGACGCCGCCATCAAAGCGGGCGCGCCGGAACACTGCATCCAGTGGATTGAAACGCCTTCTTTGGATGCGACCTCCGCGCTGATGAATCACCGCGGGGTATCCCTGATCCTGGCCACCGGCGGATCCGGCATGGTCAAGGCGGCATACAGCGCAGGAAAACCGGCTTTGGGCGTAGGCCCCGGCAACGTGCCGTGCTATATCAATAAAAATGTGGACCTGGAGCGGGCCTGCACCGACCTGATCATCTCCAAGACCTTTGACAACGGCATGATCTGCGCTTCCGAACAGGCGGTGATCGTGGACAAGGAAATCAAAGACCGGTTTGAGAAGATCATGAAGGAAAACAACTGCTATTTCCTGGATGAAAAAGAGACGGAGCTGGTGACCAAATACGTCATCAACCTGGACAAAATGGCGGTGAATTCGGCGGTAGTGGGCCATCCTGCCCAGGAAATCGCCGAAAAGGCGGGGGTCACGGTACCGGATGGCACCAAGATTTTGCTGGCGCCGCTGCCGGAGCCTTCCCGCAAGTATCCGCTGAGCTTGGAGAAACTGTCCCCCGTGCTGGCGTATTTTGTCTGCGAGGACGAAAAGCAGGGGTTTGAATACGCCAAAGCCATGCTGGAACTGGGCGGGCTGGGCCATTCTGCGGTCATCCATTCCGACGACAAGGATCTGTGCGTCAAATACGGCGAAGAGATGAAGGTGGGCCGTGTCATTGCCAATTCGCCTTCGTCCCAGGGTGCCATCGGCGACATTTACAACACCAACACCCCGTCTTTGACCCTGGGCTGCGGATCCTTTGGCCGCAACTCCACGACCTCCAACGTTTCCTCGGTCAACCTGATCAATAAAAAACGCATCGCGCAGAGGAGAGTCAATATGCAGTGGTTCAAGATTCCGCCGAAGATCTATTTTGAACGGGACGCGGTGCAGTATCTGCAGGTCATGCCCAACATTTCCCGGGCGTTTATCGTATCCGACCCGATGATGGTAAAATTGGGTTATGTGGACAAGGTGCTGTATTATCTGAGAAAACGCACCGAATACTGCCACTGTGAAATCTTCTCCGAAGTGGAGCCGGACCCGTCGGTGGAAACCATCCACAACGGGGTGCGTGCGATGAACGCGTTCCAGCCGGATGTGATTATCGCGCTGGGCGGCGGTTCCGCCATTGACGCGGCCAAAGGCATGTGGCTGTTCTACGAGAATCCGGAGACCAGCTTTGACGGGCTGCGGCTGAAATTTATGGATATCCGCAAACGCGCTTTCCATTTCCCCAACCTGGGCAAAAAGACCCAGATGGTAGCGATCCCCACCACCTCCGGTACCGGCAGCGAGGTGACCTCCTTCTCGGTCATCACCGATAAGAAAAACGGGAACATCAAATACCCGCTGGCCGACTATGAGCTGACCCCGGATGTGGCGATCATCGACCCGCAGTTTGTTTCCACCATGCCCAAATCCATCACGGCGGATACCGGTATGGACGTGCTGACCCACGCCATTGAAGCGTATGTTTCGGTCATGGCTACCGACTATACCGACGGGCTTGCCATCAAGGCGATCGAGCTGATCTTCGACTACCTGCCCCGCAGCTGGCGCGACGCCAACGATGCCGAAGCCAGAGAAAAGGTCCACAATGCGTCCTGTATCGCGGGCATGGCGTTCTCCAACGCGTTTTTGGGGATCAACCACTCGCTGGCGCACAAGCTGGGTGGGGAATTCCATATCCCCCACGGCCGGGCCAACGCGGTGCTGCTGCCGTATGTAATCGCCTATAACGCGCAGAAACCGACCAAATTTACCATTTTCCCCAAATATTCCAAATTCGTGGCGGACCAGCGCTACGCACAGATCGCCCGGTACCTGGGCCTGGGAGGCAAGACCCAGGAAGAGCAGATTGCCAACCTGATCCAGGCGATCCGCAACCTGATGAAAGAGCTGAATGTTCCTATGAGCATTCGGGAATGCGGCGTGGACGAAAAGACCTTTATGGAAACCCTGCCGGGCCTTGCGGAGCGCGCGTTTGAGGATCAGTGCACCACGGCCAATCCCCGGTACCCGCTGGTCAGCGAGTTAGAGGAAATTTATCGCAAAGCGTATTATGGAGAATAAGGAGACAAAAGATGAACATTTATGTTTGCGTGGGCAGTTCCTGCCATTTGAAAGGGTCGTATCAGATCATTGAACTGATGAAAAAGGCGCTGGAGGAAAACGGGCTGACCGATCAGGTGAATTTGAGCGCCGCGTTCTGCCTGGGGAAATGCACCCACGGCGTGAGCATCAAGGTGGATGACGAAATCGTGACCGGCGTGTCGCCGGAAACCTTCCCGGACATTTTCCAGCGGTATGTTCTGACACCGATGAAGGGGTAAGAGATCCATGACCAGATACCTGAAGCTGAAAAAATCCAACTGCAAAAACTGCTACAAATGTATCCGGCACTGTCCGGTCAAATCCATCAAGTTTTCCAACCACCAGGCCAATATCGTAGACGATGAGTGCATCCTGTGCGGGCAGTGCTTTGTCAACTGCCCGCAGAATGCCAAAGAGATCCGCGACGATACCGAAACGGCCAAGGCGCTGATCGCGTCCGGGGCGCCGGTTTATGTCAGCTTGGCGCCTTCGTTTGTGGCCAATTACCCCGGCGTAGGCATCGGCGCCATGGAACAGGCGCTGCAGCAGCTGGGCTTTGCGGCGGCGGAAGAAACCGCCATTGGCGCCACGCTGGTCAAACGGGAATACGAGCGGCTGATCCAGGAAGGCAAACAGGAGGTCATCATCTCCTCCTGCTGCCATTCGGTGAACCTGCTGATTCAAAAGTACTTCCCAGAGGCATTGGCCTACCTGGCAAAGGTAGAGTCGCCCATGCTGGCCCATTGCCGTCTGATCAAAGAACAGCACCCCGAGGCAAAGACGGTGTTTATTGGGCCGTGCATTTCCAAAAAAGCGGAAGCGGAAACCTATGGCGGGATTGTGGACTGCGTGCTGACCTTTGAGGAATTAAGCCAGTGGATGCAGGAAAAACAGGTGGTCCCGGCCCAGGAGCAGGAGAAAAAGGAGGAGAGCCGGGCGCGGCTGTTCCCCACCTCCGGCGGGATTTTGCGCAGCATGGACTGGGAACAGGACAACGGGTACAGCCGGCTGACCATCGACGGGACGGAAAACTGCGTTCACGCGCTCAAAGAGATTATGAACGGGACGCTGTCTCATTGCTTTATCGAGATGTCGGCCTGCGCAGGCAGCTGCGTGGGTGGCCCGGTGATGGAAAAAACCCACCGGTCTCCGGTCGGCGACTTTTTGGCAGTGGACCGGTACGCTGGCCCCAAGGATTTCCCGGTGGAGCAGCCGCAAAAGACCCTGAGCAAGGACATCCCCTATCTTGGTCTGCACCGGCAGATGCCGGGCAGCCGCGCCATTGAAGAGATCCTGCGCCGGATGGGCAAGACCTCGCCGGCGGATGAACTCAACTGCGGCAGCTGCGGGTACAATACCTGCCGGGAAAAAGCGGTGGCGGTCTACTGGGGCAAGGCCGATTTGACCATGTGTTTGCCGTACTTAAAGGAAAAAGCCGAGACCTTCTCGGATACGATTATCCGCAATTCGCCCAACGGCATTATTGTGCTCAACGAATCGTTGGAAGTCCAGCAGATCAACGGGGCCGCCTGCGATATTTTGCGGATTTCCCGGCCGTCGGACATCATGGGGGACCAGGTGGTGCGGGTGCTGGATCCGCAGATCTTCTTTGAAGTGATCCAGACGGGGCACGACGTGCGGGATAAGCGGATGTTTCTGGCGGAATACCAGAAATATGTGGAAATAACCGTGATTTACGATAAGAGTTACCGGGTGCTGCTGGTGCTGATGCGGGACATCACCGAAGAGGAAAACCAGCGCACGCAGAAGGAAAACGTGCGCAAACAGACGGTGGAGATCACCGACCAGGTTGTCGCCAAACAGATGCGGATCGTACAGGAAATCGCATCGCTGCTGGGCGAGACCACGGCGGAGACCAAGATCGCGCTGACCAACCTGAAGGAGTACTTAAACGATGAATAATCTTTGCGTGGACCTGGGTTGGCGCAGCATCAACAAATACGGCGAGCAGCTGTGCGGCGACCGGGTACAGATTGTGGAACCCTCGCCGGATTCGGAAGTGATGGTGCTGGCCGACGGGCTGGGCAGCGGGGTCAAGGCGAACATCCTCTCGACTTTGACCTCCAAGATCATTTCCACCATGATGGCCAGCAATATGACGCTGGAAGACTGCGTGGAGACGATTGCCGACACCCTGCCTGTGTGCGAAGTGCGGAAGGTGGCGTATTCCACCTTCACCATCATCCGGATCGAGCACAATGAATATGCGGAGCTAATCCAGTACGACAACCCGCTGGTCATCCTGCTGCGGGACGGGAAAAACTACGACTACGACAAAACCGCCATGCAGATCGGCGGGAAGACCATTTACAAATCCAAAATCAAACTGCAGGAAAACGATACCTTCATCACCACCAGCGACGGGGCGATCCACGCCGGGGTGGGGATGTCGCTGAATTTCGGCTGGCAGCGGGAAAATATCATCGATTTCATGGAAATGATCTACGACAAGGATTTTACCGCGAAAACCCTTTGCACCATCCTGCTGGACGAGTGCAACAAGCTGTACGGGTACCAGCCGGGGGACGACACCACCGTCAGCGTGATGAAAATCCGGCAGCGCAAACAGGTCAACCTGATGATCGGGCCGCCTTCCGACCCGGCGGACGACGATAAGATGATGGGGCTGTTTTTCTCCAAGGAAGGCAAGCACATCGTCTGCGGGGGAACGACCTCCACGGTAGCCGCCCGTTTTCTGCATAAGCCGGTGCAGCCCAATCTGGGGTACCTGGATCCGGAAATCCCGCCGACGGCTACCATCGAAGGGGTGGACCTGGTCACCGAAGGGGTCATCACCATCAACCGGGTGCTGTCCTATGCCAAGAGCTATTTGGAAGACAACGAGTGTTACACCCAATGGAGCTATAAACAGGATGGGGCGTCACAGATTTCCCGGCTGTTGTTTGAAGAGGCGACGGACATCAATTTCTATGTGGGCAAAGCGGTGAACCCGGCGCATCAAAACCCGGATCTTCCCATCAACTTCAACATCAAAATGCGGCTGGTGGACGAATTGTCCGAAGCGCTCAAGAAAATGGGCAAGCGGATTAAGGTGAGCTATTTCTAAGGGGGATGTTATGAGAAAGTTTGATACCAAGGTACAGTACCTCAAATACAAAGTGTTGCGGGAGGTCGCCCGGCATGCCTTTGAGGGGCGGCTGAACGACGCTTATGTGGACATCCCCTATACCATCGTCCCAGGCAAGGAATCCACCATGCGCTGCTGCGTATACAAAGAGCGGGCCATTGTCAACGAGCGGATCCATATGGCCATGGGCGGGCACGCGCAGAACCCCAATGTGATTGAAGTCATCGACATCGCCTGCGACGAATGCCCCATGGGCGGGTACGAAGTGACCGAATCCTGCCGGGGCTGCCTGGCCCACCGGTGCGAAGACGTCTGCCCGCGCCACGCCATTACCTTTGACGAGCATCAAAAAGCCCATATTGACAAGGAAAAATGCGTCAACTGTGGGCGGTGCGCCAAGGTTTGCCCGTATAACGCCATCATCAACAAGCGCCGGCCGTGCGAAATCGCCTGCAAGGTTGATGCGATTTCTACCAGCGCAGAATCCAAAGCGGCGCAGATTGACAACAACAAATGCATTTCCTGCGGAGCTTGCGTGTACATGTGCCCGTGGGGCGCGATTACGGACAAATCCTTTATTGTGGACGTCATCCGTCTGCTGCAGGAAAGCGAGAACAACCAGAAATACAAAGTGTACGCCGTGGTGGCGCCCTCGATTTCCAGCCAGTTTTCCTACGCCAAGCTGGGGCAGGTGATTACGGCCATCAAGCGGCTTGGGTTTCACAGCGTGGTCGAAGTGGCGCTGGGCGCCGATATGGTTGCCTACAGTGAGGCGGCGGAACTGGCGGAAAAAGGATTTTTAACCAGCTCCTGCTGTCCGGCGTTTGTGGATTACATCCACAAGAAATTCCCCCAGATGGAAGAACACGTATCCCACAATCTGTCTCCCATGGGGGCCATCGGCCAGTACATCAAAGGGGTGGATCCTACGGCGAAGATCGTGTTTATCGGGCCGTGTACCGCCAAGAAGATGGAAGTCCAGAAGGAAAGTGTTTCGCCTTATATCGACAGTGTGCTGACCTTTGAAGAGCTGCAGGCGCTGTTTGACAGCCGCGACATGGAAATTTCCGAGCTGGAAGAGGATGTGCTGGACAACGCCTCTTACTACGGGCGCATTTTTGCCCGGTCTGGCGGGCTGACCGATGCGGTAGCCCAGGCGCTGAAAGAACACGGCTTGGATTTCGAAGTGAAACCGGTGGTCTGCGATGGCATTGAGGCGTGCCGGATGGCTTTGCTGAAAGCGTCCAAACAGGTTCTGCCTGGCAACTTTATCGAGGGGATGGCCTGTGTCGGGGGCTGCATCAACGGCGCAGGGTGTCTGACCCATGAAGAGAAAAATAAGGCCGAGGTCGATAAATACGGCCGAGAAGCGTTTGAAAAGACCATAACAGATGCGATCGGCGCATTAAAATAACCAGCGTTGTCGGATCATTTCGCTCCTCCCTTACACGCCTGCAGGGGAGGGGCGGTTTTTTGCAGCACAAAGCCGATCAAAAAGAATACAAATAGTAAAATATATGATATAAATTCCAAATAGAAATAAAAACAGGTATTTTTCGCCGAATTTACCCCAGGCGGACAGTGGAAATCTACTGTTCCCCGCCGGCTTGGAAGGGGATCGGGTCAATCTGTTTTTCTGCGCATATTCCTGCGGATTCTTTGCATATGATGTGGCAAGACGGGTTTTCGCACAGCGGGGCCCTATCCGCAGGGAGGGATTGATTTTGAAAGGGTTGCCTGAGGAACGAGCGGTTTCACTGGGACTGTATATGATAGAAAATCAGGCCACAGTGCGCAGCGCCGCAAAAGTGTTCCACATCAGCAAAAGTACCGTACATAAAGACGTATCCGAGCGGCTGAAAAAGATAAACCCGAACCTATACCGCCAGGTCAAGGAATTGATGGATACCAACAAACAGGAACGCCATATCCGGGGCGGAATGGCCACCAAGAATAAATACGCCAAAGAAAAACAACAATAAGCCCAGCCAAGGGCGGCAAAACAAAGCAAAAAGTGGAATTGCCAAGCGCAATTCCACTTTTTTTTTGAAAGGCCGCGCCGGCAGGCGGCCCGATCAGCGATAGACTTTATTTAAGGAAAAGCCGCGGCCGCGGACCTCTTTCACCGGGCTGATGACCAAAAACGCGTCCGGATCGATTTCAGTGACCAGGCGGGTCAGGCGCGGCAGTTCCCGGTTGGAGACCACGGATAAAATCATGGGGATCTGCTGGCGGCAATAGCCGGTCTGAGCGTGCAGCAGGGTGGTGCCACGGTCTAATTGCCGCATGATTTGCTGGGCGATCTGCTCATATTTTTCGCTGACGATTTTTACCTGGGTGCGGGACTGGCCCAGAAGCAGCACTTTGTCCAGCACCAGCGTATAGATCAGCACCAGCAAAATCCCGTACAGGATTTGTTCCCGGTCGGAAAACAGGATTTGGAGCAGCAGGATGGTAAAATCAAATGCGTACATGGTGACCGAGACGGAAAGACCCAGTTTTTTGTTAAGCACCAGCGGCGGGATGTCCATCCCACCGGTGGAAGCGCCCGCCCGAATGACAATGCCAATGGCAAAACCAATCATCAGCCCGGCATACACTGCGCAGAGCATCCGGTCGTGGGTAAACTGCGCCAGCGCGGGGATTTGCTGGAAAATACCCAGAACCAGCGGATAAAAAAAGGTGCTCACCAGGGTGGTAAGGGCGAATTTTTTCCCCAGGACCCACAGGCCCAGCAAAAACATGACCACATTGAACACGGAGACAAACGCGGTCACCGGCAGGCCGAACTGGTGGAAAAAGAATAAGGCCAGGCCGGTGGTCCCGCCGGTGATGAGGCCCCCCGGCAGAATGAACATGGTCACGGCCAGGGCGTAGATCGTATTGCCCAGCAAGATCATTGCCAGGTTGAGCAGGATTTTGTGGACGGAATGGTTTTGGTTCATCATCAGGATCCTTTCTTTGGGTGCTTGCTTACTATGTTATCGGACTAAAATAAAAAGAAAAAGCAGACCACAGAATGGTCTGCTTTTTTTTGCAAAAAAGAATGATAGATCAAATGCATCAAGCCCTTTGGGGATGGGATATGGCGGCAGATTTTACCGCTTTTTTTATCCTATCAGCAATCCGAACCAATGTCAAGGCTTAGTCTTCCGACTCATAAAAGCCCATCCGCTCCAGCGGATCGACCCGCACGCCGTCTTCAAACAGCTCAAAATGCAGGTGCGGTTCCAATGCCGTTTCCGCCAGGTTGGTATCGCCTACCACCCCAATTTCGTCCGCGATGGCCACCGCCTGCCCTTCGGAAACGTTCAGTTCTTCCGACAGGCCGCAGTAGCGGCTGATCAGGTCCCCGTCATGAGTGATTTCCACCACCGTCCCCCACATGGGATCGTCCTTTACCGCGGAGACAACGCCGTCTGCCACCGCGCGCACCGGGGTCCCCAGTTCGGCTTCGATATCGATGCCGTTATGGGTGTGCCATTTGTCCAGGGTTTCGTCTTTTACCAGTTCGGTGCCGGAAAACAGGTTAAAAACGGTATTTTCCACCGGCAGCAGAAAGGTAGAGACGTCGGAGGTCGGCGCAATGGTATCCTGCACGGAATCTTCGGATGGCGCGGAGGATACTTCGGGCGCCGAGGAAGAGGAAGAAACACTGGAAGAGGAAGAGGACGAGGACCGCGGCAAATCGGAAACGTTCTGCTCCACCGGTCGGGTCGGCGTAACCTGCGCGGTGGAATTTTGCAGTGTTGTGCCGGAGGAAGCAGGCGGTTCGGCCGTGAGTGAATCGATGGTCTTGTCCACAATGACCCAGGCGGCGGCGCCGGCGCCCAGCACGCAGACGGCCAGCGCGGTGTAGAAGCCTTTCCCCAGCAGGAATTTTCCCAAAGGGCTTTCGGAAAAAGATTTTTTCATAGGAGTTCCCTCAATTCATACAAAAATTTATGTTACCAAAAGTATGGCTGTTTGCCGGATGGTTTATACACCGGTTTTGCGCAAAAGGAAAATCCTGCGCCAAGCCATGCCGCCGGCATACATAAATGAAGAACTGTCAGAAAAAATAGCGGTAAACGAATTTTTACAAGGAAGGATGATTTTATGTCGCCTACACCGCGGGAATACAATAAAATGAGTGAAAAAGCCGCGCCGAATTCCAAGCTTTGGAAAAATGTGGGGATGGCATTTCTCGTTGGGGGTTTGATCTGCACCATTGGGCAAGGAATCCTCAGCTGGACGCAGTGGCTTGGGCTCAGCCAGGAAGAGGGAGGCGCGGTGACGTCTATTGCGTTGATTTTCCTCAGCGCGCTGCTCACCGGCCTCAACCGGTACGATGATCTTGCCAAACATGCCGGCGCGGGCACGCTGGTGCCCATCACCGGATTTGCCAATTCCATGGTGAGTCCGGCGCTGGAATTCAAACGGGAAGGGCTCATTTTAGGCGTGGGGGCAAAGATGTTCTCCATCGCAGGGCCGGTCATTTTATATGGGATATCCGCTTCGGTCCTCTATGGGCTGATCATCGCGCTATTCCATTAGGGGGAAAGAACATGGCAGTAAAAACGGGCAATTACACCTATTTATTAGAAAATACACCGTCGGTGCTGTCCTTTGGGGCCGTCGGGTCCAAAAAAGAGTCGGAAGGCCCGCTGGGACAGTACTTTGATGTGATCAATCCCGATTCCACCTTTGGGGAAAACAGCTGGGAAAAAGCGGAAAGCAAAATGGTGCAAATCAGCGTGGAAAAGGCCCTGTCCAAAGGGCACTTCGAACCGGAACAGATCGATATGGCTTTTGCCGGGGATTTGCTCAACCAGTGTATCGGATCGGTCTATGGTCTGCGGGATTTAGGGATCCCATTTGTCGGCCTGTACGGCGCTTGCTCTACCATGGCGGAATCCTTGGCGCTGGCTGCGTTGTTTGTGGATACCGCCATTGCCAAACGCGCCCTGGCGGTAACCTCTTCTCATTTTTGCTCGGCGGAACGCCAGTTCCGGTTCCCGCTGGAGTATGGCGGCCAGCGCCCGCCGACCTCCCAGTGGACCGTAACCGGCTCTGGCGCCTGCGTGGTGGGAGAATCGGACACCGCGCCTTATGTGCGGGCGGTGACCATCGGCTGTATTGAGGATTTGGGCATCAAGGACGCCAACAATATGGGTGCGGCCATGGCGCCGGCGGCGGCGAAAACCATCGCCCGGTACCTGGCGGATACCCGCACCCGCCCGGAAGACTACGATCTGATCCTTACCGGGGATTTGGGGCAGGTGGGATCCGCCTTGCTGGAACAGCTGCTGGAGCAGGAGAAAATCCATTTGCAGGGGCGGCATCAGGATTGCGGGCTGCTGATCTATGACCGGCAGCAGCAGGACGTTCACGCAGGCGGGTCCGGATGCGGGTGCGCCGCATCGGTCCTGTGTTCGTTTATCCTGCCCAAAATCCGAAAAGGCACCCTGGGAGACGTGTTGTTTGTCGCCACCGGCGCGCTGATGAGCCCCACCTCCAGCATGCAGGGGGAAAGCATCCCCGGCGTGGCGCATCTGGTGCATCTGTCTTCCAGCCGCCGTCGGAAGGGGGTAGAATGATGGAATGGGTGATCACATTTGGAAAAGCGTTTCTGGTCGGCGGGCTGCTGTGCGCCATCGGCCAGATTTTCATCGACAAGACCAAGCTGACCCCCGCCCGGATCCTGGTGGGCTATGTGGTGATGGGCGTATTGCTGTCCGCGCTGGGGGTGTATGGACCCCTGGTGTCATTTGCCGGCGCGGGGGCCACGGTGCCCTTGACCGGGTTTGGACACCTGCTGGCCACTGGGGTGCAAAAAGCGGTGGCGGAGCGGGGATTGCTGGGCGCATTGACCGGCGGGCTGACGGCAGCCGCCGCAGGGATTACAGCGGCCATGATTTTTGGATTGCTGACCGCGCTGCTGTTTACCCCGGGCGATAAATCCTGAACACAAAAAGAAAAGCCGGACACAGTCTGTGTCCGGCGTTCCTTTCCGATCATAAACAATCTGTCCCATTAGGCGTTTGCCCGATTGACATGCAAAGCCAGTTTGGATTTCTTTCTCGAAGCGGTATTCTTTTTCAGAATTCCTTTTGCGCAAGCCTGGTCGATTTTTTTCACCGCCAGCTTCACAGCCGCGTCCCGATCCGGCGCGTTGGACTCAATTGCAGCCTCCGCTTTTTTCAGAACGGTTTTCAAATTGGTTTTCAGCCGTTTGTTCTGCTCCGTCTTTGCCTGGTTGACCAGGATTCTTTTTTTCGCAGATTTGATGTTTGCCACTATTGCCACCTCCTTGACCACACAATACGAAGTTAGTTTATCATTTTAAAGACAAATTTGCAAGGCCTACAGCAAAAAAACCGAAGGCCAATCCAGAAAAATAGTTTCGCGAATGAGGTGCACGATGAATTACAGAACCGATTTAGCAATCGAACTGGCGCAGCAATTGGGAGATGCGGTCTCCCAAGATTACCAGACCATCCAAAAAAAAGAGGACGGCACGGAGATTTACCATACCCGGATCCTGACCCCGGAAGGGGAAAGGCAGTTTGGCAAACCTGCCGGCGATTACATCACCGTAGAGGTTGTTCCGTTTTCCGACTCGGTCACCGATTCGGCCCGGGAGGCCGAAGTGCTGGCCCGGCAAATTACCAGTCTCTTGCCCCGCCCGGATGGGTTGGTCCTGGTGGCAGGGCTGGGGAATCTGGCCATTACGCCGGACGCGCTGGGCCCCAAAGTGGTGCACGGGATTCTGGCGACCCGCCACCTGGCCGGGGAATGGAAACGGGTAGCGAAAACAGACCAGCTGCGGCCGGTTGCCGCCATTGCCCCCGGCGTATTGGGGCAAACGGGAATTGAGACAAGTGAGATTATAGCATGTCTTTGCGAAAAAATAAACCCCTGCTGCGTAATTTTAATCGACGCGCTGGCCGCCCGCAGCTTAAAACGGCTGGGCCGAACGGTACAGCTGTCCAATACGGGGATTTCCCCCGGTTCCGGCGCGATGAACCGCCGCAAAGAACTCAGCCGGCAGACGCTTGGGGTACCGGTGGTATCCATTGGCGTGCCCACCGTAGCGGATGGGGTCACTGTGGGCAGCGACCTGTTGGCCGTGGAGGGGATTGAAGACGCAGAAGCGGCCCGAACCCTCTTTGCGCCGGAAGGCCAGTCCATGCTGGTCGCGCCCAAAGAAATTGACCTTCTGATCGACCGCGCTTCCAAAATCCTCGCCATGGCCATCAACCGCGCCCTCCAGCCGGGCCTGACCCAGCAGCAAATCGGCTATTTTGTCAGCTGATCCCGCTGCAGCAGGAAAGCGGCTTTATAATGCCGCGGCTTGCTCCAGCCAAAGGGTGGCGCAGGCGTCGCTGGGCATCCGCCAATCGCCCCGAGGCGACAGGGTAACCGACCCGACCTTGGGCCCGTCCGGCAGGCAGGAGCGTTTAAACTGCTGGGCGAAAAACCGCTGGTAAAAGCGCAGCAGCCATTGCTTGATTTGCTCCGGCGCGTATTCCCCCTCAAACGCATCGTTGGCCAGGCGGTAGATCTTGGCCGGGGAGAATGCCCAGCGCACCGCGTAGTACAAAAAGAAATCGTGCAAAGCGTACGGGCCGACCAGGTCCTCGGTCTTTTGGGAAATTTCCCCGTCCTGCGCAGGCAGCAGCTCCGGGCTGACCGGGGTGGCGAGAATATCTTCCAAAGTCCGGCGCAGGGTTTCGTCGCCGCAGACGACGGCCTCATACGCCACCATATGCCGGATCAGCGTTTTGGGTACCGAGGCGTTGACGCCGTACATGGACATGTGGTCGCCGTTGTAGGTGGCCCACCCAAGCGCCAGTTCCGACAGGTCGCCGGTGCCGATGACCAGCCCGCCGGATTGGTTCGCCAGATCCATCAGCACCTGGGTGCGCTCCCGGGCCTGGGCGTTTTCATAGGTCACATCCAGCATTTTTGGATCGTGGCCGATGTCGGCAAAATGCTGCCGTACCGAAGCGGAAATGTCCACCTCCCGGAAGCTGACGTCATACGCTTCCGCCAGCCGCTGGGCGTTGCTTTTGGTGCGGGATGTGGTGCCGAAACAAGGCATGGTCACCGCCAGGATATCCTGCATCGGCCGGCCCAGCCGTTTCATGGCCCGCACCGCCACCAGCAGCGCCAAGGTGGAATCCAGCCCGCCGGACAGGCCGATCACTGCGGTTTTGGCATGGGTGTGGCCCAGCCGATGGGCAAGCCCAGCGGCCTGCATGGTGAGGATCTCCTCGCACCGGCTCTGCCGGTCCGCGTCGTCGGCGGGGATAAACGGGTACGGACTGACTGTCCGGGTCAGCGAGGTTTCTTCCACCGTCAGGGAGAAGGGAATGCGCAGGTAGCCTTCGTCCTGTGCGGGCGGAAAGCTGTTTCTGCGCTGCCGCTCGTAGGAAAGCGCCTGCACGTCGATCTCCGTGATGGCCATACCGGATTGGAAGGGCAGGGTCTGGGCCAACAGCGCCCCGTTTTCGCAGATCAGGTTGTGGCCGGAAAATACCATATCGGTGGTGGATTCCCCTTCGCCGGCGTCGGCATACAAGTAGGCGCAGCACAGGCGGGCGGACTGGGACTGGACCAGGCTGCGGCGGTATTCGGCCTTGCCGATGGTTTCATCCGAGCAGGACAGGTTTGCGATCACCGTGGCGCCGGCCAAAGCGTGCCCGGTGGAAGGGGGATCCGGCGCCCACAGATCTTCGCATAGTTCCGCCGCGATCCGCAGCTGGGGCAGCTGCCGGCAGCACAACAGGATTTTGGCGCCGAACGGGACTGCCTCCCCGCCGATGGACAGGGTCGTATTTTCTTCCGGTGCAGGGGCAAACCACCGCTGTTCATAAAATTCGCCGTAATTGGGCAGATGCGTCTTGGGAATCACAGCAAGATATTTTCCATTTTGGATTATTATAGCACAATTATACAATTTGTCGTCTTTTTTCAGGGGAGCGCCCACCACGCACAGCAAGTCCGACCCTGCGCTTCCCGCCCGGATTTCTTCCAGGGCCGCCAGGGCCTGCGCCAGCAGGGCAGATTGCAAAAACAAATCCCCACAGGTGTAACCGGTGACGCACAGTTCCGGCAGCACCAACAGTTTTGCGCCTGCGCGCCGGGCCTCTTTTATGCAGCGGAGAATCTGGTCTGCGTGATAGGCGCAGTCCGCCAAACGGACGGCGGGGGTCGCCGCCGCAAGTTTTACAAAACCGTCTTTCAAAACAAGATACCTCCTCAGACAAGATCAAAAACGCCAGCAAAGCAGGCGTGGGATCAGCCCGTCGGGCTCCACGGTCATCGGCGGCGAAGAGGGAAATAACAAGGCCATCCGGATGAGGTAGACCACGATAAACAAGATGGCGCTGGCAATCAGCGTCCAAAGCACCCATCGCCGGCGTGCACCGAAAAAAATCAGCAGCAGCGCCAGCAGGGGCACTGCCCAAAACAGCGGATGCCAGAAAAAGGCTTGGGCAAAATCCAGCCGCAAGGCACAAATCCACGCGCGGCTCATCCCGCAGGTGGCACAGGGCAGGCCGGTGATGCGGCGGAACAGACATTCCTGTCCGACCACGCCGAAGACCAGCAGGCACAGCGCCGCGATGACAACCGCGAGGGCGCAGCGCTTGGCAAACCAGCATAGCTGTTGGGCTTTTGGCATAGGGACCGACTCCTTTATATTGCCATTATAGGCCAAAAAAACAGACGGCGCAAGAAAAAAGAATGACAGCCAACCCCTTTTGTGTTATGCTGGAAACAATCCGACCATCGGCGGGGTTTACTATATGGTATCGGACGTTGTACGAAAAAAAGGAGCGAGAACATGTTCAAACAAGCCATGGCGCTGTATCAGAAATATCGGGAAATGATTTTGTATTTGGTGTTTGGCGGGCTGACGACACTGGTCAACATCTTCAGCTATTTTGTGCTGACCGACCTGGGGAACATCCAGTATCTGGTGAGCACCGCGCTGGCCTGGGTGCTTTCGGTGCTGTTCGCCTATTTCACCAACCGGGTATGGGTGTTCCAAAGCACCGCTTCCGGCGCGAAGGCGATCCTGGTGGAAATGGGATCCTTTTTCGGATGCCGGCTGTTGTCCGGCGTGATTGATTTGGGCATTATGTTCTTGTGCGTTTCTGTATTGGGAATGCCGGATAAGCTGATTAAAATCCTGGCCAATATCGTCGTGATTATTCTGAATTATCTGTTCAGCAAACTGTTTATCTTTAAAAACAAAAAAGCCGCCCAATAGGGCGGCTTTTTTTCTGCTGACAAAACCGAGCAAAGCCTGGCTTTTGGATTACCGGCCGAAGAACAGTTCCGGTTCTTTCCGGGCGTTGCCGCACATGGCCTGCAGTTTTTCGACCATGGTTTCCACAAAATGATTCGGGACGACCCGCGCGCCCTTGGGGCATTTTTTGGCGCAGGCCTGGCATTTGATGCAGAGGCTCATATCCTTGATGGCAGGGCTTTTGCCGGAGATTGCGCCGGTAGGGCAGACGGCGGCGCAATGCAGACAGAAAATGCACGCGTCGGTAATCTCGTGGACAATCCCCGATTGCGGGCCCCGGTCGCGATAAGGATAGTTTCCGGGCACCTGCAAAGAGAAATCCCCCAACGAGGCGTCCATGGCCCAGAATGCGATCTGGCGGCCAAAATCTGTGCATTTGGCAAGATCCTGTGCGTCCGGACGGCCGCCGGCGATGACATTGCCAAAAGAGTGTTCCCCAATGAACGCGCCCGCGGCAATGGGGATAAATCCCTGAGCGGACAGCAGGTCCCGCATCTCCAGCAGCGCGTCTTCATACGCGCGGTTGCCGTAGACCGCGGCCAATACCACCGGCGTGCAGCTGCCGTGCAGGCGGCGGATGGCCTGTTCCGCCTGCAGCGGGATGCGGCCGCCATAAACCGGCGCGCCAATGACCAGCAGGCCTTCCGGAGCAAACGGGTAGTCCTGTTCCCGGGCGGCGGGCAGGGTCAGATCCAGGCTGTTGATCTCGGGCAGGATCCCGCGGGCGATGGCTTCCACGGTTTTTTTGGTGGTATCCGTGGGGCTAAAGAATGCGGCGGTTACCGTACGAATTTCCATTGTGATTCCCTCTTTCTCAGGCATAATTTTTCTTTCTTCTTATTATACGACAAAATTTGACATTGGGAAAGAAGCGGGAAGGACGGTCCCGCAACCAACAAAGGCAGGCGTTTTTTATAACGCCTGCCTTTGTTATAACGTTTATTCTACGGTCACCGATTTGGCCAGGTTGCGGGGTTTATCTACGTCGCAGCCCCGGGCGACCGCCGTATGGTAGGCCATCAGCTGCAGCGGGATGACTGCCGGGATCGGCGCGAACAGATCGTCGGTCTTCGGCAGGCGGATGATCCTGTCGCAGACGTCGCTGCCGATGGGGGCGTCCTGCTGGCAGAACAGCAGCACCTTTGCGCCGCGGGCGCGGGTTTCTTTGATGTTGCTGATGGTTTTGGCCAACAGGGCGGACTGAGTTGCCACGGCGATGACGGGAACCCCGTCGGTAATCAAAGAAATGGTGCCGTGCTTGAGTTCCCCTGCCTCATACGCTTCGCTGTGCAGGTAGGAAATTTCCTTGAGCTTGAGGGACCCTTCCCGGCACAGGGGAAAATCGGCGCCGCGGCCAATGAAGAACAGGTCTTCTTTGTCCTTGAGAAATGCGGCGACCTCTTTGGTCAGCGGGTCAGTCTTCAGCGCCTCATGGGTCTTGTCAATGGCGTCCAGCAGCCCGTTGACAGATTCCTGCGCCTGCCCGGCGCTGATGCGCCCTTTCTCCAGGGCGATTTGAATCGCCAGCAGGTAGAGCACGCCGGTCTGTACCGAATAGGCCTTGGTGCTGGCCACCGCGATTTCCGGGCCCGCATAGGTATACAGCACCAGATCCGCTTCCCGGGCGATGGTGGAGCCGGGCACATTGACAATGGCCAGGGTTTGGATCCCGCGGCTCTTGGCCAGGCGCAAAGCGGCCAAGGTATCCGCGGTCTCGCCGGACTGGGAAATGACGATGACCAGGCTTTCCGGGTCCAGGATGGGGTTGGCGTAACGGAACTCGGAGGCAATATCTACCTGGACCGGGACCCGGGCCAGGGTTTCGATGACGTGTTTGCCCACCCATCCGGCGTAGCTGGCGGTCCCGCAGGCCACGATCTGGATCCGGGATACCGCCTGGAAAAGGCCGGGGCGGATTCCGTCGCGGGAAAAATCCGGCAACCCGTTTGCGATGCGGGGCTGCACCGTGCGGTACAGCGCTTCCGGCTGTTCAAAGATCTCCTTGCGCATAAAATGGTCGTATCCGTTTTTCTGCGCCTGTTCCACGTCCCATTGGGCGGTTTGCAGCGGGCGATGCACCGGCGTGCCGTCCATGGTACACACATGCAGCGATCCGTCGGGCCGGATGGTCACGATTTCGCCGTGTTCCAACGGGAAATACTGTTTGGTATAAGGGAGCACCGCCGAAAGATCGGAGGCCAAAAATCCTTCCCCGTCTCCCGCCGCAGCCAGCAGGGGGCTGTTGAACCGGGTGCCGTACACTTCGCCGGGCCGGTCGGCAAAGACGATGCCGAACGCATAGGAACCCTCCATTTTTGCGCAAGCTTCCCGGATGGCGGCAATGGGGTCGCCATGGTAGCAGCTGTCCAGGGTTTTGGCGGCGACTTCCGTGTCGGTCTGGGTTTCAAACGAATAGCCCAGCCCCGCCAGCTCTTCTTTGAGCTGGGCGTAGTTTTCAATGATCCCGTTGTGGACCAAGCTTAAGCGGGCCGTCCCATGGGGATGGGCGTTGGCGTCCGAAGGCGCGCCGTGGGTTGCCCAGCGGGTGTGCCCAATCCCGCAGTGCCCGGCCAGGGGATGGGCGTCCAACCGCCCGGCCAGGGCGTCCAGCCGGCCGGCGGACTTGACGGTCTGCAAGCTGCCGCCGGTGAATACCGATACGCCTGCGGAATCGTATCCGCGGTATTCCAGCGCGCGCAATCCTTCCAGCAGGACGCTGGCAGCGTCCCGGGCGCCGGAGTAACCTACAATACCACACATATGCAATTCTCCTATCTATGTAACAAGTGGTCTTTCTGTTGAATGGGGTCCCGGAATACTGTGTTGTGCCGCCAGTTGCCTGGGGTTTTGCTGTATTCTCTCGCAGGGGACCTGCTACGGGGAGGCATCCGCCGAGTGTTCGATACTCCTCCCGCCTCGTCGACCGCGCGAATCGCGGCTGTGGCGCTTTTTGATTTCTTTTGCCGCTGCCCTCCTTTCTCTGGAATAAAAAAACCGCCGCCCTCCTTTCTGGTTTGCCCGGTACCCTCATGTTATGCAGGATACTGCCGGCAGGTTCCGGCAGGGGCTTGTTAAGCTATTATACCAAAAAGATCTGCCTGGAGCAAGGACGTTTTGTCGAATGGGGCTGCCGGCTGTCCGCTTAAAAAAGCCCGGGACAAAACAAGACCCCGGCGATCCCCGCCGGGGTCTTGCAGACAGACGAAAAAACAGCGATTAATAGGCTTTGCCCCAATAGACCATGGCTTTGGCGGGCTTGCCGCAGCAGACGCAGACGTCGTCCAGATGTTCCTGCGCAAACGGCATGCAGCGGGAAGAAACGCCGGCTTTTTCCTTGAGCGCTTCCTCGCAGGCGGCATCGCCGCACCACATGGCCTTGATAAAGCCGTTTTCCGCGTTGGCGATTTGAATCATCTGGTCCAGGTTATGAGCGACAAAGGTGCGTCTTTCCCGGTTTGCCAGCGCACGCTGGTACAAGCCGTCGTGCACCTGCGCCAGCAGCTGGGGGATGGCCGTTTCCAACTCTGCCAGCGGCACCACGGTTTTTTCCCGGTTATCCCGGCGCACCAGCACGCACTGGTTTTGCTCCATATCCCGCGGGCCGATTTCCAGCCGCAGCGGCACGCCTTTCATCTCGTATTCGGCGTATTTCCAGCCGGGGGAATTGTTGGAATCATCCATTTTCACCCGGCAGAACTGCGACAGACGCTCTTTGAGTTCGGCGGCTTTTTCCAATACCCCCGGTTTGTGCTGCGCCACCGGGATAATGACCACCTGGATGGGGGCGATCCGCGGCGGCAGCACCAGACCGTTGTCGTCGCCATGGGTCATAATAATTCCGCCGATCAGACGAGTCGATACGCCCCAGGAGGTCTGGTGCGGGTATTGCAGTTTGTTGTCCCGGCCGGTAAACTGGATATCGAACGCTTTGGCAAACCCGTCGCCGAAATAATGGGAGGTGCCAGCCTGCAAGGATTTGCCGTCGTGCATCATCGCTTCAATGGTATAGGTCGCTTGTGCGCCGGCGAATTTCTCCTTGTCGGTCTTTTTGCCCTTTACCACCGGGATGGCCAGCGCGTCTTCGCACAGCTGCGCGTAAATATTGAGCATCTGCTCGGTTTCCGCAACGGCCTCTTCGGCAGTTTCGTGCATGGTGTGGCCTTCCTGCCACAGAAACTCCATGGTCCGCAAAAACGGCCGGGTCGTTTTTTCCCACCGCAGCACCGAACACCACTGGTTATACAGCTTGGGCAGGTCCCGATAGGAATTGATGATATGGGCGTAGTGCTCGCAGAACAGCGTTTCCGAAGTAGGACGCACGCAAAGGCGTTCCGCCAGCTTCTCGTTGCCGCCGTGGGTGACCCAGGCCACTTCCGGGGCAAACCCCTCGACGTGATCTTTTTCTTTTTGCAGCAAGCTTTCAGGGATGAGCATTGGCATGTAGACATTTTCGTGACCGGTTTTTTTGAACGCGTCGTCCAGCCATTTTTGGATGTTCTCCCAGATCGCATAGCCGTATGGGCGCAGGATCATACATCCGCGTACGCTGGAATAATCGGTCAGCTCGGCTTTTTTCACCACATCGGTGTACCATTTTGCGAAGTCTTCCTCCATAGAGGTTATGGCTTCGACCATCTTTTTGTTTTCTGCCATCATACTCACTCCCGTTTTGCACTTTTGGATTGCGTCCAAAAGCTTCTTTGAACCCCTATTATAATATACAATGATGCGGATTTCAAGAAAAGATGAAAAAAAGGGCATCCGCCGGTGTTGCGGATGCCCTGGCAAAAAGGCAGACTAGATACGGTCTTCAATGAATTTTACGACATCACCGACCGTTTTGATCGATTCGATGTCTTCATCCGGGAACTCGGCGTCAAACTCTTCCTCCAGGCTCATGACCAGGTCCACCACATCGAGAGAATCCGCGCCCAAATCGTCAGCGATGTTCGATTCCATCGTTACGTCCTCTTCCGCAACATCCAGCTGATCGCAGATAATTTCTCTAACCTTTTCAAATACCATGTGGGAAATTCCTCCTATAATTGTTGTTCTCTTGCCCTATCATATTCATATTTTTCCCGGTTGTCAACTGTATTTGGCGGGAAAAAGGAAATTTTTCCGCTTTTTACAAATCTCCCGGGAATCCCTTGACAAAGCGGAGAAAAAGGAATACAATACATCGATTTCAATTGAAGGGAACGGGCGAATATGAAGCGTTTTGCGATTTTGGGATACCCGCTGGGACACACCTTGTCGCCGCCAATCCACACAAGGCTGTTTGAACTGTCGGGGGTACAGGCGTCCTACATGGTGCTGCAGACGCCGCCGGATCAGTTCCAGGCGCTGTGGCCGCAGCTGCGGCAGTTGGACGGGTTTAACATTACCATCCCCTACAAACAGCAAATCATCCCCTTTTGCGCCAGGCTGGATGAGACGGCGCTGCGGTACGGCGCGGTGAATGTGGTAGACTGCAAAGACGGCGGCGTGGGGTATAATACGGATTGCGTTGGGTTTCTCCGGTCGCTGCAGGGGATCCCGCTGGAAGGGGAAGTGCTGATCGCGGGAGCCGGCGGCGTGGGGCGGATGTTTGCCATGGAAGCGGCGCGCCACGGCGCGGGCGTGACCTTGGCGGTTCGGGAACAAAGCCTGGAAAAAACGGGCGCCCTGCAACGGGAAATCCAAAAGGCCTGTCCGGGCGCGCGGGTGCGGGCAATCGCGCTAAACGCCTTGCCGCAGGAAAATACGCGCTACCGCTGGCTGATCAACGCCACGCCGGTGGGGATGTACCCGAAGGTGGAGGACATGCCGCTGGATCCGTCGGTGCTGCCCCGGTGCGAAAACGTGTTCGAGGCCATCTACAACCCGGTGCAGACCAAACTGATGCGCATGGCGCGGCAGGCAGGCTGCCATGTGATCGGCGGAATGGCCATGCTGGTCTGGCAGGCGGCGCAGGCGCACTGGCACTGGTACGGGGCGACCTTTGCCCAAGAGGAAATGGAAACGCTGATCCGCCAGATGGAACAGCGGTTGGAGGGTGCCCGATGAAAAATATCGTGCTGTTTGGCTTTATGGGGTGCGGGAAATCCACAGTAGGCGCCCTGTTGGCGCAGCGGACCGGGCGGCAGCTGCTGGATACGGACGGGTATTTGGAAGCGCAAGCCGGCAGGAAAATCCCGGAGATTTTTACAGCGGACGGGGAGGCGGCTTTCCGCCGGATGGAGCGGGAAGTCTGCGCCGCGCTGGCAGGCCGGGAGGGGCTTGTAGTGTGCTGCGGCGGCGGTACGGTGCTGGATGAGGAAAACGCAGTTTGGTTAGGAAAAGGCGGGCATATGGTGTTCCTGGACGCTGGGTTTGAGATCTGCTATGAACGCATCCAGGAGAGCGACCGGCCGCTGGTGCGTCAAAACAGTAAGGAAGCGCTGCGGCAGATTTACCTGCGCCGCCAGCCTGTGTATCGGTCCCGGGCGGCGTTTTGCGTGGATGCGGACCAAACGCCCCAGCAGACGGTGCAGGCGGTGCTGGAAGCGATCGGCGAAGAAAAAGCATAACCGGGGAAGGACCGGTGCAAAATGGGAAAAGAGGGCTCTGATGCCCAAAAGAAAGGAATGCCAGATGGAACAAAAGGGAAAAAAACATGTTTGGGAATCCAAAACGACCCAGATTCAGATTTTGATGCCGGAGCACATCAATGGCTACAACCGCTTGTTTGGCGGCAAGCTGGTAGAGTGGATCGACGTGGTGGCGGCGGTTGCTGCGCGCCGGCATTCCGGACGGAATGTGACCACCGCCTGTATTGACAATCTGCAATTCCAGTCCGGCGCCCATGTCAACAGTACCATTGTGATCGAAGGGCAGCTGACCTGGGTGGGCAATACCTCGATGGAAGTGCGGGTAGACACCTTTGTGGAGGAACTAAACGGCCAGAAAACCCACATCAACCGCGCCTATTTGATTATGGTGGCGCTGGACGAAGCGGAACGGCCGGTGCCGGTGCCAGGCCTTGTGTGCGATACCGAAGAGGAGAAAGAAGAGTTCGAGGCCGGGATCCTGCGCGCATCGTTGCGCCGGGAACGGCGGCGGAAGAACTTTTGAAAACGCACGGCAAAAAGCCGGGGAGTCTGTTTGCTCCCCGGCTTTTTTGGAGGGAAAGGGGGATTCTGTCGGCTTTTTTTGCAAAAAAAGTCCGTTTTCTGCCTACCCGGCCCCGGCGGTTTTTTGTATGATAAAGGCAGAACGGTACATTGCCGGCAAAAACCTGCTGGTTTGAAAGGAGTAGATGGCATCATGGTACGATACCCGAAAGAATTGGCGCAGGCGCTGCGCTACAGCGGCGTGCATCAGACCGCCTGGGGGACCGACGTACAAGTCAAGCCCATCCCCGACGAGCCGCGCCCGGGGCGGCTGGACCCCCGTAACCTGGCGGACGCGCTGGAGCGGGAAAAAAATCCCAAGCCCACCGTCCCGCCGGACCAACAAACCCTGGAACAGCGCCGCGCCAGGATGGGGTTCCCGGGATGGAATCTGAACACGGTGGCCATTTGGACCAAATACGAAGAACACGTCTGGAATGGCAATCTGGTCAAAATCTGGATTTACTACCCGCGCCTGCCCGAGCACAAGCAGGGCCGGCCGGGATTGATCTACCTGCACGGCGGCGGGTGGATCGGCGGGTCGCCCTATGATGTGGAAGCGGCCTGCCGGCTGATCGCCGAGCGGGCCAACGCGGTGGTTTTCAACATCGATTATTCCCTGGCGCCGGAGAAAAAATTCCCCAACGGCCTGTTGGACTGTTGGGAAGCCATCTGTTATCTGCACCAGAACGCGGAGAAATGGGGGGTGGACCCTGACAAAATCGGGGTCGGCGGCGACAGCGCCGGCGGGAACCTGGCGGCGGTCTGCGCATTGAAGGACCGGGATCTGCACACCGGGTACTTGCATTACTGCGTGTTGATGTATCCGGTTGTCACGCTGGACACCGCCGGGACCAAAGGGTATCGCTGGTCGCTGGATCAGTATGAAATCTGCGACGAGCAGCGCAAGTACATCGAGCCCAGCCTGCACATCGGCCGTCCGGACGACAGCGGCGAAAAAAACATGGACGTGGGGACGCTGTATTTGGAACCGGGGGAAGACCCGACGCAGCCGTATGTCAGCCCCATGTTCGCCAAGGATTACCGCGGCGTCTGCAAGACCTTAATCGTCACCGCCGAGTATGACGGGCTGCGGCTGCAGGACGAGTTTTACGCCAAGCTGCTGCGCGAAGACGGCGTAGAAGTGCGGGTGCTGCGCTACAAAGGAATGCACCACGGCTTTATCGAAGAAACGGGGTATGTCCCGCAGGCGGAGGATCTTTGCCAGGAGATTGCCGACGACCTGCTGGCGCTGTAGCGGCCCCCAGGAATCCTCCTCGAAAAAAGAAGGCGGCTTTGATGCCGCCTTCTTTTTTTTGCCGGGACCGCAGTTACCGCCCCTGTTTCCACCGCCGGCGGTATTCCACCGGGGTCACGCCGTATTTTTGCCGGAACAGCTTGGAAAAGTAGGAGTTGTTTTCATACCCCAGGTCCTCTGCGATCTGGTTGACCGGGATGCGGGTTTCCCGCAGCAAATGCCCGGCCCGCTCCATCCGGCGTTCCAACAGGTACGCGGAAATGGACTGGTTCATCTCCTGCTTGAACAGGCGGGCCAGATAATCCGCGTTGAGAAACACCAGCTCGGACAAGGTCGCCCGGGAGATATTTTCCCCCAGGTGGGAATCCATATAGCTGCGAAGCCGCTGCGCCACCGACTGGTTGTCTTTGACCAGGTTGCTGTATTCCACCGCCCGGCGCACCAGGTAGGACAAATGCTTGCGCAGCCTGCCGGTGGAGTGCAGGGCCGCTTTGGACAGCGGCTCCTCGTCGGAATCGGCAAACAGGCGGTGGGCCTCGATCCCCTGCTCCGCCAGATAGGAAAAAATCAGCTGGACCATGTCGTACAAAAAGCTGGACAGCACGTTTTCGCTGATTTTGTGCTGCCGCTGGAGGGAATCCAAATACCCGTCCACGGCCTGGAAGATCCCCTCCTGGTTGCCGGCGCGCAGCATGGCGGCGATCTGTTCCAGGTCCGGCGGGGTATAGAGCGCCTGAGGCGGGAAAAATTCGCGCAGGCAGACGATCCGGTTCAAATAATTGAGCAGATAGGGGCTGGCTTCCCGGCATGCCGCGATTTCCCGCCCCATCCGGGAAAGGGGCGCCGCCTCGCTCCAGAAGCAGGACACTTCACAGCAGAAATGCCGGCGGTATTCTTCGATCAGCCGGGCGATGCGGCTGACCAGTTCCGCCTGGTCCCGGACGGGGTCGGCGGCTTTCAGGATGACGAAATACCGCTCTTCCTGGTCCGGGACGATGCTTTCCAAGCTGACGCCGGGAAAGGAAAACAGTTCCGCGGCGATGTTGCGGAACGCATATTCCGAGGGGAATCCCTGCCAGGACGGCCCCCCTTCCGGCAAAAACAGGGCGAAAAACAAAAGGAAAAACGGGTCCGCCGGCGCATAGGACAGCCCAGGCGGGATGCTTTGCCGCTCCAGCGCTTCCGGATGGGCCAGGATCCGGGACCAGAAGGCGTCCCGGACCTCCTTGACATTGTCAAACCAGTACTGCTTCCAGTTGTTTTCGGTGGGCGGGGAAGGCAGGTGCTTTGCTTTTGCCGCGGCGTTTATGATGATCTGCCGCAGCTTGTCGTATTCGATGGGCTTTAGAAAATAATGAAAGCTGCCCAGCTCAATGGCCTGCTGGGCGTATTGAAAATCCGCGTAGCAGGTCAAAAAGATGTTTTCCAAGCACAGGCCCTGCCCGCGGATCCAGCGCAGCAAATCCAGCCCGTTTTCCTGGGGCATTTCGATGTCGCTTACCAAGACGTCGATGGGATTGGTCTGCAAAATCTCTTTGGCCTGCTTGACGCTTTGGGCCAGATACACATGCTCAAACGGCATCGTATCCCAGTCAATCCCCTTCCGGATGCCTTCCAGCACCAGATAGTCGTCGTCAACGATCAAAATGTTCAAAGCGCAGTTCCTCCTTCCTGCGGGGTGTGCGGATCCTGCGGCGCGCCGAACAGCGGGATGCGGATGGTGACCAGGGCGCCGTGGGGCTGGCGGTTGGCAAAGTCCACCGACGCCCGGCCCCCGTAAATCAGCCGGATCCTTTGCAGCGTGTTCCAGATCCCGATGCCCCGCCCGTTGGACGGGCGGACCCGGTCGCCGTGGCAAAGCGCCTCCAGCACCTGCGGGGGGAACCCGCTGCCGGTATCGGAGATGACCAGCTGCAGGTAGGGCTGGCCCTCCGCCCGGATCCTGCTGATTTCCAGCGAAACATGCAGGATCCCGTCGGGGTTCAGATTGTGCTTGATGCTGTTTTCCACCATCGTGAGCACCGTAAACGGCGCGATGGGGATCCGGTCCAGCCCGTCCTGCCCGCAGACCTGGTAGTGGAATTTGGGCCCGTAGCGGATTTTCTGGATGGTCAGGTAATGGTCCACCGCCTGCAGCTCCTCGGAAAGGGGGATGGGCTCCATCCCGTTGCGGAACAGCGCGCGCAGATACTGGCTGAGCAAAATGATAAACGGGCCGATTTCCTCTTTCCGCCCGGAGGTGGCCATGTGGTAGATGATGTTCAGGCAGTTCAGGTAAAAATGCGGCTGGATCTGCGCCTGCAAATATTCGTATTCCACCTGCTGGCGCTGGAGTTTTTCCTCATAGATGCGGATTTTCAGATCCTGCAGCTGGGTCAGAAGGCGCTGGAAAGAACGGTTGACTTGCTGCAATTCCAAAAAGCTTTCCGCATTGGGCATGCCGCCTTCCGCCGCGTATTCGTCCAGATGGGCGGAAAATTCCTTCAGCGGCCGCAGCACGGAATGCTGGGTATGGCACAGGAAAAACATCCCGATGATCAGCAGCAGCAAGGAGAGGACAAGCAGCAGGATTTGCAGCAAAAACGCCCGCTCATAGGCGCCTTGGGAGACGATGAGGATCTGGACCTGGAAATCCGAGTTGCGAAAGCTCTCGGTCACCGTCATGGCCCGCCCCGGCGCGCGGCGTTCGCCGTACAGCTGGGTTTGGTCGATGGCTTGTCCGTCCAGGGTATAGGCCAGGTCTCCCTCGCCGGGCAGGACAATGGCCTTTTCGGTCTGATCGAATTCCTGCAGCGCCGCCATCAGCCGGTCCGCCCGGATCCAGGCGCCGGCCAGGAACCCCCGGTACCGCAGCAGCTGGATCACATACAGGGATTGATCGTGGGAAAAGGTGGTCCAGGTGTTTTGCTGGGACATGCGGATCAGATCGCCGCTGTCCGCCAGCTGGTTGAGGTAGCCGAGCGCAGACTGCCAGTCGTCGTAGGAAAAATACTGGTTGCTGGAGGTGGCCCATTGCCCGTCGCTTTCCCGGTAGAAAAAGAAGTTAAACCAGCGCCCGTCGGAATTTTGCAGGTTGGTCAACCCTTTTTGCAGCGCCCGCAGCGAAACGATTTCCGAAAGCAGGTCCTCTTCCGGGACGGCGGGGAGGGGGTTGGTGTTTACCAAAACGTCCAGCAGGCGGTAGTGGACGTTCTCCAGCCGGTCGCTGATTTCGGCGGCGTACATATCCAGGTTGGTCTGAAACACCCGCTTGTTTTGCCGGGATACCTCGACGATGGAAATCACGCTGATGAAAAGGCAGACGATGAGGATCAAAAGGTAATACACCAGCGCTTGTTTCAACCAGCCGGCTGCAGATCGTTGCTTCTTTTTCATGGTGGGCAAAGCTCCTCTCCTGCCGCGGTGCGGACTTGTCAAAAACCAGAACAAACCGAAAGGCATGGCGCCCTTCAGTTTGTTCCGGTACCTATTGCATGATAGAAAAAGCTTATCCTTTTACAGCGCCCAGCGCAATCCCTTCCTGGAAATATTTTTGCAAAAAGGGATAGATGATGACAATGGGGATGATGGCCACAAAAGCGATGGCCATGCGGATGGCCGTAGAGGGGATCTGGATGGTGGCGAAGGCGGAAGCGCCTTCCGCCCGGCTGGCCAGGGTGCGGATGTCCTCCAGGATGCGGTACAGCAGGGTCTGGATGCCGTACATATCCATGTCGGACATAAAATACAGCCCGTTGAGCCAGTCGTTCCAATAATCCAGCGCGGCGAACAGCCCTACGGTGACCAGGATGGGCTTGCCCAGCGGGAGCACCACCTTGGTGTAAATGGTAAAGATGCCGGCGCCGTCGATTTCCGCCGCGTCGTAGATGGCGGAGGGGATGCTGTTGGTAAAAAAGGTGCGCATGAGCAGGACGTGGATGGCGTTGAGCATCAGGTAGGGGACCACCAGCGCCCAGAAGGTGTTTTTGATGTGCAGCGTGTTGGTGTACAGCAGATAGGTGGGCACCAGGCCGCCGGAAAACAGCATGGTGAAAAACACGTAAAAGCTGAAGAATTTTTTCCCGGGCAGGTCCCGCAGGGACAGGGCGAACGCCAGCATGGAGCCCATGATCAGATGGGCGGCCGTCCCGATCAGGGTGGCGGCGGCGGTGAGCCCGTAGGCGCGGAAGATGGAGGAGCCTTTCCGGATCAGGTAGCGGTACGCTTCCAGGCTGAATTTGCTCGGCCAGAAGGAATAGCCGTGGGCCACCAGCTCGTTTTCATCGGTGATGGAGGACATGAACAGCAGCAGGAACGGGATGACCACGCATGCGGTAATGAGCAAAAGCACCGCATGGGAAGCGGCCAGAAACGCTTTTTCGCCTTTTGTCCGAATCATCACAAGGCCTCCTTTCTAAAACATCGCGTCGTCGGGGCTGAGCTTGCGCACGATCAGGTTGGACAGATAGACCAGCACAAACCCCACAACAGACTGGATGAACCCGGCGGCGGACGCCATGCCGATGTTGCCGATTTTCAGCAAGGCCCGGTACACATACGTATCGATGACGTTGGTCACGTCAAACAGGCTGCCGGAGTTCATGGGGACTTGATAAAACAAGCCGAAATTGGCGTGGAAAATCCGCCCGACGTTTAATAGCCCCAGGGTAATGATGGTGGGCACCAGGCTGGGCAGGGTGATTTTCCAGATCTGCTGGAATTTCCCCGCGCCGTCTATTTTGGCGGCGTCATACAGCGAATCGTCGATGCCGGTGATCGCCGCAATATAAATCAAACAGGAATACCCCACGGTTTTCCAGGTGTTGACGAAAATCAAGATAAAGGGCCAGTATTTCTTCTCCGTATACCAGGAAATGGATTCCTTTCCCAGCGGTTCCAGCAGGGAACGGTTGATTAAGCCGTTGTCCGCGCTGAGAAACGCGAAAGAAATGTAGCTTACAATAATAATGGAAATCAAAAACGGGAACAGGATCACGCTTTGGTAGACTTTTTTGGCCAGCTTGTTCTTTACTTCCGTAATCATGATGGCCAACAAAATGCCCAATATCATATTGACCACAATAAAGGCCAGATTATACAATACGGTGTTTCGGACGATGATGACGGCGTCGCCGGTGGTAAATAAAAACCGGAAATTATGAAGCCCGTTCCAGGGGCTGGCATAGATCCCGGTGCGCACGTTGTATTTTTTAAAGGCCACCACCAGGCCGGTCATGGGGATATAGTTGTTGATTAAAAAATACACCAGGCCGGGGAGCATCATCAAATACGCGGGGATCCACCTGCGCAGCCGGTACAGCCGCCGCTGGCGGGAGCGGGCAGCCGGTTTTGCCGCCGCTGCGGGAGAACGTTTGGACTGTGTCAAACAAAACCCTCCTTTCCAGGAAACAGTCCGCCCACCCGGAGCGGACTGCTTTCTGTGTTTGGATCAGCCGGCAAAAAGCCGGGGGAAAATCGGTTATTGGTTGTTGGCGAGCCATTCATCGAACTGGGCCTGTTTGGCGTCGATGATGGTCTGCAGCCCGGCGGCATACAGCTCGTCGTTGAATTTCTGGATTTCCGTTTCCGGGTCCACGGCGCCGGAGCCGATGGCGTAGACGTATTTTTCCCGGATGGCGTCCAGATTGGCCAATTCCGTCTCGTATTCGCTTCCGTCAAAGAAGAACCCATACCCTTTGGACACGGTCATGTTTTTGTTGTAGTCGTCCATAACCTGGGCCAAGTCGGAAGGATTGCCGTTCCAGATGCCGGCAATATACTGGTTGGGGATGGTCCAGCCGCGGTTCTGGTGGTAGCCCACCGTATCCATGGTGACCCCTTCCGGATAATCGATCAGGATTTTTTCCTCGTCGATGTATTCCCAGTGTTTCCCTTCGATCCCCCAGTTCCACAGGTTCATAAACTCTGCGCTGCCGTACATCCAATCCAAAAATTCCATGGCTTTTTCCGGATCCTTGGACTGGGAGGCGATGCTCCAGCCGTCGCCCAGGGTGCAGCCGTTTTTGATGGGTTCGTCAAAGGAAAAGACCACGCAGGGATACCCGGTTGCCTGTTCGGCTTCCACTTCGCGGTAGGGTTTGACCAGGTCAAAGTCGCAGAACAGGTTCCCGGCGCGCATTTGCGCGGTGCCGCTGTCGGTGGAGGTGGACAGGTCCTTCTGTACATACCCGGCCAGGTACCATTCCCGCATGAGCTCCACCCGGTGCAGGTACTCTTCCGATTCAAACCAGTTCACCAGCTTGGTATCGTTGGCAGGATCCAGCAAAACGCCGTATTCGTTGCCCAGGTTGTCAATGCCGCGGCCCAGGTAAATGGAGGCCGGGGTGTAGGTGTAGGAACCGCCGAATACCACCATGTCCGGGAATTTTTCATGGACGGCGGCAAAAATGGGAGTCAAATCGTCCAGCGTCTCCAGTTTGGAGCAGTTTTCGCCCACGTCGATGCCGCAGGCGTCCAGGATGTCCTTGCGCATGATCATGCCGCCGGCATAGTCCCGCTCCTTGTTGATGGGCACCGCGTAGACAAAGCCGTTGATGCTGGCCACGTCATACTCGTCCCCATAGACGGCCCGGATGTTTTCGCTGTGCTGTTCCATCAGCGGGCCCAGGTCCTGGATATAGCCGTTGGAAATGTAGGACATGGCCGCGGAAGGGGGCAGCGGGAGCACATCCAGCTCTTCGCCGCCGGCCAGCATCAGCATCAGCTGCTGTTCCGGGGAACTGGGCAGCAGCACCAGGTTCAGGTTCATGTTCAGCTCTTCCAAAACCAGATCCTTCATCGCCTGGGTCACTTCGTCCTGGTCCGGATAGTCGCTGCCGACGGTCAAAGCCAGCGTAATGTCATACGGCTCTTCTGCCGGCGTTCCAGCCTGGCTGTCCGTGTTGGACGGGGCGGCGGTTGGGCTGCACCCTGCCAAGATGGCACCCAGCATCACAATCGCCAAAAGGGATGCAGCAATCCGTTTTTTCATAACAATACCTCCTTGCGTGCAAATTTGCGCGGGGGGCGAACGTCGGCCCCGCCGGCGCCCAAAGGATTTTTGTTGCCTTTAGGATACCAAAAAACCAGGGGAAAAAGAAGAAAAAAACAAGACATTTTATACAAGAAATCGGAGAATCCGCCTTGGTGTCCGTCCCCGGCGAAAGGATTTGGAAACGCTTTCCAGACGGGCCTTTCCTGCAATTGGCGGCCCGGTTGGCTGCATAAACGGATTCGGCAAGTCCTTGCACGCGGCAAGTGCCTTTGCGTCATATACTGGGAACCTCATGTCCATTGCAAATACGATAAAAACCTCTCATCCGGATGCGGTGCTGCTTGTGGCCACCCAATACAATCCGTACACACGGCTTCCGGAACAGTGTCAGAATCCGGCGTATGTTGATTTTCTGAATCAGATCAAAGGGGCTTTCGAAATGCCTTTGCGTTTCAGATACGGCAACTCATAGAGCAACTGGAGTTTCTGGAGGGACAGATTGAGGAACTGGAGGAGCAGATTTCCTCTCTGCTGAAGCAGACTGGCAGCTATATCACTACCATCCCCGGAATTGGTGACACTCTGGGTGCCATTATCCTGAGCGAGATTGGAGACATCCGCCGCTTTGAC
>CALWNU010000042.1 GCA_944382905.1 uncultured Clostridia bacterium | reverse complement strand
CGCTGTCTGTTTGGATGTTGACCTGTTCCGGTTGCATTCGGTCGGTCCAGCTGAATGAGCGGGCGATTGTGCAGGCAGTTGGTCTGGACAAAGAGGAGGACGGCTACGCCTTAACCTTGCAGCTGTTCGACCCGGAAGCCGGGGAAGAAACGGCAACATCCGGCGGAAAGATCTTGCACGTCAAAGGCAAAACCATTTCGGAAGCCATGCGAAATGCAAATCTGCAGCAGGGTCAGGAGATTTTTTATGGGCATACCAAATTGATCCTTTTCGGCGATACCATCGCCCGGGAAGGAATTGCCGCCGCCGTGGATACGTTCAATTCCAACCCCCAGTTCCGGCCGGGCATGGACATGCTGGTCGCAGATGGAAAAGCCTCCCAGGTGTTGGCAAAGCCGTTGGACCAGACGATACTGCCGGTGCTCAGCACCAAAATGATGCTGGAAGGATATCGGGACAACGGCAAAGTAATCCGCTCCCAGCTGCGCGGGGTGGCGGCCTCTTTGGAAAATCAGGCGACCGGTTCCTATCTGCCGATTGCCGCCGCTTCCACAGACGAGCAGAATCCGGGGATTCAGATCATCGGAACGGCAATCCTACAAGACGGAAAAACGGTGGGAGTCCTTTCACCGGAGGAAACCAGAGGGCTTTTGTGGGCGGCGGGAGAAATGGGAAAAACCCAGTTGACGCTGGAACAAGAGGCGTTTGGGGCGGTGACTCTGGAGGTCGTTTGGTCCAGCGTCAGCGTGACTGCCACGATTCAAAACGGTGCCCCGTTTTATCAGGTGCAGATCCGGGTGGAAAGCAATGTGAGCGAGGAAATTCTGTCCCAGGAAGAAATGTCCATGACCAAACGGTATGACCGGTATGAACAAGAGCAGGGAGAGTTGATCCGGCAGGAAACCGAACAGGTACTGCAGCGCCTGTTTCATGAATTTTCCTGCGACGCACTGGGATACGCCAACGTCCTGATCCAGCAGCAGCCCGCTTACTGGAAAGAGCAGCAGGATCGATATGTGCAGCAGTTGGATTCTGTGGGGTTTTCCGTAGAAGTGGATTCCCGCGTCAACCGGGCAGGGACCGCCCTATCCTGAGGAAAATGTTACAAAATTTTAAATTTTCGAAAAAATAAAGCAAACCACTTGATTTTTCCGGAAAAATAGCTAAAATAGATTTAGCACTCAAATAGAAGGAGTGCCAAACAGTAAATCGATCATTCAACATACAGGAGGCATTTTTATGACAATCAAACCTTTGGCCGACCGGATTGTAATCAAGATGGTTGCGGCGGAAGAAACGACCAAAAGCGGGATCATTCTTGCTGGTTCTGCAAAGGAAAAACCCCAGGTGGCGGAAGTGGTAGCCGTAGGACCGGGCGGCGTGGTAGACGGCAAAGAGGTTACCATGTATTTGAAACCCGGCGATCGAGTGCTGATGAGTAAATACGCGGGGACAGAAGTGAAGTTGGACGGGCAGGAGTACACGATCCTGCGGCAGGACGACGTCCTGGCCATTGTAGAATAACAGCAGCCAGTCAAACGAGAATTAGGAGGAATCAACTATGGCAAAACAGATCATCTACGGGGAAGAAGCAAGAAAATCGCTTCAGACCGGTATTGATAAACTTTCCAATACAGTAAAGATCACCCTTGGCCCCAAAGGGCGCAATGTGGTTTTGGATAAAAAATTCGGCTCTCCGCTGATCACCAACGACGGCGTTACCATCGCAAAGGAGATCGAGTTGGAGGATGCGTTTGAAAACATGGGCGCGCAGCTGGTCAAAGAGGTTTCGGTGAAAACCAACGATGCTGCCGGCGACGGCACCACTACCGCGACGCTGCTGGCGCAGGCGCTGGTCCGCGAGGGAATGAAAAATGTAGCGGCGGGCGCAAACCCCATGGTCGTGAAAAAAGGCATTCAGAAAGCGGTAGACACAGCGGTGGAGGCCATGGTGGCCAACTCCCAGAAAATCACCTGCACGGCGGATATTGAACGGGTTGCCGCGATCTCTGCAGGGGATGAGTCTGTCGGCAAACTGATCGGCGAAGCGATGGAAAAAGTAACGGCGGACGGCGTGATCACCATCGAGGAATCCAAGACGGCGGAAACCTACAGCGAAGTGGTCGAAGGCATGCAGTTTGACCGCGGGTACATCACTCCTTATATGGTCACCGATACGGATAAGATGGAAGCGGTGATTGACGACGCTTACATTTTGATTACCGA
Organism: uncultured Clostridia bacterium; assembly: GCA_944382905.1. Lineage (GTDB taxonomy): Bacteria > Bacillota > Clostridia > Oscillospirales > Ruminococcaceae > UBA3818. The sequence continues at coordinate 123,767 of CALWNU010000042.1, read as the reverse complement.
TAAAAAGATTTCCGCGATTCAAGAGATCCTGCCGTTGCTGGAGCAGATCGTCCAGGCCGGGAAAAAACTGGTGATCATCGCAGAGGATATCGAGGGCGAGGCTCTGTCGACCTTGATTGTCAATAAACTGCGTGGCACCTTTACCTGCGTGGCGGTCAAAGCGCCGGGCTTCGGCGATAGAAGAAAAGAAATGCTGCAGGATATCGCAATCCTCACCGGTGGCCAGGTAATCAGCGAGGAGCTGGGGCTGGAGCTGAAAGATACGACCATGGATCAGCTGGGTCGTGCAAAACAGGTAAAAGTGCAAAAAGAAAATACGATTATCGTGGACGGTGCCGGCTCTTCCGAAGAGATCAAGGCGCGGATCCATCAGATCAAATCCCAAATCGAAACGACGACTTCCGAATTTGACAAAGAAAAACTGCAGGAGCGGCTGGCGAAACTCTCCGGCGGCGTTGCGGTGATCAAAGTCGGCGCGGCAACGGAAGTGGAGATGAAGGACAAAAAACTTCGGATTGAAGATGCGCTGTCTGCTACCAAAGCGGCGGTGGAAGAGGGCATTGTCGCAGGCGGCGGCACTGCGCTGATCAACACCATCCCGGCGGTAGAGGCTCTGCTGGAACAGGTGGAAGGCGATGAAAAGACCGGCGTGAAAATCGTCCGTAAGGCGATTGAAGAACCGGTACGTCAGATCGCGGCGAACGCAGGACTGGACGGCGCGGTGATCATCGACAAGATCGTCAACTCCGGCAAAGTGGGCTATGGATACGATGCTGCCAAGGAAGTCTACTGCGATATGATCCCCAGCGGGATCGTCGACCCGGTAAAGGTCACCCGTTCGGCGCTGCAAAACGCGGCCTCTGTTGCCGCCATGGTGCTGACGACCGAGAGCCTGGTGGCGGATATCAAAGAAGAAAATCCTGCGCCTGCCATGCCTGCAGGCGGAATGGGCGGCATGTATTAATCGCCCGAATCCGGACGGATTTTCCAGGCGGGGCGGATTGCCCCTTGAAATCAGATGTAAAACCGGGATTCCCGTTTTCGGGGGTCCCGGTTTTTTTGCATCGGCAAAAACTGCGATGGACGCCATCTGTTTACACAATTCGGTTGAATCCCGGAACAGAATATGATATGATGAAAGCCATCTTTTTCCCGGGCTTGGCCAAATCCGCCAGGTCTAAAGCGGCGAATGCGCGCATATTTTTTTCTGACGGTGCGGCTATCCGTCCCAGCGGGCGGGGCAGGCCGCCAGGCGATTGGCAGCAAAGGAAGTGGTGTTTTGTCAGCACGGCAAAAGCAGAATTTTTTGCATGGCGCATTGATCCTGATGAGCGCTACTGTGATTGTAAAAATCATTGGGTATTTTTTCAAAGTCCCGTTAAAAGGGATCATCGGTGTAGCTGGATTTGGCTATTTTAATGCGGCCTACGGCTTGTTTAACACGCTATATTCTCTGTCGGTGGCGGGAATGCCGGTGGCAGTGGCGCGCATGGTGGCGCAAAATATGCAGCAAGGCCGGTACCGCGACGTGCGGAAAATCAAACGGTTGTCCACCTGGGCCTTTTTGGCGACGGGTTTAGCCGGGACATTTCTGATGTTGGCCGGGGCGGGGCCCTATGTCCGGTTTGCCGAAAATCCCAACGCATTTCTGCCGGTTTTTCTCATGTCGCCGGCGATCTTTTTCGTATGTGTCAGCTCTTCTTACCGAGGTTACTATGAAGGGCATCGCAATATGTATCCCACCGCTTGGTCGCAAATTGCAGAGGCGTTGGTCAAGCTTGCCTGCGGATTGCTATTTGCCGGTGCCGCCATTCAGCTGGGACTGGACGAGTACGAAAGGGCGGGCACGGTATTTGGAAAAGCAGTCGCCTCGCAAGAGCAGGCGCAGCTGGCAGTATTGCCGTATGGGGCCGCCGGAGCGATTTTGGGCATTGTGGTCAGTACGGCGGTTGGGTCGATCTTCTTGTGGGGGTTCAGCCGTAGGAAAGGGGACGGCATTACCCTGCGCATGCTGGATCAGGCAGTCCCTGCGCAAAGCAGCAGAGAAATCATCCGGCAACTTTGGAAGATTGCGGTGCCGATCTGCCTTGGGGCATTGGCATTGAATATCACTACGTTGATTGACGTCAGTTCTTTGACCAACCGGCTGTCTACGGCACTAGAGCGGGACGGGCAGACGCTTCTTGCCATGTACCAAGGGGTGCTCCCGGAAAAAATTCCGGCGGAGGAAATCCCCAATTATCTGTTTGGCGCATATAACATGTCGGTCACGATTTTCAATTTGGTCCCGGCGCTAACCACCACCTTTGGCGTCAGCGCGCTTCCTGCGGTGACGGCTGCCTGGGCGGTGCGCAGTGAAAGCCAGCTGCGCAAAAACATTGAATCCGTTTGGCGGATTACAGCAATGGTTGCCTTCCCGGCGGGATTTGGGATCTGCGCCTTGGCAGAACCGATTCTGACGCTGGTGTATCAGGCGGATCCGGCTTCGATTCCGATTGCAGCGCCTATCCTGCGGGTCCTTGGGATTGCGGCCATTTTTGTCGCGCTCAGCTCCCCGACCAACAGCATGCTTCAGGCGGTGGGGCGGGTGAAGATTCCAGTCCGGCTGACGCTGCTCGGCGGCTGCTGCAAGCTGGTGGTCAACTTTCTTCTGGTCCCGGTGGCGGGAATCAATATCCAGGGTGCTCCGTATGGAACGCTGCTGTGCTATATGATCATCGTATGTCTATCCATTCCGCTTTTGTGTCGCGCAGCCGGAATCCGACTGCGACTGCGGTCCGTATTTTTAAAACCGCTTTTTGCGGGAACGCTATGTGGTGTCACGGCATGGGCATCTTATGGAATGCTTTCCCGATTGGCAGGAAATACCGTTTCTACTTCCATTTCTATCCTATTGGCTGGCGTGGTTTATGTCGTTGTGTTGTTTTTGGTAAAAGGAATTGAAAAATATGATATTTTGATGCTGCCAAAAGGAGAAAAAATCGAAAAACTACTTGAAAAATGCGGGTTAATAGGGTAAGATGAATAGGCCTACTATAATTGAAAAAGAGGTGGAAGCATGCGGGCGGATTTCCCTTTCAAAGACCGGTACGGGTTTGAGGATTTGGTTGAAATTATGCGAATCCTGCGTGCTCCTGGCGGCTGTCCTTGGGATGCAAAACAGACCCACCAGTCTATCCGCAAGAACTTCATTGAGGAAACGTATGAAGCTGTAGAAGCCATCGACGCGGAAGATCCTGTCTTATTGCAAGAAGAGCTTGGGGACGTGCTGCTGCAGGTCGTTTACCATGCGGCAATGGAAGAAGAGCAGGGGACTTTTCAGATTATGGACGTCTGCGATGGGGTCTGCAAAAAACTGATCCACCGGCATCCGCACATTTTTGGCGACGTTGAGGCAAATACGGCGGAGGAAGTGCTTTCCAACTGGGAATCGATCAAGCAAGAAGAAAAAGGGCAAAAAACTGCCGCGCAAACGCTGGAAAGCGTTTCCAAGGCGCTGCCGGCGCTGATGCGGGCGGAGAAAATTCAACAGCGTGCAGCGCGTGCGGGAATGGATTATGAAAGTCAGGCGGATGCGTTTCGCGATTTGCAAAGCGAGTTGGAGGAGTTAAACGCTGCGGTGGAACAGGAAAGCCGCGAGCGGCAAACGGAAGAATTGGGCGATTTATTATTTAGCGTTGTGAATGTTTCCCGCTTTATTGGGGCCGATCCCGAAGAGGCACTGGAGATGGCGTGTAAAAAATTTGTGGATCGTTTTGCAGCGGTAGAACAGCTGGCGCAGCAACGAGGGATTGAAATGAAATCTGCAGGGATCCAAAAGTTGGATGAACTGTGGAGGGAAGTGAAACAAGGTCGGTAAGCAGATGTTTCTTTAATATCTGTCCAATAAAAGATGAAATAAATGGAGGAAAAAACAATGACAAAGACTGAACTGATTCATGCGGTTGCCGAAAAAACCGGATTTTCCAAGAAAGACAGCGACAAAGCAGTGGCGGCTGTGATCGATGCCATTTCCGAGACGCTGGTTGCCGGCGATAAGGTACAGCTGGTCGGCTTTGGTACCTTTGAGGTAAAAGAACGCGGAGAGAGAAAAGGGATCAACCCCAGAACCAAAGAAGAAATCACCATCGCGGCTTCGAAGCTGCCTTCTTTCAAAGCGGGCAAAGCGCTGAAAGATGCGGTTTCCAAATAAGTCAGCAATTGCAAAGAAAAGCATGCGTAAACACGGGAGATTTCTTGTGTTTACGCATTTTTTTAAGGAGTTTTATTATGCGTTTGGATAAATATTTAAAAGTGAGTAGATTGATCAAGCGGCGGACGGTGGCCAATGAAGCCTGCGACGCCGGAAGAATTTTGGTGAATGGGAAGCCAGCCCGCGCTTCTTACGAAGTGAAAGAGCAGGACCTGATTTCCATCCAAATGGGGACCAAACCGATCCAGGTTCGGGTGCTGAAGGTCAGCGAATATGCCACAAAAGAAGACGCCTCGACTTTTTATACCGTCATCGAAGAATAACGGTTCGCTTTTTGCCCTGCACGCCGGTAATTCATACCGGCGTCTTTTTTTGCCTTGTGAACGCCAAAAGGAAACCGGTTTCAGCGTTATGGCACAGGGAGATCCGGGGAGGTAAAAGTTTTCAAATAGGACGACCGATTTTGACAAAGCATATGCCCGTCCAGGGCCTATAATTGACCCGAAAGCAGGAGGCATGACGGTGGAACAAGAAATATATGTGGATATTTTGGTACTCCTGAACACGGGAATCAATTATTTTTTACTGCTGATTACGGCGGTGGTGGCAGGGCGCAGGGCCAAACCGCTTCGCGTTTTGGCGGCGGCGTTTTGCGGCGGCATGTATGCGCTGATTTTGCTGCTGCCCCAGTGCAGCGGTCCGGTCCTGACGGTTACGCGAATCTGCATGGCGGTGGTGATGACGGCGATAGCGTTTCCCATTCAGTCGCTCCGGACGTTTCTGTACCAGTGCGGCCTTTTGTATTTGGCCGGATTTTTGTTTGCAGGGCTGATGATGGCGGTATGGTTTTTGCTTTCCCCATCGCATATGCAATATGGCAACGGCATTGTGTATTTTCACATCCCCGCCACGGCGTTGGTGTTGGGGATCCTCGCAGTGTATTCTGCCTTTTGGATCATCGCCAAGTTTCGCCAGCAAATCCCGCAGAAGGAAATCCTGCAGGTCCGGATGGGGGTGGGGGGAAAGCAGGTCGCGTTGTGGGGGATGGTAGATACCGGTAACCGGCTTATGGATCCTTTTACCGGTAATCCGGTTGTGATCTGCCGCTACCAGTCGGTCAAAGCGCTTTTGCCCGAGGCGCTGCACGCTTATTTTCGCAGCCCAAAACTGGAGCAAATGCAGCAGGCTGCCGCCCAGGGGATTCGGTTTATTCCCTATGAAGCCGTAGGAAAAACAGGGATCCTGCCTGTGATTCAGCCGGATTTCATTACCATCGAACAAAATGGGAAAGATCGGCAGGTCGCGCAGGTGACGGCCGCCATTGCCGACCAGGATTTCTTTGATCCCAATTATGGAATTTTGCTGCATCCTGGTCTGCAACGAATGGATCGTCCAAACAAAAAAGTGCAAGGAGAAGGGGATCGGTATGGGAAAATCCATCAGAGAAAAATTGGGCATACTGTTGGCCCGCGTTCTGGGAATCAGGGGGACCGTGTTTTATATCAACGGACCGGAGAATCTGCCGCCGCCCTTGACACGGGAGGAAGAGGAGAAGGTGTTCCAGCGTTTGCCCCAGGACAAAACCGCCAGGGAGACGCTGATCGTACATAATCTGCGCTTGGTCGTCTACATTGCGCGGAAATTCGAATCCACCGGCGTGGGAGTGGAGGATTTGATCTCCATTGGCACCATTGGGCTGATCAAAGCAGTCAATACCTTTTGCCCGGAAAGAAATATCAAGCTTGCGACGTACGCGTCTCGCTGCATTGAAAATGAGATTTTGATGTACCTGCGAAAAACCCAGTCGCAGAAAAACGAAATCTCCATCGATGAGCCGCTGAATATTGACTGGGATGGAAACGAGTTGCTGCTGTCCGATATTTTGGGGACCGACAGCGATATGGTCAACCGGGACATCGAAAGCCAGGTGGAAAAGCATTTGCTGCTGGAAGCGGTCGGAAAACTCAGCGACCGGGAGCGCAGCATTATGGAACTGCGCTTTGGCCTTGGGGGGAAAACGGAGCACACCCAAAAGGAGGTGGCGGATATGATTGGGATTTCCCAATCTTACATTTCCCGCCTGGAAAAGCGAATTATGAAATGGCTGAAGACGGAATTGGAAAAGGCAGCGGTATAACCGCGCTGGAACCTGCTCGCCTGGCGGGCGCGCAGGAAGGAAAAAAAGCCACGCCCTCGAGAGCGTGGCTTTTTTTGATCATGGGGAAAAACCGGTATTTGCTTGGTCCATTTGGCTGCAGATTACGGCCGGTTCCGGGTTGCACGTTTTTTTTAACCCAGCTGGTCGTAAGCATCGTCAGAAACAGGTTCCATCCATTCGTTGGAAGTTTCTGTACCCGGCACCTCTACAGCAATGTGGGAAAACCAGCTGTCTGATTTGGCCCCATGCCAGTGCTTGACGCCGGCCGGAATAGTGATGACCATCCCAGGAGTCAGGCTGACAGCCGGTTTTCCTTCCTCCTGATACCAGCCTTCGCCGGCCACGCAGATCAGCAGATGTCCGCCGCCCTCCTTGGCGTGGTGAATATGCCAATTGTTGCGGCATCCGGGTTCAAAGGTCACATTGGCCAGAGACACCGGGCATTGGCCGGGAACGGTCAGGGGATTGAGGTAAGAATTCCCGACAAAGAACCGCGCATAAGCGGTGTTTTCCTGGCCCAGACCAAAGATGTTTTGCCGGGCAAATTCTTCCCGGTTGATCCATTTCATAATAAGCCCTCCTTATAAAATGGCGCTGAAATTGGCCATTGCTTCCAAAATCTTCAATTGTTGGGGACAATACCGCCTCGCAGCTGCGGCAGCCGATGCAGGCCAGCACTTTGGGACTGGCCATTTCCGCGCCCAAACAAAGCAGAGTAGTCCTTTCTTTTTTGGTCACGGCCTCTTCGTTTCCACCTACCACAGGCAGGCGCATACAGCCCCTGCCCAGGCTGGGCAGCTGCAATCCTCGAAATTTTTTATAGATCATCTCCATTCAGTTCCTCTCTTGACTTTTTGCAGCTTCATGGATGCAGCGCAGAGCATTGAGGCTGCGCGGGTAGCCCATGTAAGGCAAACACTGGGATACCGCATCGATAAGCAGCGCCTTATCGTTGCCGACGTTCAGATTCCCGACGGCATGACTGACCAGCTGAGGCTCGCATCCGCCCTGTGCGGCGAGGATGCAAAAGGTGACCAGCTCCCGCTGACGGTTATCCAGGCCATCACGGGTGTAATAATCGCCGAAACAGTTGCCCGCCAGCCAACGGTTGATATGCCGAGTTTCCTCCGGGCCGCTGTTCTGGTAGCCGCGCATCTGCTCGCCAAAGATGTCCACCTGCACTTGATTTCCCGCCTCGATCCGGGCCTCTGGCGCGGTGGTGGCTTGAGGCGGAAGGGGAAGGGACACGCCCTGCTGTTCCAACGTGCGGTTTACCGCGCGCAGGAGCGGAAGCATCCGGCCCAAGCCCAGATAAGCGGCGCCTTGATAGATAAGCTCTTTCAGTTCCACAGGAGACATTCCGCTTTTCAGAGCAGCCGGTACCAGATCACAAAAGGCTTCCGTCCCCTGGCAACCCATCAGCGTGGCCAAAATGGCCAGAAAACGCGTTTTTTCATCCAAGCGAGTCTCCTGTATTACTTCGTCAAAAGCAAAGTTGGCGAACAAAACGGAAAATTCCGGGTCGCTTTGGGACAGATCAAAGGGAACCTTTCCCCATCGGGTTTCACAATAATCTTTTGCAGCAGAAGATAAATTCATATTCTTTTCCTCTTGAAAAATTGATTGGAAAGTCGCGGTGTTTTACCCCCATTACGCCAGGACCGTAACCGTTCCCTCAAAGGTACCGTCCATCCCGGCGAGGAGCTCCAGGCCGGAGACCACCCGTCCCATGAAAACCAGATCGGAAGAACTGCCGGCATCGCCATAGAAGATCGCCAGGTTGCCCCAGGGCGTATACAAAGCCACGTCGCCTGCCTGAGGGTCGTAGCTTTCGGGGGCATTTTCCGTGGACAGACCCTGATCCAGAAAGCTGATTTTTTCCGAACCCGCATAGTCTTCAAAGGTGAGGGTAGCGGGCAGCATGGCAAGAAAATCCCGGGTGGTGGCGTTGTCCTCCAAAGCGATGATTGCCTCGCCGCCGGCAAAGTGCAGCTGCAGCTGGGTTTGGGAATCCTCGGCTCCAGTAGGGGATTCGGGAAGGTTCAATCCCTCCACCCAGGCGGCAACGGTTTCTCGGGACGCGCTGCCGCTGAAACGCTGTCCGGACAGCCAGTTGGCGTTGGGAGCCAAGTCCTGGAGAGTGGCAGCGCTGGAACCGATGTCGCTGGAGCCGGAGGTACAGAAGGGCACGATGGTCACGCCGTCAAAATCGTAGTTTTCCAGGAAGGTGCATAGGATCTTAGGCGCCTGGCCCCACCAGATGGGATAGCCCAGGAATACCACGGAGTAGTCCTCCATCTTTTCCACGCTGCCGGCGATGGCAGGCCGGGCGGCAGGGTCGTTTTGTTCCTGATTGGCCCGGCACCCGTCCTGGCTGTAGTCTAAGTCTTCGCTGGTGTAGGGGTCTTCCGGAACAATCTCGCAAAGGTCGGCGTCCAGGATGTCCTGAAGATGCAGGGCGATCTTCTCCGTGTTGCCGGTGGCGGAAAAGTATGCCACCAGCACGCCGCTTCCCGCAGATTCTTCGTCAGGTACGCGCTCCTGCACTGTGGAAGAGATAGGCGGGGCGGACGGTTCGGTAGCGGATGATTCCAAAACCGAAGAGGAATCTTGTTGGCTTGCCTGGGAGAGGTCTAAACTGTTTGGAGTCGCTGTTCCGCTGCAGGCCGACAGGCCAAACAGCAGGGAAATGGTGGCCAGTATGGCAAACAATCGTCTCATTTTTGGGTACCTCCTGTTTTGTTTTGTTTTTTTCGGATTTCATGGCGCAAATAATCCAGCCGCTGGAGCTGGCGTTCTTTGAAATGGATTTCATCCAGGGCGGCGGCTCGTTTTTCCTCCAGCATCTGAAGTCGCTGCTGCTCTGTATGGGGCTGCTCCAGCAGAAGGCGCATATACCGTTGGGTCTCCGCGATGGAAAATCCCAAGTCGTGGAGGGTCATGATGGTGCACAGCCGATCCAGATCCGTGTCGTCGTATTGCCAAACCCCCATCACCTCTTTTACCACCCCGCACAACCCCCAGCTTTCATATTCGCTTAAAATGTGCATGGGGATTTGATATCGTTCACTTGCCTCTTGTTTCGTCATCCCAAACCCTCCCAAAGGAAAAATGCAGGCGCCCTTCTTCGGACACCTGCATTGTACGGCAGAAATGAATTTATGTCTAATACTTATTTTGGATGATCAGAAATAGGGGATAAGCATTTTCCCACATATGCCAAGAAGGATGACAGAGCGGGCGGAAACGTCTCCGTTTTTTTCCAGGCCAAAACGGTGCCCGCTTCCAAAGGAGGCGACAGGGGAAGAAAACGCAGCCCTTCGTAGCTGCAGCGCAACTTTACAGTGAGGAAAGCTCCCATTCCCGCCCGCGCCATTTGAGCCATGTTGTAAGGAAGGTTCCCGCTGGCGGAAATTTGGATGTGTTCCCCGTCGGGGCCAAACCACCGTTTCAACTGCTGCTGGACAAGCGCTCTTTGGGTGATGATCAGCGGCGTTTGGAGCAAGTCTTTGGCCGTTACAGATTCTTTAGCGGCCAGCGGAGAATCTTCCCGGACATGGACGCCCCATTGTTCCGTTCCAGGCAGACGGAGAAAATCGTACTTACTAATGTCCACCGGTTCCAGCAAAAGCCCCAGATCTAGAGTCCCACCCTCCAGCCGCTCTTTGGTAGAGTCGGCATTGCCGCTGTAAATTTGATAGGTCACTTGCGGATGCAGTTTCTGGAAATCCGCCAACAGCTGCGCCAGGGTACTCATCGCCTCCAGATCCCCGCTGCCAATGGAAATTTCTCCCCGTAGTTCCGGGTCCTTTTGAAATTCCTGCATGGTTTTATTGGCCAGATCTACCAGTTCCTGTGCCCGGCGGCGCAGCAGCATCCCTTCATCGGTGAGGATGATATGGTAACGGCTGCGGTAAAAAAGCTGCACCCCCAGTTCTTCCTCCAGTTGCATCAACTGCCGGGACAGGGTGGGTTGGGTCAGATGGAGCAAAGCAGCAGCCTTAGTGATATTCTCTTCCCGGGCCACTGCAAGAAAATATCGTAATACCCGAAGTTCCATTCCATTGCCTCCTTGCTTTCATCCTAACATAACTTCCGAGGCAACGCAATGTAAAAATGCTTTAAAAGAATATATGCAGATAGGAAAGAAGTATTTTACATTTTTAAACCGGAGGATTACAATAAAGGCAAAGGATGCAAGGAGGTTTTTTTATGAAGGCATTGGTAGCTTACTTTTCCGCCACCGGCGCTACCGCTAAGGCGGCCAAGGCCCTGGCGAAGGCCGTGGGCGCGGATCTGTATGAAATCAAACCCGCCGTCCCGTATACCAGCGAGGATTTGGATTGGAAAAACAAACATTCCCGCAGCAGCGTGGAGATGAACGACAAGCATTCCCGTCCCGCCCTCCAGGATACGGACGCACCGGTAGCCGGTTATGATGTGATCTTTCTGGGTTTTCCCGTGTGGTGGTATGTAGCTCCCACCATCCTCAACACTTTTCTGGAGGCCTATGATTTCACCGGGAAAACCATCGTTCTGTTTGCTACCTCCGGCGGCAGCGGATTGGGCAAATCCGCCCAGGGCCTGCGCGCCAGCGCACCCGGCGCCAAGATTGTGGATGGACGCATGCTCAACGGCCGGCTGAACGAGGAAGAGCTAAAAAGCTGGGCGTTTGGCTTGCATCTGTAAAGGAAGGCGTTGCAAAAAATCCCGCCGGTTCGCATGTCGCGCCGACGGGATTATTATTGACCAAGCAGTTGGTACAGCGCGCTGGCATCTTTGGCCTGCGCCAAACGCGTGCCGTTTTCCGGGGAGGAGAAAAATTCGGCCAAGGCGGAAAGCACCTGCATATGGCTTTCCGCATTCTTGCCGCAAAACCCGAACAGGTACTGCACCGGTCCGTTTTCTCCGCCAAAATCCAGCGGCGTAGAAAGATGGATGACCGCGATTCCAGGACGCAATCCCCCAGCGGTGAAAGCAGCATGCGGAAATGCAATCCGCGGGACCATTACAACGCTGTCGCCCCATTTCCGGACTGTTTGAACCATGGCGTCCGGATATCCCGGGCCGGCGCAGCCTCCTGCAACCAACAGCTGGCCGCAGCGCCGAACCGCTTCTTCCATGGTGGCGGCTGCAAAGTCAAACAAAATCCGTTGGGGATGCAGATATTCTTTCAGCATTTTTTTGATACCGCATCCTTTCCGGTTTTGCAAAGATCTTTCAGGCAGCATTGCGCGCACTGTGGGCTGCGCGCCTTGCAAACGGCGCGTCCGTGCAGCACCAACCGGTGGCAAAAATCGTTGGATTCCTGCGGGGGAAGCACCTTTTGTAGCTGCATTTCGCATTTGAATGGGTCTTTGGTATCCGTCAGCCCAAGGTGGTTGGTGATGCGGATACAGTGGGTATCGCAGACAATGGCCGGTTTTCCATAAACATCTCCTAAAACCAGATTTGCCGTTTTCCGCCCTACGCCGGGTAATTGAAGCAGCTGCTCCATTTCATCCGGAACGGTGGAGTGAAACTGTTGTTCCAGCATCTGGCACATGGCAATAATGTCCCGGGCTTTGGTTTTATAAAGTCCGCAGGGATGGACGATTTCTTCCACGTCGGACAGGTTGGCCGTGGCAAAATCGTGGATGGTACGGTACCGGTCGAACAAAACCTTTGTTACCAGATTAACCCGCGCATCGGTACATTGGGCAGACAGGCGGGTCGCGATTAAAAGCTCATGGGGTTGGGTAGATTCCAGCGAACAGATGGCGTCGGGATACGCTTCTTTGAGCCGCTGCACCGCTTCCTGGGCTTTTTGTTTTTTTGTCATGAAACATCACATCCTTTGTTCTGGCAACATTATACCAGATCGCCTAAGAAAAAAGCAAATCCTGCGCGCCGCAGCAAAAGATGCCCAAAACCGCGGACAAAAGGATCAGCTTGACCGGATGGGCTTTCTTTTTCCACAGGCTGACGGCGAAAACAGCGACAAAAATCAGAATCGGGATCCACTGAAATCCGTTGAGAAAAGCGGACAGGGATTCCAGAGAAAAACTGGTATACAGGTTGCCCTGGGCCAGAGAAAACGCCGCGGCCAAAATCAGCCCCACCACTGCCGGATGCATCCCATATAATGCACCTTTGACCAGCCGGTTATCCTGAAAAGAAGTAAAGCATTTGGCGATGAGCAGAATAATCAAAAAAGAAGGAAGAACAACTCCCAATGTGGCAAGAAACGCTCCCAGCAGCCCGAAAGCGACGTTCCCTCCCGCCTGGGCACCGGTAGTCATACCCACATAGGTAGCCGTGTTAACCGCAAACGGGCCAGGGGTGGATTCCGCCACCGCGATGAAATCCACCAGTTGCGTGTGGGTCATCCATCCCTGGCGGACCACCTCGGATTCAATCATGGGGATCATAGCGTAGCCGCCGCCGATGGTAAACAGACCGATTTGGAAAAAAGTAAAAAACAACTGCCAGAAAATCATCATTTTTCCCCCTTCCGGCACAGTAGTACATTTCGATAAAGCATCCCGCATCCGGCCGCAACCAGCAGAATCGGAATAACCGGCAGATCCAATAGCGCCACGCCAAGGAAAGAAGCCAGCAGGATTAGATAATTGATCCAGTTTTTTTCACAGGCCCGGTACATTTTAAAAATGGCCTGCACGATCAGCACCATCACGCCGGCACGAATGCCCACAAAGGCGTAGGATACTACCTTTAATGCCTTAAAGGGTTCTAAAAAGAAAGCCAGGATGCTGATGACGATAAAAGAAGGCAGCACAACGCCAAGCGTTGCGAAAAAACTGCCCAGACTTCCGGCAACTTTGTACCCCACAAAGGTGGCGCTGTTGATTGCAATCGGGCCTGGAGTTGATTCCGCCACGGCAATGATATCCAAAATGTCTTCATCGGTAATCCAGCCATGGGTTTCTACCGTTTCTTTCTGGATCAGCGGGATCATGGCATAGCCGCCGCCAAAAGTAAAAGCGCCTATTTTGAAAAAAGTACCGAAGAGAGTTCGGCAACGGGCCAGCCGTTCTTTGTTCATCATGGCAAAAACTCCTTCCATTGTGTTCCATATTCTATCTTAGACAGGGGAAAAGCGCCCGTCAAGAGAAGAGAGATCTTGACAGAAAAAAAGAAACAAGGTATATCTTAACATAGATAGAAAGTATAGCCATTGCTGGATAAGATCGTTTTGCCGGAAGGAGATCAGACATGCGGAGAATCCAGATTTTTGATACCACGCTGCGGGACGGGGAGCAGTCGCCGGGGTGCAGCATGAACATCCACGAAAAGCTGGAAATGGCCCGGCAGCTAGAGCGGCTGGGGGTAGATGTCATTGAGGCGGGGTTTCCCATCGCTTCGCCGGAAGATTTTGAGTCGGTGCAAACCATTGCCCGGGAAATTACTGGGTGCCGGGTTGCCGGATTATGCCGCGCGGTGAAAGGAGATGTCGACTGCGCCTGGCAGGCATTAAAGGATCATCCAAATCCGGTGCTGCATATTTTTTTGGCGACCAGCGATATCCATCTGGAATCCAAACTGCATCTGACGCGGGAAGAAGCGCTGGAAAAGGTGCGGGAAATGGTGGCGTATGCGAAGAGCATGTGCGCGGACGTGGAATTTTCCGCGGAAGATGCCTCCCGCAGCGACCGGGATTATCTGGTGCAGGTGTTTGACGCTGCACAGGAAGCAGGCGCGTCGGTATTAAATATCCCGGATACGGTGGGGTACGCCACGCCTGGGGAAATGGAAGAATTGGTCCGCTACGTCAAAACGCATTTGAAGCACCCGGACCAGGTCATCCTGTCGGTCCATTGCCATAACGATTTGGGCATGGGTGTTGCCAACAGCCTGGCGGGAATGCTGGGCGGCGCCGGGCAGATTGAATGTACGGTAAACGGAATCGGGGAACGGGCCGGCAACGCGGCGCTGGAAGAGATTGTCATGGCAATCAAAACGCGCGCCAGCGCATATCAGGTGCAAACCGGCATCGACACCCGACAGATTTACCGGACCAGCAAGCTGTTATCGACGGTGACCGGCGTACCGGTCCCGCCGAATAAGGCGATCGTCGGGGCAAACGCCTTTGCCCATGAATCCGGAATTCATCAGCACGGGATTATCAACAACCGTTTGACCTATGAAATTATGTCGCCGGAATCCGTTGGCATCTATCAAAGCCGGATTGTGCTGGGCAAACACTCCGGTCGCCATGCGTTTGAGGAACGGTTGGAACAGCTGGGCTATCGGATCCCGGACAGCGTACTGGAACAAAGCTTTGAAAAATTCAAGGTGTTGGCGGATCACAAAAAGGTGGTCACCGACCGGGACATCGAAGCGCTGGTCAGTTCTAACCACTATCAAATCCCGGAGACTTACAAGCTGGAAAGCTTTGTGGTCAACAGCGGAACCGTCATTTCCGCCACGGCGGTGGTGAAGCTGGTGAAAGATGGGGAGAGCAAGGAGCATGTCGCCAGGGGAGAAGGCCCCATTGACGCCGCGTTTAAGGCCATTGACCGGATTGTCAAACAGAATTTCCCGTTGAAGAATTATTCCATTCAATCCGTCACAGAAGGCGAGGATGCCTTGGGAGAAGTAGTGGTCAAAATCCTGCGGGAAGAGGAAACCATCGTGGGGCGCGGCCTATCCACCGATATTATTGAGGCGAGTATTAAAGCGTACCTGAATGCGATCAATAAAGCGATTCTGTAATGCGCAGAAAAAACAGCATAAGAAAAAAGGCAGCCGTCAAAAACGGCTGCCTTTTGATTTCTTCCCAAAAATCGGACATATCCTGTCTGCCCAAAACATAAAATGGAATAACCTAAAAAAACAGGAGGAATTTACGATGGCAGAAGAAAAAAATCGTCCCAAGACGCCACACCATGTGATTTTGGAGGATCGGAATTTTTTGACCGTATCCGGCGTGTCGGATATTGACAGCTTCAATGAAGAAACCGCAGTCCTATTTACCGAGCTGGGAGAGCTGACGGTTCGGGGAAGCGACCTGCACATGAACAAACTGAATGTGGATACCGGGGAGGTCAGCATTGAAGGGGAGATCCATACGCTTGTTTATACCGACGACCGGCCCAAAAAACTATTTGCGCGTTTATTCCAATAAACAAACGACAAAAGAAAGCGGGGGAATGGCTTGATTGCGGTGAACACACAGGTGCTGATTTTTTTGCAGTCGCTGTTGCTGGGCGCGGCATTGGGCGCCGTCTATGACCTGTTTCGCATTTTCCGGATCGCCGTCCCCCTCCCGGCAGGCGTGATTGTAGCGGAAGATGTAATCTATTTTGTGTTTGGGGGATTTTTGTCTTTCTGTTTTGCCATGACTGTCAATTTCGGCCAGGTCCGTTTTTTTATTCTCTTAGGGGAAGTCCTAGGTTTTGTCGTGTATTATTTTACGCTGGGGATTCTCGTCATGCGGGGCGCCAAAAAAATCATTTCCGTCCTCCGATGGATTCTTTTTCTCCTTTGGAAATGCTTCTTTCGGCCCCCGATTCTTTTTTTGCGGTGGATTGGCCGTGCTTTCGAAAAACTTTTGGGGAAAATAGGGAAAAATGCGAAAAAAGCTGTGCAAAAGCACAGAAAGCACTTGCAAAATCGGCAGATATTATTGTATAATTACTTTAAAAATAAACTTCCTGGCAGGGAGAAAAAGAGAAAAGACCAAAGGGCCAGCCAAAAAGGAACAAGCAGGGGGAGACGCGGCCGTGGAAAAAGAAAAAAAGAGTTCTAAAAGCAGGTTGCTGCGCATTGCAGTTTTCCTCTTTGTCATTTATATTGCGTATTCCATTGTGATGCAGCAACTGGAAATTCAGCAGCGGAAGTCTGCGCTAGAAGACATCCAGCTGCAGTGCCAAGAACAGGAAGAAGCCAATCAGGAAATAGAGCGTCTGCTGGCCATGAGCACAGATAAGGACTACATTGAACGAATTGCGAGAGAAAAATTGGGTTATGCCTATCCGGACGAGAAAGTTTATATTGATAGTTCCAAAAATTGATCCCACAGGGGATTTGATTTTACGATTCATTTTAAGGGAGGCATAGCTTTTAATGCAGCTTGCGGTTGGAAACATTGTGGAAGGTAAGGTCACGGGGATCACAAAGTTTGGGGCCTTTGTGGAACTGCCCGGCGGGAAAACGGGGATGGTGCATATTTCTGAAATTGCGCCGACCTATGTGAATGAGATCCGGGATCATGTGACGGAAAATCAGGTTGTAAAAGTAAAGGTCCTGAACATTACAGAGGAAGGGAAGATCAGCCTGTCAATCAAACGGGCGATGGACAGGCCTGCTCCTGCAGCAAGACGTTCGTCGGCTGGACCGGCTCGACTGGATCGTCCGGATCAGTATGACTGGAACAGTAAAAAGAAAAACGAGAACCTGTCGTTTGAAGATATGTTGAGCAAATTCAAACAGACGAGCGATGATAAAATGTCCGATCTGAAAAAATACAATGAAGGAAGGCGCTCTTCAAACCGGAGAGGGTACTCCAAATAAAGAAAAGACATTCTTTGGCGTTTTGTGCCGGAGGGGGCACCCTTCGGCATTTTCTTTTGACAAATTACTGGAAAGAAGGGGTTAACATGTACTTAATTCACGGCTTTTTGTACACGATGGCTGGACCGGCGATCCCGGATGGATTTGTCGAAATCCAGAATGGGAAGATTGTTTCCGTAGGCGCGATGTCAGAACTGCCAAACACTCCACTGGACGCGGTAGACCTCAAAGGGGCGAATGTCACCCCCGGTTTTATCGACGCTCATTGCCATATCGGGATTGAAGAGGATTCCATCGGACCCATGGGGTCGGACTGCAATGAGGCTACCGATCCTTGTACTCCTCACCTGCGGGTTATTGATGCGGTAAATCCCCGGGAACGCTGCTATTCCGAGGCGCTGGAAGCCGGCGTTACCTCGGTGGTCACCTGTCCGGGAAGCGCCAACCCCATTGGCGGCACGATTTTGGCGATGAAAACGGTTGGAAGCCGTGTAGATGATATGGTGCTTTTGGAAAATGCGGGCATCAAATTTGCTTTGGGCGAAAATCCCAAACGGGTTTATAAAGGGAAAAACCAGCTGCCGTCTACGCGGATGGGTACTGCCGCCATTATTCGGGAACAGCTGATCAAAGCGCAGAAATATCTGGCAAAAAAGGAAAAAGCGGCGGCGGATCCCACACGGGAGGAACCGGAATTCAATATGAAGTGCGAAGCGTTGATCCCTCTGCTCAAACGGCAGGTGAAAGCCCATTTCCATTGCCATCGGGCCGACGATATTTATACGGCGATCCGGATTGGGCGGGAATTCCAGCTAGACTATATTTTGGTACATTGTACGGAAGGCCATCTCATCGCGGATGATATTGCCAAGGAAGGGATCCCGGCGATCTGCGGACCGCTGCTGACTGCCCGTTCCAAACCGGAACTTTCTAACGCGACGGTAGCAAACCCTGGGGTACTGTCAAAAGCTGGAGTACTCACAGCAATTTGCACGGATCATGACGTGATCCCGATGCCGTTGTTGCCCACTAGCGCGGGGTTTGCTGTAGGGGCCGGCATGGATTATGAAGAGGCGCTGCGGGCGATTACCATGAACCCGGCGAAAATTTGCAAACTGGACGACCGGGTGGGTTCGCTGGAAGCGGGCAAAGACGCCGATATTTTGGTGTTTGAAGGGGATCCGCTGGCTGTGGCCAACCGGCCTAAGATGGTTTTTGTCAATGGGATCCAGGTAAGATAAAAGGGAGGACGTTTTCGTGAGAGAGATTCAGGTATCGGAAATCACAAAATTGGTGAAAGAGCATTGCATCCGGGCGAATAAGATCCTGCCTTGCGATATGGAATGCCGCATGCGGGAGGCTTGCAAAACAGAAACCAGCCCTTTGGGAAAGGAAATCTTAAAGGATCTGGTTACCAATTTTGAAGAAGCCAAAAATATCGATGTGCCGATCTGCCAGGATACCGGGATGGCAGTTGTCTTTGTGGAATTGGGACAAGACGTGCATTTGGTGGGCGGAAGTCTGAACGACGCCATCAACGAAGGTGTGGCGCAAGGATATGTAGAAGGCTTGCTGCGTTGTTCCGTCGTCAGTGATCCGCTGCGCCGGGTCAATACCAACAACAATACTCCGGCGATTATCCATATCAAAATCGTGGAAGGGGACGGCTTGAAAATCACGGTGGCGCCCAAAGGTTTTGGCAGCGAAAATATGAGCCGGATCAAGATGTTTACCCCGGCAGCCACCAAAGAGATGGTCATGGATTTTGTAATCGAGACGGTTCAGCTAGCAGGGGCGAACCCTTGCCCGCCGATGGTAATTGGGGTAGGCATCGGAGGCGACTTTGAAGAGTGCGCCCTATTGGCGAAAACCGCGTTGTGCCGCAGTTCAGACATTCGAAATCCAGATGCGTTCTACGCGGAAATGGAGGCAGAGTTGCTGCGCCGCGCCAATGAGACCAATGTAGGGCCCCAGGGATTTGGCGGTAGCACGACTGCATTGTTTGTGAATATCGAGACCTATGGCACCCACATTGCCGGGTTGCCTGTGGCAGTCAATATCGGCTGCCATGTGACGCGCCACAGCTCGTTTGAACTGTAAAAACATTTTACGGAAAAAGGCTTCTCCGTTAGGTGAACACCAATAAGGAAGTATTAAAAACACACTAGCTTGACGGCTGACAAACAGGGATTGCAAACTACAAGCTCTATATTATTTAACAAGAAAAACAGCCGCACCAATTGATTTCATCAATGGTGCGGCTGTTTTTTCATTCAGCTAAAGCTACTTCGACTTGTCGAAACTCTTCCATACCTGTCCAATATAAACATTAGCAAGTGATTGTTTTTCTTGCCACTTAGGATCAGTCCCCTCAAACTGTCCCAATTCCATTAGTTTGGGAAGCATACTCATATCGCCACCGGTAAACTCTGTTATCATATCCCAATATGCTTTTGCAAACTTCTGGCCTTCGTCACTATCGGCAGGAATGTCTGCATTGTGTAGCCGTATTGCCTCGTCTTGAAGTTGTACGAAAGTATCCATAAACGCTTTCCCGCTGTCTTTGTCAAAGTGGCTGCGAATATGGTCAAGCGTTTGGTCGTCAAAGTGTTTGATTAGCCAATAGTAATCATTTTTCATCTGTAAATTCACAATAATATCGGCATATTTTTTGAAATCAACAGATTGCATTTGCAGGACTTCTGCCCGCAATGCTTCCAGCTCTCTTAACGATTCTGATAAACTATCTATTTTTCTCTGAACGGCTGTCGCTTGTTGTTCCAATACCGCAGCAATTTCATTCGGTGTATCAAGGGAAATTAGTCGGTTTTTTATATCGTCCAGTGAAAACCCCAAATGCTTGAGTGATAGAATCTGATGGAGCTTTACAATATCTTTATCGGTATATAGTCGCCGCCCTCCCTCACTTATCGCAGATGGGGAAAGCAGCCCCTCTTTATCGTAATGTTGTAATGTTCGCACAGTCACGTCCATCTTCTTTGCAACTTCGCCAACAGTCATATACCCATGCGGGATAGCCTTATGCCATTGCTTGATACAAGACGTGGAAAAGACCTTATGGGAACATTTCTTTCCGATATTGTTCTGCAAGTGCTGTCCTTTGTGGCAGAGAATGAACGCACCAATATCCGGCAAAGACAGGCAGAGGGTATTGCAGCCGCAAAAGCCAAGGGAATACGCTTCGGCAGACCACCGCAACCATTGCCGGAAAACTTTCACACGATGTATCAGAAATGGAAACAGGGCGAAGTCATAGGCACAGCAGCAGCTAAGGCTTGCGGTATGCCACTATCCACGTTTCGCTATCGTGCAGAGGTTTACGAAAATGCCAAATTATTGTAAAAGGGCAATTTTTACAGAAAGGTGTACTTTCCTGTAAATTCGCCCTTTTATATATACAGCAAATAGTATACTCCTATTTTGTGAAAAAATCTAGTAGTTGGGCAAAAATTCACACTTATCAGTTGTAAATTTTTGTTCAAATTTTGACGACAAATGCTCTTTCGCCGTTACAAGCGTGAACAGATGGAAGAATTACAGGCAGAGAAAAAGAAAATTACAGAGGAACGCAGACAGTCCGCAGAAATGATGAAAGAACTGCAAGCCCTGAGAATGGGCAACACCACCTATGTTATCGGCGTTCATTTCAGCAAGGAGAGCAAGGACACTCTGGAGGACAAGATGAAGCGGCTGATGCGTGAGGAAGTAAAAACAGGCAGTTTCCAAGGTGAAAATAATTTGTGACATTTGAGGAAGCGGCGAGAAAGCAACGTTTTCAAGAAGCGGAGAAAGAGGCCAAGAAGCGCAGGCGTGAAATCGCCCAAGCGGAAAAGCGCATTGCCGAGCTTGACCGCATTTTCAAGCGCATCTATGAGGATGACATCAGCGGGACAATTAGTCATGGACGGTTCTTGAAACTCTCCGCCGACTATGAAGCAGAACAAAAAGAACTGACGGAGCAGGTCAAGGCATGGCGGGAAGCGGTAGAAACCTTTGAACAAGATCAAGCCGATTTCGCTTGCTTAGCAGCCATTGTGCGAAAATATGTGGGTATCCGGGAACTAACGCCCACCATCGTCAATGAGTTTGTAAAAAAGATTATCGTCCATGCGCCGGATAAGTCCAGCGGTCACCGCAGGCAGAAGATTGAACTGGTCTGGAACTTCATCGGAGGAGTCAACCTGCCGGGCGACGATCAGACCGTGGAACGGCAAAGAAAAGGCAGGACGGCATGACTTTTCAGCCATGCCGCCCTGCGACAATTAAATTACTTCCTTATGGGCGCGCGCCTTTTTGCGGAGAAGCCTTTTTGTCGCACCAGTTTTATCGGAAATACATGTACAATTGGCATTTGATCATCCCGTTATAGAGTTTTCTGCGGCGATCCGCCATGCGCCCAAACAGATGCTCAAACTCTTCATGCGGGCTGATGATATAGTATTTGTGCAAAGGATCTGCCTGGAACACTTTTCCCATGGTCTGGTACAGAGATTCGGCTTCTTTGATTTCCAAAAGCCGTTCACCATACGGCGGATTGCAGACCACAATGGCCCGTTCCACAGGCAAGGTGAACTGAGAGATATCCTGGGCTTTGGCGCGAAGGTGGGAAGCAATCCCTGCTTTTTTTGCGTTGGCCATGGTCAGCTCCACCGCCTGCGGGTCGATATCGTACCCATACGCGCGGATTTTCGCATCCCGCTTAATCAAATCCATCGCCTCTTCCCGGGCGGTTTTCCATGCGGCCGAGGGCATACAGGACCATTTTTCGGCGGCAAAATGGCGGCGGATGCCCGGGGCGATGTTCATGCCTTTACAAATCGCTTCAATCAGCAATGTGCCGGATCCGCAAAACGGGTCATAGAGGACCGAATCGTCATACAAACGGGTGAAATCGACAATGCCGGCGGCCAGCGTTTCCTTGATGGGGGCGACCAGCGCGTTCTGCCGGTATCCCCGCTTGTGCAGGCCGGGGCCGGAAGTGTCCAAAAAAATCGTGGCGATGTTTTTGCGGATGGAAAACTGCACCTGGTGCACCGCGCCGGTTTCTGCAAACCAGCTTTGGTGGTAATGCTGTTCCATCCGTTTGACAATAGCCCGTTTGATGATCGACTGGCAGTCCGGAACGCTGGCAAGCTGGGAATTGAGCGACCATCCTTTCACCGGGAATTGGTCGTCTTTTCCCAAAAACTGTTCAAAGGGAATTTGCAAAACGCCCTGGAACAGTTCTTCAAACGTTTCGGCACGGAAGGAGCCTAGAACCAGCAGGACCCGCTCCGCCGTCCGCAGCCAGAGGTTGGCTTTTGCCAATGTGTCCCAATCGCCGGAAAAGGTGACTTTCCCGTCGGAAACCTCGATATTTTCTACGCCCATTCGCTTCAATTCGCCGGACAAAACGCTTTCCAGCCCAAATAGGCAAGGGGCGGCCATTTTCATCATACGCGTCGGCACATCCTTTTTCTTTCCTTAGTATTCTGTGTCTCTCATTATACAATGGCCGGCCTATGCGCGGCAAGATCGATTTTGACCTTCCTGCAAAAAAGAGGTATGGGAAACCCCATACCTCTTTTTTCGGTTGACAAAATCATTCTGCTTCCGGGACCAAAAGGCCGTAATCGCCGTTGCGGCGAGAATACACCACATTGATTTCCCCGGATTCTGCGTTGCGGAACATGAAAAAGGTGTGGCCAATCAGGTTCATTTGCAAAATGGCCTCTTCGATGGTCATCGGCTTTACCGGGAAGGTTTTCACCTTTGCCACATGGGCATTTTCTTCTTCGTAGAACGGTTCATCGGCAATAGGCTCCACAAAAGCGGAAGAACGAAGCCGTTTTTGCAGCTTTGTCTTGTTGCGGATAATCTGTTTCATCAAAGAATCCGTGACCGATTCCAACGAGTCAATCCGGTCTGCCGTTGTTTTTTCTGCCCGGAAGAACATTCCCATGGACTGAATCGTAATCTCAACCGTTTCGCGATCCCGCTCGTTGGTTACTACCACGTTTGCGGTGGCATTGTCAAAGAAACGATCAAATTTCGCCAGCTTTTTTTCCACCCGCTCTTTAAAAGAATCTTTTACGGTCGTTTTTCTAGCGGTAATCAGAATGTTCATAGATTCAACCCCTTTATTTTTCATTATCCCATCGGGAAGAGAAGAGGGAAAACCGGAACCCAACAAGAGCGTACTCTCCTCGATTCCTTGAATATAGTATACTATAATTGTTTCAAAACTTCAATGATTTTGTGCGAAATGTGTAAAAATTCCTCCAAGATCTGGCTCTTTAAGAAAAATACGATGACAGATCTTGCGCCAGGTTTCGTATCGTTTCTTCGGAAAACAGGGTTTGCCGTCCGGCCATGGCCAGAGAATCCGGCAGGTTGACATCGTTGGGAATATCGAGAAATTGGATATAGTCTGCAAACGCCTGATCCCAGTCGATTTGAGCATCCTGCCAAAAACCAAGGGCCACCACGCCGGTCAGCGCATATTCGATGTAGTACATAGGCGATTCAAACAGATGATGAATATCCACCCAGTCCAATCCGTCGTCTAGAAAAGAAAGTCCGAGATGATCGATTTCTCCGAAATATTCCTGTTCCAGCTGGGCGTATAACGCGTTCATTTCCGAAATGCTCATGGAGCCGGACTCATATACCTGATGCTGGAACTCATCGACCATGGTGGCCGACAGGATGGTAAAAAACATTTCGAACACGTTGGATTTTTCTGCGGCGTCCGCATCGGTATACAGTCGGTCCAGCCAGGGGCTTGCCAGAAGCTCCAGCGACTGGGAATGGACTTCCGAAATATCAGAGCCCTGCAGGTCCTGCTCCAACACGGTTAAATCCCCTGTGCGGTAAAAATTCAGTGCGTGCCCCATTTCGTGCAGATAGGTACCGGCGTCGTCATAGTTGGAAAGGACGAAAGGTTCCTGCCAGCCGTAAAAATAGGTAGTAAACGCGCCAGAACTTTTATTGGGTGCGGAGGTAAGGTCGTACAGCTCGTTGCGGGTCATGAAATCAATCATTTCACGGGTTTCTGGCGACAAATCCTGCAATATGCCAACGACGATTTCCACTAGATCTGAAGCGCTGGTAATAGTTTCCAAATAAGAGGCATTAGATTGCTCCGGCAGCGGGGAAGAGTATTCGAATAGGTTCAAAGGATGGCCAAGCCTTTGCTGCGCATCCGATTTGATCTGCTGGTATACCGGCACGATATAGGCTTTTACCCAAGCGCGGAATTGCTCGATTTCTTGCCGGCCGTATCCGCGGTAGGAACGGTTGTGATAATAATAGTCCAAATAATCTTCGAATCCAGCGGCTTGCGCCTGCTGCTGACGTAAGGATACCAGCTGCACATAGATGTCGCCGCATTGCTGGTTGAGCGATTCGTAGTAATCTTGCAGCAGGTTTGCGGCGATTTCGCGGTCCGCCGATTCGCCTGCGTAAAGATAATAATACATATCGCTGGTGGTGAAGGTATAGTCCGGAGTTTCGTAAACGGTTGCCTGGGAAAGCAGCTGGGTATATTGGGTCGTAAGTTGATTTTCCTGCAATTCCAGTTCCAGCTGTTCTTCCGAATAGTTCTCGCTGTCTGTTTCCATGGCTTCCAGTACATGAGCCCCCACCATCTGTTCCAGCTGGTCGCGGTAGGGGGATTGCAAAATTGCACGGGTCAGGCGGACGGCTGACGGTTTGAGCTTGGCTAAAAAGTCCTGCATGTACTGGTAGTTAGCAGCGTTTTCTTCCTTGGAGGTATCTATGCTAAACAGGATATTGGAAAGGGTATACATGTTATAATACTCTTTGCAAACCTGCGCTTCCTGCTTCCAAATTTCCATCACCTCTTCGGCGCTTTGGGCCTGTTGGACCTGGCTGGCAAAGCTTTCATATTGGGCGATGGTTTTGTCTAAATCCGGCTGGACATATTCCATTTCCGAAAAGGGAATTTCGGTACGATTTACTGGCGGCTGGTCGAACACGACGGATTGCGAAGAACTGGAATCCAGTTCGGGAACGGATGAAATCGGAGCCGCCGGATCGGCAGTACAGCCGGTGCCGATCAAAAGGATTGCAAGAAAGAACGCGAAAATTCGTTTCATAAAAAACCTCCTCCTGTGCCATTTCTGGGATCAGCGATTTTTCAATGGAGATCCGCTTATAATAGGGTTACCGTCGGCTGGAAGAATTTTTCTTCCGCACAGAACAGCCGAAACTGCCCAGCCGGCGGCCCTGGGCAAAATATTCGCCGTGCGCATAGGACATGAGGCCGCACTTGTCCAGATGCAGCTTCCCTTTTTCATCCAGCAAAGCGTCCTCCACGTCGACCGCGACAATTTCTGCCAGAAACATGTCATGGGATCCCAGAGGAAGGATTTGCTGGACTTTGCATTCCAGGGCGACGGGGCTTTCCCCAATGATAGGGCAAGCCAGTCGGGAGGCGGGTTCCGCCGTCAACTTGGCCAGCTGGAATTTATCCACGTCCTTGCCGGATCGCACACCACACAGATCGGTGGCGCGAATTAAGGATGATGTGGTCAAATTGATGGCAAATTCCCCGCTTTTGGCAATTAGGTCATGGGAAAACCGTTCCTTCCGCACCGAAACATAGGTCATCGCCGGATCGGAATTTACGATTCCTGTCCAAGCAATCGTGATGATATTGGGCTTTTCCATGGTGCCGCAGGTGACCAAAACTGCAGGTACGGGGGCCAGCAAGGTGCCTGGCTTCCAAATTGTTTTATGCATAATCAAAACTCCTTTTCTGGCGGAATGATTTTATTTTGCGTCCGAGCTGCCAAACCGCCTGTTCGGATGCGGCCCTCCAGCTGTTTGTGTTCTTGCCAAAGAAGCGGCGCAAAAATAGTTTTTCCTTGTTTTTTTTCCATCCTACTGGTATACTAAACCAGGAAGAAAGAAAATTCAAGTTTTGACGGAGGAGTAACAATGAAATGTCCGTTCTGCGGCTATCATGACAGCAAGGTAATTGACTCCAGGGCGGTAGATGAACGGATTCGGCGGCGGCGCGAATGCCTGCAATGCAGCAAACGGTTTACCACCTATGAATCGGTGGAGACGGTGCCAATTATTGTCATCAAAAAGGACAAATCTCATGAAAGTTTTGACCGGAACAAATTGTTTAACGGATTGCTGCGGGCGTGTGAAAAGCGTCCGGTTTCGGTGGAGGAAATTGATCGAATGGTCGATGAAATCGAATCGGACTTGCTCAATACGCTGGACCGGGAGGTAACCTCCTACCATATTGGGGAGTTGGCAATGGAAAAGCTCAAGAAGGTAGACGAAGTGGCATATGTGCGGTTTGCGTCAGTCTATCGGCAGTTTGCCGATATCCAGACTTTTATGGCGGAGCTGAAAAATCTTCTGCGGGAAAAATAGCGGGACTTCCCAGGCTGGCAGAACAGCCTGGGATTTTTTCAATATTGTAACATTTTCGCCCTTTGTGGAACCAATTCAAAGGAAGGGGGGAGGCCGTTGCAGGAATTGGAAAGATGGTATCATCTGCATCAGGAGGAGCTGTACCATTATCTGTTGGGGCTGACCCACGATCCAGAGTTGGCGGAAGATCTTCTGCAGGAAACCTTTCTGCAGGCGATTTTGGGATTCAGCCGGTTCCGGCAGGAAAGCAGCGTCCGAACCTGGCTGTTTGCCATCGGGAGAAATCTATGGCTGAAGCAATTGCGCAAACGCAGGCCGACTATCGGGTACGATGACCTATTGGAAACCTATGCGAAAGAAACTTTGGAGGAAACGGCCGCGAACAGAGAGATGTTGGCCCGGATCAAAAAGCTGATGGCGCAAAAAGAGGAGCGGGAAAACCAGGTGTTTTCCATGCGGGTATCCGGTTACAGCTATGCGGAGATTTCCAGGAAAGTGGGGATCAGCGAAAGTTCCGCACGCGTTATAGAACATCGAATCCGCCTTTGGCTGAAAGAACAATTGGAAGGAGGAAAGACGCAATGAAGATCAGCTGCGAAGTGATACAGGACCTTTTGCCGCTGGTGCAGGATCAGGTGGCGAGCGAAGCCTCTTGCGTGTTGGTACAAGAACATCTGCAGACATGCGAAGCATGCCGAAACCGCCAGCTGCAAAAAGATGCCGCACCCGAACAGCAAGCGCAGGAACGGATGGAGCAGCGGATGCTGCGGGCAATGCGAAAAGCGATTTTCCTGTCCGGTGTGGCCCTGCTGGCGGCCGGCGCGCTTTTGGGAGCGGCGCTGACCGACTCAATGGGGGTGTTTTATAATTTTATTCTCATGCCGGTGCTGGGTATTCTGGGTATGTGGCTGCTCAGGAAAAAATCTTTTCTCGTCCCGGCTGGAGTTTTTTTGCTCAGTTATCTCGTTCAAGTGCCGGGTATGGGGTGGAGCGCCCCCCTATTTTATGCGGTTATCTATGCCCTGTTCAGCGGACTGGGAATCGGGATCGGCTTTTTGCTTTCATTCGCTTTTGGGAAGGAGAGAAGAACATGAGAGGGAGAAAACTATGGATGCGCATACTGGCGGCGGCACTGGCGTTCGGGATGATTCTGCTGGTTTTGCTGCTGACCCTTTCTTTTACAGGCGATCCGGTTTCTGCATTGCTGGCCCAACGAGCGGCGGAACAGTACATCCAACAGGACGCTTTGCGTTTAATGGGATTTACCCTGAGCAAAGCCGCCTATAATTTCAAGTTCGGCGAGTATCTTGTGCGCGCCCAGTCGGATCAGAATCAGGACCTGCATTTTAATCTTTATTGCAAAAACGGCAAGGTGATCCGGGATACCTACCAGTTTGATGTTTTGGAAAACGGGAATGTGATTTCGCGTTTCCAGGGGGAATATCAGGCTTTGCTCCAGATCCAGATGGAGCAGGCAGGATTGGGGAGAATCCTGTTGTTTGTGGAAGTATCCGAGCCGCGGGACAGCGACATCTGGGTGCCGGGGATGCCGTTTGATCCGGATTTGCCGGTGGAAAAAAGCTTGCATTTGTATCCGGATTTGGAGGAAAAGACGCTGGAGTCGGCGGCGGATTATTTACAGCAGGTGAACCGTTTCTTGCAGGAAAAAGGATATGCTTTTTCTTACTTGAGTTTCTTTGACACCGATGATGCGCATACGGTTATGATTGATCATATCCCCACCGAGCAGGTAGGGCAAGAGGATTTCCTGGCATATTTAAAACAGGTGCAGCAGCAAACCCAGGAGCAAGAGAAAGAAGAGGTTCTGGCGGAAGATACCAAACAACAGGGAGAAAAGGAAGAAAGCAATTCCAGCCCTACCGTGTGGGTTGAATAGGAATTACGCAAAAAAAGAAAAGCGAAAGCCACACTTTCGCTTTTCTTTTGATCAGGATTACTGTGCAATCGCATAGGGTATTTTTTCCTCTTGCGCGATTTCGGAAATCATCTTTTCGATGGTGGCAATTTTCACACAAAGACAAAGGATTCTGGCAGCCGGTTCCAATTCTTCCAGAGTTGGGTAGGTGGGGGCGATGCGGATATTGGTATCCTCCGGATCCAGCCCATACGGATAGGTGGAACCAGCAGGCGTCATCACCACGCCGGCTTCCCGGCATAGCGCAATGACTCGTTTGGCACAGCCGGGCTGCGTATCCAGTGAAATAAAGTATCCGCCTTTGGGGTTGGTCCAATGGGCGATGCCGCAAAACCCCAATTCTTTTTCCAGAATTTGTTCTACTAGCTGAAATTTAGGGGCGATCAGCTGCGCATGTTTTTTCATATGGGCAATGACCCCTGCTTTGTCGCGGAAAAACCGGACATGGCGCAGCTGGTTCATTTTATCGTTTCCAATGGTCTGGATGGACATTTGCATTTTGATATTCTGAATATTGTGGAACGAGGCGCCCATGGCAGCAAGACCGGAACCAGGGTAGCTGATTTTGGAAGTGGAACAGAAGATAAACACCATATCTTCTTTCCCATTTTTCTTTGCTTCCTCAAACAGGTTCAGCAGCGGAATCTGCTCGTCGGTCAATTCATGGACAAAATAGGCGTTATCCCAGAAAATGCGGAAATCAGGCGCCTTGGGCGAAAGGTTCGCAAATCGTCTTACCACTTCGTCCGAGTAAGTTTGCCCGGTGGGATTGGAAAACTTCGGTACGCACCAGATGCCCTTGATGCTTTCATCCTTGCTGACGAGACTTTCGACCATGTCCATGTCCGGCCCATCCTCTTTCATGGGCACGCAAACCATTTCGATCCCAAAATGTTGGCAGATGGCGAAATGCCGGTCATAACCGGGAACTGGGCAAAGAAATTTTACTTTTTCCAAGCGGCACCATGGTTTTGGCGAACCATACACACCGTGGAGCATCGCACGAGATATTGTATCGTACATCATATTTAAGCTGGAATTTCCGCCGACAATCATATTTTCGCTCGGCAGGCCCAACAGATCTCCCATGAGTTCTTTGGCTTCCGGAATGCCGTCCAAACATCCATAATTGCGACAATCCGTCCCATCGGCGGCAGTCAGGTCGCTGTGGCTGCTCAGCACATCCAGCATCGGCGCAGATAAAATCAACTGATCGGGGCCCGGTTTACCGCGAGACATATCCAGATGAAGATCTTGCTTTTTGTATGCCTCATATTCTTTCCAGTAATTCTCTTTTAAAGCGGTCAGATCCTCCGTGGTCATTTTGGATGCAAGCAGATCAGATGAAGTGCCGGTCAAATGGTTGATTGCCAGAAGCGCTGCAATATCTTTCATGTTTTGCATCATCATTACCACCTAATTTCAAATTATGTTTTGATTATACTCTATATTATTCAAAAATAAAAGATTAAATTTTAATTCTTGCAAATTTTGATGTTATGACCATGTAAAATAATCTTTTTTGGCTATATTTGTGAAAAATGTGCCCGTGAGACAAAAAAGAGCAGGAAGATGCGGCAAATCCTGCATCTTCCTGCTCTTTTTGCATGATTATTTGCTTCATTTTCCGCCTTAAAACTCTGCGGAGCCGGTGACCCGGGGGAAGGGAATGGCGTCGCGGATATTGGAGATGCCGGTCATGTACATGATCAGCCGCTCGAAGCCCAGGCCATAGCCTGCATGCTTGCATCCGCCGTATTTGCGCAGATCCAGGTACCAGGAGTAATCTTCCAGCTTTAGACCCAGTTCTTTCATGCGCGCGGTCAGAACATCCAGCCGTTCTTCACGCTGGCTGCCGCCGATGATTTCGCCTACGCCGGGAACCAGAAGATCCATGGCGGCAACGGTTTTTCCATCGTCGTTCAGCCGCATATAAAATGCCTTGATTTCCTTGGGGTAATCGGTGACAAAAATTGGTTTTTGGAAGATTTTTTCTGTCAGATACCGTTCGTGCTCCGTCTGGAGGTCGCATCCCCAGTAAACGGGATATTCAAATTCGTCTTTATGCTCTTCCAGCAGTTTGATTGCCTCCGTGTAGGTGACCTGTCCAAAATCTGCGTCAATCAAGCCCTGCAAACGGGTGAGCAGGCCTTTGTCGTAGAAATCGTTGAAGAATTTCATTTCCTGCGGGCATTCTTCCAGCACATAGCGCAACACATATTTGATCATATCCTGTGCCAGAGCCATATCGTCCTGCAGGTCGGCAAACGCGATTTCCGGTTCGATCATCCAGAATTCCGCCGCGTGCCGGGGCGTATTGGATTTTTCTGCCCGGAAGGTGGGACCGAAGGTATAAACGCTGCCGAAGGCCATTGCCATACATTCCGCTTCCAGCTGGCCGGAAACCGTCAGGCTGGTCATTTTGCCAAAGAAATCCTGGCTGTAGTCGACCTGTCCGTCTTCCGTGCGGGGCGCAGAGTCCGGGTCAAATGTTGTGACGTGAAACATTTCGCCGGCGCCTTCGCAGTCGCTTCCGGTGATCAGCGGCGTGTGTGCATAAACGAACCCGCGGTCATGGAAAAAGCGATGGATGGCAAAAGCCGCCGCCGAGCGTACGCGAAAGGCTGCGTTGAAAGTGTTGGTTCTAGGCCGCAGATGCGCAATGGTGCGCAGGTATTCCAGCGAATGCCGCTTTTTCTGAAGCGGATAGTCTGGAGCAGAGACTCCCTCCACCGAAATCTCAGCCGCATGGATTTCACAGGGTTGTTTGGCATTGGGAGTCAAAATCAAAGTCCCGGTGACACGCAAAGCGGTGCCCACGTTGCATTTGGCAATTTCCTTGAAATTGGCGATTTTGTTATCTTCAAAAACGACCTGGAGATTGGAAAAACAGCTACCGTCGTTCAATTCAATAAAACCGAGCGTTTTCGAATCGCGGATGGTCTTTACCCAACCGCATACCGTTACCTGTTGATTTGCCAACGCATCGGCCTGGTCAAAAATTTTTTTCAATTCCGTTCTTGCCATGCAAAAGAACCTCCGTCTGTTCAAAATAGGGGACAACCGCCTTCCATCCGTCGGACCGTTACCGGGATGGCAAAGCATAGATTATATTATAGTATATTTTGTGCCGGATAACAAGAGAAACAAAGCGTTTCTGTCCACATGCGTGTAATTTAATGTGATGAAATTGTGAAAATTTTATGAACGACTTGGCAGTATGGGTGTTTCTTGCTATAATATAGCTTGCGAATTTGAGATCCTCCCCTAGGGGGCGGTATTTTGTGCAGATTTGAAAGACTTTTTCGGGATCTGCCGATCATCAAATAGATGGAGATTACAATATGAAGCGATTTGCGGCTTTTTTGATGGGATTACTCCTGTTTTTTTTATTGCCTTTCCCGGCCTCGGCAGAATATGCTGAAACAGTGCCTACCCTTGCCAGCCAGACTGCGGTGGTGATGGACGCGCAGACCGGGCAGGTGCTGGCAGAAAAGGGAATGGACCAGCAGATGTACCCGGCAAGCATTACCAAGATCATGACTGTGCTGCTGGCGCTGGAAAATGGGGATCCCAACACGGTACATACCATGAGCTACGAGGCGACCCATTCGATAGATCCCAACAGCACTCATATTGCGCTGACCGAAGGCGAAGAAATCACATTGCGGGACCTGATTTATGCCACAATGGTCGCGTCGGCCAATGATGCAGCCAACGGGATTGCGGAATGTATTGGCGGGAGCATCAGAAATTTCGTGGACATGATGAACCAAAAGGCCCAGGAAATCGGAGCGGTGCATACCCATTTTGCCAACGCCAATGGGCTGCATGACCCGGAGCATTATACTACGGCGTATGACATGGCCCTCATTACCAAATATGCGTTGGGGATGGAAGGGTTTCGGGATTATTGGTGTGTTCCGGAATACACGATTCAGCCCACCAACAAACAAAGCCAATCCCGGACGCTGGGAACGCAGCACAGCATGTTTGTGGAATCCGAATTTACCTATGATGGCTGCACCGGCGGTAAGTTGGGGTATACGGACGAGGCGCGGCATACTTCAGTGACCACCGCCAAGCGGGGGGACACGGAACTAATCTGTGTCACAATGAGCAGCCAGAAATACGAAAAGTATACCGATACCGCCGCGTTGTTCGATTATTGTTTTGATTCGTTTGATGCGATTACCTTGTCCAAACAGGACCTCAAAGGATTTGTGATCCCGGTGTTGGAGGGAGACACCCAGGTACAAGAGGTGCGCATCTATCCGGACAATCAAATTCGGCTGTTATTGCACCGGCAGTACCAGGTCAGCGATTTGCAGCTGGATTACCAGGTGCCCAATTCCTATCAGTTCGGAGAGGATATTAACCCGTCTTTGCATATCACCCTGCCGGGGGAGAGCGAAAGCATGTACCCGGACCTGGGAAGCTTTCCGCTGGAATATTCCATTGAAGATACCGCAAGCCAGAAGGTAGACGCCGCAACTGGGCTGCCGGTAAAGGACCATACGATTTTCTGGAAAAAGCTGCTCAACATCCTCAAGTGGGTTGCCCTCATTTTATTGATGTTGGCGGTGCTGTTTTTCCTGTTGGTCGTTTCTGTCCGCACCCGAAACTTTTTTTACCGCAGGAGACGGAAAAACCGCAGGGTGCGGTATCCGGTGACCGCGGGAACCCAGCTGACCAGGCGCAGGGACGCTCCGGTGCATATTTATCTGCAGACGCGCGCGGATGAGGAAGGACGGCCAAGGACCAAGCGACCTTCGGACGGCAGAAGAAAAAATAGGCGTTAGCCGGGGATTTGGATAAAATATGAAAACATTCATCATAGGGCCAAATGATGCCGGTCAACGGCTAGATAAATTTTTGACCAAGGCGGTGCCGCTGCTTCCGCAGGCGCTTCTTTATAAATATATCCGTTTGAAACGGATCAAGTGCAACCGGAAACGGTGTGAGATTTCGACCCGCCTGCAGGAAGGCGACGTGCTGGAACTGTATGTCAATGACGAGTTTTTTTTGCCGCCGCCTGCAGAACAGGCGTTTTACCATGCGCCGTCTCAGATCGATGTGTTGTATGAAGACAGCAACCTGTTGATTGTCAATAAACCGGCCGGCCTCATTGTCCACGAAGATCAAAACGAAGTGTTCGATACACTCATTAATCGGATTTTAAAATATCTGTTTGAAAAGAAGGAATATGACCCGCAGCAGGAACACTCCTTTGTTCCGGCGCTGTGCAATCGGATCGACCGCAACACGTCCGGGATTGTTCTGGCGGCAAAAAATGCGGAAGCGCTGCGGATCCTTAACGAAAAGATCAAAGAGCGCGAGATCAAAAAGGAGTATCTGTGCGTCGTGCATGGAAAAATGCCGTGTCAAGAGCAGACGCTGACAGCTTATTTGACCAAAGACGCACAGAAAAATCAGGTGCGGATTTCCCCCAGGCCGGTGCCAGGAGGCAGAACCATAAAGACTGCGTATCAGGTGCTGGCGCAGCGAAACGACCTTTCGCTGCTGCGCATTGATCTTCTAACCGGTAGAACCCACCAAATCCGCGCTCATTTGGCGTATTTGGGACATCCGCTGCTGGGGGATACCAAGTATGGCAACGACCGCAACGATGTAAAAATGGGGTATCGCTTTCAGGCGTTGTGCGCCTATCGGTTGACGTTTGCTTTTCGCAAAGACGGCGGGGCCCTTTCCTACCTGAATGGGAAAACCTTCACGGTCCCGCAGGTATCTTTTGCCGAAACGCTGTTCCCCGAAACCAAAGGACTGTATTAAAAGGAGAGGAAAGGATGGAGCATCAGCATTACGGACACCGGCGCAGGATGCGGGAGAGATTTCACAAAACCGGCTTTGTTGGGTTCGACGCACACGCAATTTTAGAATTTCTGTTATTTTATAGCATCCCGCAGCGGGATACCAACGAGTTGGCGCATGAGCTGATCCGGCGGTTTGGTTCGCTGTCCGGAGTGCTGGATGCTTCCTATGAGGATTTGTTGAAGGTGCCCGGGATTAGCGATAATTCCGCTACTTTAATCAAAATGATCCCTTTGCTGGCAAATGCGTATTTGGATGACCGCAATGCGCCGGGTCAGATTTTAGATACCACGGAAAAGATCGGAAATTTTCTGCTTTCTAAATATATCGGCAGTACCAATGAGCAGATTTATCTTTTGTGTCTGGATAACAAGCGCAAACTGTTAAACTGCATTCAGATGGGAGAGGGCAGCTTGACGAAGGTTGGCTTTCAGCCGCGCAGGATCTTGGAAAAGGCAATCCAATGCGGTGCTTCTGCTATTGTCCTTTCTCACAATCATCCCCATGGGACGGCGCTGCCTTCTGATGCGGATATTCTGGTGACGCGGCAGCTGTACGAAATGGCCAAAGTGCTGGAAATTGTTTTATGCGACCACATTATTGTCGCAGGGGATGACTTTGTATCCCTTGCCCAGTCCGGCCTTTTGATGCCGATTTGAGTGTTTTCCCATTGGAAAAAAATAACCCGGGAGAAAATGGTTTCTCCCGGGTTATTTTATGATCAGGTTGCTATTTGTTTTCTTCTTTGCTGGGGTTTTGCTGATTTTGCTGTTTTTGTTGGTTCTGCTGCTTATTATTTTTCGTTTCCTGCATGAATGTCACCTCCTAATTAATCGAGAGAGGAGAGATTCCATCCCTCGATAACAAGTATGTCTCAGGAGGAGCGGTTTTATACAACCGG
This sequence comes from uncultured Clostridia bacterium, assembly GCA_944382905.1. Classification (GTDB taxonomy): domain Bacteria; phylum Bacillota; class Clostridia; order Oscillospirales; family Ruminococcaceae; genus UBA3818. Next base: position 88,819 of record CALWNU010000042.1, on the reverse strand, counting down.
ATCGGGAAAAAACGAAAAGTCACAGCAACTAGATTAATATTCCATCCCCAACTTGATCGCGCGCAGGTTTGCTTCGATCAAATGGCTTTTCCGCGGCGGAACGCATTTCTGGATCGCTTTTTCCACCGCTTCAAAATCTGCAAACGGCGCATGTTTGAGCATGGTGCCAATCAAAATAATGTTCGCCAACCCCTGCAAGTCATGATCGCTTGCCAAAGCGGTAGCGGGAACATAAACTGCGGTAATATCCGTACGGTCGGTTTTTTTGTCGATCAAAGTGCTGTCGATAATCGCCATGCCGCCGGGCGCCACAGAATGAATAAATTTATCATACGACTGCAGGTTCATCGCCATCAGGATGTCCGGCGTCAGCACCAGCGGGGACCCGATGGGTTCGTCGGAGATGCAGACGCTGCAGTTTGCGGTTCCGCCGCGCATTTCCGGCCCATAGGAGGGAAGCCAGGAAACTTCTTTTCCATCCATCAATCCGGAATAAGCAATGACCTTCCCGGAAAATAAGATGCCCTGCCCGCCGAAGCCAGCCAGCAAAAAGTTTGTCAGTGCCATTACTTGTCGCCTCCCGTCTTATCTTTGTAAACGCCGAGCGGATAGTAGGGAATCATGTTTTCCCGCAGCCAATCCAGCGCTTCTACCGGCGTCAGCCCCCAGTTGGTGGGGCAGGAGGAGAGAACTTCCACAATCGAAAATCCTTTTTTGTTGACCTGATTCTCAAACGCTTTTTTGATAGCAGCTCTTGCTTTGCGAATATTGGGAACGCTGTCCACCGAAACACGTTCCGCGTACGCAACGCCATCCAGAGTAGACAACATTTCACAAATCCGGACAGGATATCCTGCCGTGGCGGTATCTCTGCCATACGGAGTGGTCTGGGTGATTTGCCCGGGCAGGCTGGTAGGCGCCATCTGGCCGCCCGTCATCCCGTAAATTGCGTTGTTGACAAAGATGACGGTAATGTTTTCGCCGCGGGTTGCGGAATGGACTGTTTCCGCAGTACCGATTGCCGCCAAGTCGCCGTCGCCTTGATAGGTAAAGACGATATTGTCCGGAAGCGCGCGCTTCAATCCAGTGGCAACCGCCGGTGCACGGCCATGCGCCGCTTCAACCATATCGCAGGTAAAATAATTATAAGCCATTACCGCGCAGCCAACCGGCGCGACGCCGATGGTTTTGCCCTCGATGCCAAGCTCTTCGATCGCCTGGGCCACCAGCGTGTGGATGATACCGTGGGTACAGCCGGGACAATAATGCAGCGTGGCGTCGGTCAACGTTTTGGGCTTTTGAAATACAATCGCCATTATTTCGCACCTCCCATGATCTTCTGGATTTGGGCCAGGACTTCCGCAGGAGACGGGATGATCCCGCCGGTGCGTCCAAAGAAATAGACAGGCTTTTTGCCGTTGACAGCCAACCGAACGTCATCGACCATCTGCCCCATATTCATTTCAACGCTCAAAAAGCTGGACGCGGTTTCCGCCGCTTTTTGAATGACCTTTTCCGGGAACGGCCACAAGGTGATCGGGCGGATCATTCCAGCCTTGATGCCCATGGACCGGGCGGTGTTTACCGCGCTTTTTACAATTCTGGAAGTAGCGCCGAAGCTGACAAGGACAATCTGCGCGTCTTCTACCAGATACTCTTCCGCCATAGGTTCTTTTTCCTTGATGATTTCATACCGTTGAAAGCGCTCCCGAACCTTTTGCTCCAGTTCGTTGGGATCCAAGTACAGGGAATTGACGATATTGTGCGGACGTTTGTTCTGATGCCCGGTGGTCGCCCAGGGCTTTTCGATCAGATGATCCGCCTCCCGCTCCGGAAACTCTACCGGCTCCATCATTTGGCCGAGCATGCCATCGGCCAGGATCATGGCAGGCATTCTGTACTCATCCGCTTTATCATAAGCGGTGTAAACCAGGTCCACCATCTCCTGGATGGTAGAAGGAGCAAAGACCAAAATGTGGAAGTCCCCGTGCCCGGTGGCACGGGTCGCCTGCCAATAATCCGCCTGGGAAGGCTGGATACCGCCCAATCCGGGGCCGCCGCGCTGTACGTTGATAATCAGACAGGGCAGGTCGGAACCAGCTATGTAAGAAATCCCTTCGGTTTTCAAAGAAATGCCAGGGGAGGAGGAAGAAGTCATTGCCCGTACCCCTGCCGAGGCCGCGCCCAATACCATGTTGATTGCGGCGATTTCCGATTCCGCCTGCAAATAGGTCCCACCGATTTTCGGCATTCTTTTTGCCATATAAGCGGCGACCTCCGTCTGGGGGGTAATCGGGTATCCGAAGAAATGGCGGCATCCGCTTTTGATGGCAGCTTCAGCCAGCGCTTCATTTCCCTTCATCAATACACGTTCTGCCAAAATGTTCACTACCTTTCCACTTGAATTGCACAGTCCGGGCACATGGTCGCGCACATGGCGCACCCAATGCACTGCTCCATATCGGTAACCTGCGCCGGATGATATCCTTTGGCGTTTAAGGTTTCGTGCGCCAGAACCAGAATCTTTTTCGGGCACACAGATACGCAAAGCCCGCAGCCTTTACATACATTTTCCGAAATGATTACCTTCGCCATCACGATCCTCCTTTTACACATTTTCTGAAAATAAATCGGGTTGCTCCCAAGGGGGAACTACAAAAATATCCACCGGATACACCAAGCCGCCGGCGAGATTGTCCGCCAAACTGCGTTTGACAGCGTTGGCAAACAAGGGTACGCCCGCCAACTTGGCAACGGCTTCTCCGTATTCCAGAGATGCCTTTACGTCTGCTTCGGTGGTTTGGCTGCCAAGATTGGAATTGTTGACGATCCCTGTCGCCGGCAGGCGGGACGTCGCTTCAATTTCCCGCAGGATCTGCACCGCATCTTCCGGCTGTTGAGTCAGGTACCGGTAGCGGTTGACCACATATAAAAGCGAAAATGCTTCCGCCTGGATCATCCCGGCATATCTTCCAAGCGCGGCAGCCCCGGCGTCGTCTCCTCCTACGTCGAGGATGACATACCGGTCGTCTCCCTCTCGGAAGACGGAGTAAATATCCGCCCCCAAAGCGGGAATGTCCAAGTTGGTGTTGGCATAAATCGGGCAGATCATCTCGATCCCCATTCCGGTCAGCTGGTTTTTGAAATCAGCGGAACGAAAATAGGGGTTAACGATGTCCAAATCGACCAGTACCACTTTTTTGCCGGACCGAAACAGGTCTACCGCCAGATTTACTGCCAGATTGGTTTTGCCGCTTCCATAATGTCCGGTTACAATCGTCAAGCGATTTAATCGATCAATCATTGGATCCCCCCTTTTGATTATTTTTTTAGTATAGCACTTTTTAGTGCTTTACACAATGACAGCGCTGTTGTAAGAATACATTATCTTTTGTAAAAAGGAAGAGGAAAAACTAGATTAAATGCCAAGAAAATGTGAAAATATCCTAGAAATTCCCATCATTTCCTGGTTTCAGGAGGCAGCGTCAAAGTACATGTTTTCTGCAAAAATGCCGTAGCCTTTGGTGGGGTCGTTGACAAAAACATGGGTGACAGCGCCGACCAACATGCCGTTTTGCAGGATGGGGCTGCCGCTCATCCCCTGGACGATGCCTCCAGTTTGGGCGAGCAAGTCCGGATCGGTAATGCGGATAATCATATTTTTGGTTGGGGTATCCTGGGCGAAAGAGATTTTTTCGATGGTGATGTCAAACAGCTGCGGCGTATTCCCGTCGATGGTGGTCAGGATTTGGGCAGCGCCTTCTTGGACCTGCTGGCGGAATGCCATGGGGAGCAAATACGGGTTGGCGCTGTCCAGCAGCAAATCGCCGAATACTCCGGTATCCCGGTTGGCAGTGAGGGTCCCGATGCGGTTTTCCTCGTGGAAAACGCCCCGCAGCTCACCGGGGGTGCCTGCCTGCCCTTTGACGATCTCGTTTATGGTCACCCCGACGATTTCCCCGCTCATCAGCGGCATCAGTTCTCCAGTGTCAACGTCGCATACGCCATGACCCAGGCCTGCGAAGGTGCCCTGGGAAAAATCGCAGTAGGTCAAGGTGCCGATTCCCGCGGTGGAATCCCGTACCCAAATGCCGATGCGGTAGGCGCTTCCGGCAAGGCTTTGCATGGGGGTCAGCCAGGTAGTATGGGTAACGCCGTCCCGCCGGTAAACGCACTCCACCTGCCGGCCGCCGCAATCGGAAATGATGCGGGAAACGTCTTCATTGCTTTGAACGGGCTGGCCGTCCAAAGAACAGAGGACGTCGCCGATTTCCAACCCTGCGTCTTTGGCGGGGTTTGCCGAACCCTGCTGGGTTTCCAGGTTGCTCATTCCTACGACTAGAACCCCGTCTGTGACCATTTTAATCCCAAATGGCGTGCCGCAAGGGGCCAGCATTACGGTTTGTGTTTGCTGTACAGTGACCGACTTGATGGGAAAAATGCCGAAAAGTTTTAAACGGAGTACCTCGGCGTTTGTCCTTGCAACGGAAACAGGCGCGCCAGATTGGCCGGCCGGCATGGATTCCGCCTGTAGGTAAGGGCGGGAAGCGATGGAAAACAAAGCGGAATCCCCCTCGCGGTACAAATCGGGCAGCGCATGATCCAAATAGCCGATCATGGCGAAAAACGGGATGGATAGACTGAAAAGGGAAATGCTAAGTACATGAATCCACTTTTTTATTTTGCAATGGTCCAATGCAATCAACTCCTTTTTTGATGATAGCCGCACGCAAGACAAAACCGTTTTCAAAAAACAGTCCGCTTTATTAAAATTCCTTTTGGCGGTTCAATTATGAAAGGCAAAATAAGCATTGCCACATTACCGGGATTTGTGCTATAATGACATCATTTGAAACGGTTTTTTGCCAAAAAAGGGAAAAAAACGTTTGGCCAGTCTTGTCCGGGCCTGTTGCAGGCGGTGGCGCCTGCCACGGCAGAAGGGGTTTGGATGAGAACAGATGGAGGATGAAAAGCAATGAGGACAAATTACGAAAGCCCGTTTGGGACCCGGTATGCCAGCAAGGAAATGCAGTATCTGTTTTCCGCGGAGTTTAAATTTAAAACATGGCGGCGGTTGTGGATTGCGCTGGCCCGTGCGGAAAAACAACTGGGTCTTGCGATTACCGACGAGCAGATTGCAGAGCTGGAAGCCCATCAGGACGATATCAATTACGAAGTCGCGGAAGCCCGGGAAAAGGAAGTCCGCCATGATGTGATGAGCCACGTATATGCTTATGGGGTCCAGTGTCCCAAGGCCAGCGGGATCATCCATTTGGGGGCGACGTCTTGCTATGTGGGGGATAATACGGATATCATCACCATGCGGGAAGCGATGAAAGTTGTCAAACGCAAACTGCTGAATGTTATCTCGCTGCTTTCTGATTTTGCGCTGCGTTATAAAGAAATGCCTGCGCTGGCCTATACTCATTTGCAGCCGGCACAGCTGACTACTGTGGGAAAACGCGCAACGCTTTGGATCAACGAATTGCTGATGGATTTGGAAGAAATAGACTACCGGTTGGAACATTTCCGCCTGCTGGGTTCGAAAGGGACCACCGGGACCCAGGCCAGCTTTGTGGAACTGTTTGACGGGGATTCGGATAAAATTAAGAAGCTTGAGCAGATGATCGCAAACGAAATGGGATTTGACCAGGTGGTTCCGGTTTCGGGGCAGACGTATTCCCGCAAGGTGGATGCTCAAGTGTTGAGCACCCTTGGCGGCATCGCACAAAGCGCCAGCAAATTTGCCAATGATCTGCGCATTCTCCAGAACTTCAAAGAGATGGAAGAACCCTTTGAAGCACATCAGATTGGGTCTTCGGCCATGCCGTATAAACGCAACCCCATGCGTAGCGAGCGAATTTGCGCTTTGGCCCGCTATGTGATCATCGATACGCTCAATCCAGCGTTTACTGCGGCGACCCAGTGGTTTGAACGCACCTTGGACGATTCGGCAAACAAACGGATTTCGGTGGCCGAAGGGTTTTTGGCGGTAGACTCTATCTTGAATATCATGATGAATGTCTGCGACGGGTTGGTGGTTTATCCCAAGGTGGTTGAGCAGCGGGTCATGCGGGAACTGCCGTTTATGGCCACGGAGAATATCATGATGAGCGCCGTGAAAAAAGGCGGAGATCGCCAGCAGCTGCATGAAAAGCTGCGCGTCCACGCATTGGCAGCGGCCAAACGCGTGAAGGAGGAAGGGTTGGAGAACGATATGATCGACCGGATTTGCGCCGACCCCGCGTTTCAGATTACAAAAGAGGAATTGGAAGGCGTGTTGAAGCCGATCCATTACGTAGGCCGCAGCGTAGAACAGACCGAAGAATTTATCAACGACCAGGTTCGGCCCATTTTAGAGGCAAACCGGGATGTTTTGGGTGAAAAGGTACAGTTGAGCGTTTAATAAAAAGAAAAAAGAGACGGCGCCTTTTGGACCGTCTCTTTTTTGCTATTTTTGAAAAACTGGGCAGGGACCAGGCAGATTCTTTGTTGACTTTTCCTGTTTTTTCCCCTATAATCAAGCTTATGAATGTCAGGCTCGGACAGGCTGAGAATTCTCCTGTCCAAAAAGAGCAGGGCATAGAAGAACATTGGAGGATTGCACATGAAGCGAGTGGGAAAACCAGTATTTTTCATCGTTGTCGTATTGATTGCAGTCCTTACTTATTTGTCTTTTTTCGGCATCACTTCCTATTTTGGAGATGTGGAAAAGACGATAATTAAGGGCGCGGACGATATCCGATGGGGCATTGATATTCGAGGGGGCGTAGACGTAACCTTTACCGCGCCTGCAGATGTCGATCCCACGGAAGAGCAGATGGCGGCGGCAGAATCAATCATCAAGCTGCGTCTGGTCAATCAGAACATTACAGACTACGAGGTATATACGGATTTGAATAAAAACCGTGTGATCGTCCGGTTCCCGTGGAAAGAGGACGAAACCGATTTTGATCCGGAAAAGGCTGTTGCCGAATTGGGTGAGACCGCGCTTTTGACCTTCCGGGAAGGGTATGAGGTGGACAGTGAAGGGAAACCCACTGGCACGACGGCGGAAAAAATCATCCTGACGGGAAGCGACGTCAAAGAAGCTTCCGTAGGGGTGGACGAGAACAACCAGTATGTGGTTTTGCTGAAGCTGGAAGATTCCGGGGTTACGGCTTTCGCCGAGGCAACGGGACGGCTGGCCGGGACCAATATTCCGATCTCGATCTGGATGGATGACAATATCATCTCCTACCCGACGGTAAGCACCCAGATCACGGATGGTTCTGCCAGCATTTCGGGGAATTTCACATTGGAATCCGCTACCGATCTGGCCAATAAGATCAACGGCGGCGCATTGCCGTTCAAGCTGGAGACAGAAAACTTCCGCTCCATCTCCGCTACTTTGGGCATGGGAGCGAAAGACGCGATGGTCCTAGCGGGTGCCATTGCATTTGTCCTGGTCGCTATTTTCATGATTGTGTTCTACCGCTTGCCCGGATTTGTGGCGAATATCGCCCTGCTTGGCCAGCTGACGGGGTCGATCATGGCCATTACCGGCTTTTTTGCCACGATTCCCAGCTTTACTTTGACGCTGCCCGGTATTGCCGGTATTATCCTTTCGCTGGGTGTTGGCGTAGACGCCAATATCATTACGGCGGAGCGCATCAAGGAAGAACTGCAAGCGGGCAAATCGCTGGAGAGCGCGTTGAATATCGGGTATAAGAGAGGGTTTACCGCCATTTTCGACGGGAATATTACCGTTATTTTTGTAGCGATTATTCTGATGGGGGCGTTTGGACCTACCGATAGCATTTTTGCCACGCTGCTGTCGCCTGTTTTCTTTGCGTTCGGCGCTTCTACGGCAGGGACGATTTATTCCTTCGGCTACACGCTGCTGGTGGGTATTGTCATGAACTTTATTATGGGCGTTACGGCTTCCCGGCTCATGCTCAAATCCTTGTCGAAATTCAAACCCTTCCGCAAGGCATGGCTGTACGGAGGTGAGAAATAATGATAAATTTTGTAGGAAAACGGAAATGGTTTTATGGCATTGCTGCGGCAGGAATGATCATTATTTTCCTCACCGCCATCCTCTTGGGTGTCCCGATGGACATTCAGTTTAAAGGCGGATCGATGATTACCTATTCCTATACGGGGGATCTTTCCACCGCTTCGGTTGCCAGCGTCGCTCAGGAAATTGTGGGTAACGTGAATGTGCAGGAGTCGCAGGATGTCTCCAGCGGAATCCACTCGGTGGTCATCACGGTGGCCGGAACCAACAACCTGACGACTGAAACGCACGAACAGCTTACCCAGGCGCTGAAGGAGCAGTTCCCGGACAACCAGCTTGAAATCGAGGAAACCGACAATGTGGACCCGACGATGGGGAAGGAATTCTTCACCAAATGTTTGGTAGCAGTAGCGTTTGCATCTTTGCTGATGGTAGTATATATCGCGTTTCGGTTCCGCAAGATTGGCGGATGGTCTGCCGGGGCTATGTGTGTTGTGGCGCTGGTTCATGACATGATCTGGGTGTTTGCCACCTTTTTGTTCTTGCAGATCCCGTTGAACGATAACTTTATTGCAGCGGCATTGACCATTTTGGGTTACTCCATCAATAACACGATTGTCATTTACGACCGCGTGCGAGAGAACAAACGTCTGATGGGTGGAACGACCCCCTTGGATGAACTGGTCAATACCAGCATCAATCAAACGCTGAAACGGAGCGTGATGACCACCATCACGACTATGATTGCGTTACTGACGGTTTGTGTTGTCGCTGTGGTTTACCAATTGGATTCCATTATTTCTTTTGCGTTCCCGATGATTGTCGGGATGATTGCCGGGCTATTCTCTTCTATTTGCCTGGCGCCGGAGCTGTGGGTTTCCTGGAAGGGGAGGACGCAGCAGCCGAAAACAAAAAAAGCCTAAGAAAAAAACGCTGCTTTTTCAGCAGCGTTTTTTCTATGCCTTTTTTGCCTCCTGGAAAAAGTGAGATATTTTTTTGACGAAAAACGTTGTACTTTTTTGAAAAATATGTTATGCTTAATCTGATTTGGATATTTTTTAAAAGGGGTTCAAATCAAAAGGAAAAGAGTAAAAATTTGAAAGAATCTGCTGTGTTTTTGTGCTCTGTTTTGGAGTTCGGTTTGATCCTTTTCATTGCAAAATGAAAAGATTAAATAAGCGAGTTAGAAGCGATAGAGGAGGAAAGGAGGTACGAAAATGGAAATGCTGATGGACAATCTTTTTGTGCTGGGGTTGGGGCTTGCAACCGTTTTTGTTGGTCTGATCTGCATCATCATTATTTGCAAATTGATGAGCGTGCTTTGTTCCGGGATGGGACAAAAGCCAGTTCAGCCTACAGTTGCTGTGCCTGCATCTGCTGCGCCCTCTGCGCCTGAGGCGATTCCGAACCGGCAAGAGATGATTGCCGCTGTTGCCGCTGCGGTCGCAGAAGAGATGGGAACAGATGTTTCGAAAATCCGTATTCTTTCCATGCAAAAAATTTAGCATCAAATTTAGAGGAGAGGTCACGTAAAGATGAAAAAGTATCGTGTAAACGTAAATGGAACCGATTATGAGATCACCTTGGAAGAAGTAACTGGCGCAGAAGCGGCGAAACCTGCTGCGGCTCCTGCACCTGCACCCGCACCCGCACCTGCACCTGCCCCCGCGCCTGCTGCCGGCGGAGAAAAGATCGTAAGCCCTATGCCTGGAAATATCCTCAACGTCAATGTAAAAGTTGGCGACGCGGTGAAGAAAGGCCAGGTTTTGCTGATCCTGGAAGCGATGAAGATGGAAAACGAGATCATGGCACCGAAAGACGGGACCGTCACTTCCGTGAATGTCCAGAAGGGTTCTACTGTTGAAAGCGGCGCACTCCTTGTTACGCTTGGTTAATCTTTATCTCATGGAAAGGAGTGTGAAAACACGTGGAAGCAATCGTAGATTTTCTGCGTCAAACCGGTTTTTACCTCATTAGCTCGGATCCCAAGGTCCTAATTATGATGGCAATTGCCTGTGTTTTGATGTATCTGGCAATTAAGAAAGGGTTTGAACCGCTGTTGCTGCTGCCGATTTCTTTTGGCATGCTGTTGACCAATCTGCCGGGAGCCGGGATGTATCATGCGGACTTTTTTACCGGCGGACATGTGGACTGGACACAGTTTGCCGCGGGAAATGCGGGATTGATTGATATCCTGTATCTCGGCGTAAAGCTCGGTATTTATCCTTGTTTGATTTTTATCGGTGTAGGGGCGATGACCGATTTCGGTCCGCTGATCGCCAATCCCAAGAGCCTTTTGCTTGGCGCTGCGGCGCAGTTGGGTATTTTCGTTACCTTTATCGGGATGCGTTATATGGGCTTTTTGCCGGAAGAAGCGGCTTCCGTTGGCATCATCGGCGGTGCGGACGGTCCGACGGCGATTTATGTTGCATCCCGTTTGGCTCCTGCTCTGCTGGGTCCGATTGCGGTAGCGGCCTATTCGTACATGGCGCTGGTACCTGTTATCCAGCCTCCGATTATGCGTGTACTGACCACCAAGAAGGAACGGGAGATTGAAATGAAACAGCTCCGTCCGGTGGGCAAGGTGGAAAAAATCGTATTTCCCATCATTGTTACGGTATTTGTAGCCCTTTTGGTCCCCTCCGCAGGCGCTTTGATCGGGTGCTTGATGCTGGGCAACCTGATGCGGGAATGCGGCGTAGTAGAACGGCTGAGCAAAACGGTGCAGAATGAGCTGATGAACATTGTTACCGTGATGCTGGGCATTTCTGTCGGCGCGACCGCTACGGCGGAGAACTTTTTGAACCTGAAGACGTTGGCCATTTTGGCAATGGGTATCGTTGCGTTTGGATTCGGTACTGCCGGCGGCGTTCTTCTCGCCAAATTGATGAACCTGTTTGTCAAAGAAAAGATCAATCCGTTGATCGGTTCTGCCGGCGTTTCTGCCGTTCCGATGGCGGCGCGTGTTTCGAATGTGGAAGGGCAGAAGGCAAAACCTGGCAACTTCCTGTTGATGCATGCGATGGGCCCGAACGTGGCGGGCGTCATTGGTTCCGCCATTGCAGCCGGGGTATTTATGGCGCTGTTTGGCTAATAAGGAGGGAATGGTATGGCGAAAAATCCGCTGAAAATTACAGATACGATTTTGCGTGATGCGCATCAGTCCCAAGCGGCGACCCGCATGAAGCTGGAGGATATGCTTCCGGCCTGCGAGCTGCTGGATAATATGGGGTACTGGTCGCTGGAATGCTGGGGCGGCGCAACATTTGACGCTTGCATGCGCTTTTTGAACGAAGATCCCTGGGAGCGTTTGCGCGCGCTGAGAAAAGCAATGCCCAAAACAAAACTGCAGATGCTGCTGCGCGGCCAGAATATTCTGGGCTATAAGCATTATGCAGACGATGTAGTAGAGCAATTTTGCAAAAAATCCATTGAAAACGGCATTGACGTTGTCCGTATTTTCGACGCGTTGAACGATCCGCGGAATATGGAAGCCGCTATGAAATACACCAAAGAGTACGGTGGCATTTGCGAAGCGGCAATCAGCTATACAGTCAGCCCGGTGCACAATGAGGATTACTTTGTGAAACTGGCTGTCAAACTGCAGGAAATGGGCGCTGATGTGATCTGCATCAAAGATATGGCGAACCTGTTGCTGCCGTACGACGCCTATTCTCTGGTGAAGAAGCTCAAAGAAAATATCGACGTTCCGATTCATTTACATACCCACAATACCACTGGTACTGGGGATATGACCAATCTGATGGCGGCTACTGCCGGCGTAGATATCGTGGACTGTGCACTGTCCCCACTGGCCAACGGCACTTCCCAGCCGGCAACGGAATCGCTGGTTGCGACGCTGAAAGGAACCGAACGGGATACCGGGTTAGATCTGGAGAAGCTGAGCAAAGCGGCGGAGCATTTCCGCAAGGTGGCCAATCGTTTGAAGGCGGAAGGCATTTTGGACCCCAAGGTGTTGAACGTGGATACCAATACGTTGCTGTATCAGGTGCCTGGCGGCATGCTCTCCAACTTGATTTCCCAGTTGAAACAAGCCAATGCGGAAGACAAGTATTATGATGTTCTCGCGGAAATCCCGCGGGTTAGAAAAGACTTCGGGTACCCGCCTTTGGTTACTCCGACCAGCCAGATTGTTGGTTCTCAGGCGGTTCTGAACGTCATTTCCGGCGAACGGTACAAGATGTTCCCGAAAGAATCCAAAGGCCTGTTGCGCGGCGAGTACGGCGCGCTCCCGGCTCCGGTGAATGAAGAAGTGCGTAAGAAGGCAATTGGTGATGAAGAAGTGATTACCTGCCGTCCTGCGGATCTGCTGGAACCGGAAATGGAAAAATATCGGGAAGAGATCAAAGACCATATGGAGAAGGAAGAAGACGTTCTGAGCTATGCATTGTTCCCGCAGGTTGCGATGAAGTTCTTTGAAGCGCGTGAGGCGGCAAAGAACCCGCAGCCGAAAAAAGCTCCCGTCAATGAGGCGGGGGAACGGGTTCTTTATGTAGAGGATCTGTCCCGATAAATCAGGATCAAAAAAGACCGGCTTTCAGCCGGTCTTTTTTGATGCCTGTTTTGTTTCCTGCAGAAAAAACCGGACCGGTGTTTTCACCGGTCCGGTCAACACTCAAAAGAGCGGTTGTGCCAATTCAAAAGAAATAATTGAACAAATTATTTCGCGTTGTCGTAAGCTTTCTGCAGGCAATCCAGGAAGCTACCGATATCGATGGTGCAGCTGCTTTCCAGGTCCGCAACATCCGGTACGCGGGTATGCTCTTCATCTCTTTGTTTTACAGGGGTAGCAACAGCGTCGGAAACAGTTTTCCCTTTCAGGTAATCTTCCAGAGCTACCATCTGCTCGCCAACTTCTTTGCCGATACCAGAATAATCTCTCATTCCGTACTCGTCGCCCAGCTCTTTTTTGGTTTTCTGCTCTTCGCTAACGGTAACGACTTTGCCTTCTGCATCATAGGTAACTTTCGGCTGGATCGCATCGAAAGAAACGCCCAGGATTTTGCCGTTCGCATCAAAGCTTGCAGCACAGATGGTTACGTTGGCCTGGAATTTGCCGTCTGCATCGTCGTTCGCATCAGAAGCGGAACCAGTGGTGATAGCGCCCAGACCGGTTTTCACCGTGGTAGCACCGCAGCCAGCCAGCATGAGTAGAGCCAGGGTCAAAGCAATGATTTTTTTCATTTGTGTAGACCTCCAATTCTTGTCATAAAAATAACAAGGCTTTTGTTATATTTAGTATTCCATCTTTATGCACAACTATAAATTTGGAATACTACGACCATTATTATACTCTAAATTTTAACAGATTTCAAGTTGACTTTTTACATAAGAAGCGGGTTGCATCCCGGCCCTTTTTTGCTATAATAGAAAAGAAAGAGGGAAAAGATGTTTTTTCTAGGTGATTGGAACAGAAGAGATTGTTACTGCGTTAGGATGAAATAATGAAAAAAAGAATTGGCTGTATAATTTGTTGTCTGTTTTTGTTTCTATGGCTGCCGGGATGTACCAAGGAGTACGAGCGGTACCGCGGCGAATTTTACGGGACATTTGATACGGTGGTTACCATTGTCGGCTATGTGCAAAAGGAAAGCGATTTTGACCGTTATACCAGTTATGCGCAAGAGCGGTTCCAGTATTTCCATCAGTTGTTTGATCGGTATGACGTCTACGATGGAGTCGTCAACATCAAAACCATCAACGACCAGGCAGGGATTGGGCCGGTCAAAGTGTCAGAAGATTTGTTCGAATTTTTGCAGTACTGTCTGGACTGGTGTGAAAAAAGCGAAGGGAAGGTCAATGTAGCGCTGGGTCCGGTACTGGAGATTTGGCATACTTACCGAGAGCGGTATGAAAATGCCGCGGAAGGAGAACTGCCTGCCCAGGAGGCGCTGGAGCAAGCGAATTTGCTGACCGACTGGACAAAGGTGGAGTTGGACGAAGAAGAGCAAACGGTATTCCTGCCGGAAAAAGGGATGTCGCTGGATGTGGGCGCAATCGCCAAAGGCTACACGACGGAAAAGGTGGGGCAGGAACTGTTTGAGATGGGCTTTACTTCCTTTAGTATCAGCGCGGGAGGAAATGTTCGGACCTTTTCTGCGCCTGCCAGCGCAGATCGTTCCAAATGGAACATCAGCATTATGAATCCCCATACGGCGGAGGACCCGGATGCACAGCCGATTGATTTTCTGTACCTGAACGATCTGTCGGTGGTCACCAGCGGGGATTATCAGCGATATTATCTGGCGGATGGGAAAAAAATCCATCATATTATTGACCCTGCTACCTTATATCCGGCGGATTATTATCAATCGGTAACGGTGGTGACTCAGGATTCCGGAGAAGGGGACCTGCTTTCCACTTGGCTGTTCACCCTGCCGCTGGAGCAGGCAAAGGCGGTAGCGCAGCAATACGGTGCGGAAGCTTTGTGGGTGCTGCAGGATGATACGGTGGTTTACACCGACGGGTATTTGGATTATTCCAAAAATTACGGTGGAACAACGTTGGAGTAGGAGGACGTCATGGAACAGAAAAAAAGTATCTTTAATATGAAAAAGAGCTGGCAGTGGATGGTGTATATTGATCTTGCGCTTCCGCTGATTATGTTCTTGTTTGGGTGGCTGATGGGGGACAACGACATGGGAAAATTCTTTTCCGGATTGTTCCATGCCTATAATTTATACATTATGAATCCATTCTTTGATTTGGCAAACAAAATGGGGATTGTAGGGATTTTGATCCCGCTGTTTTTGTTTGGATGGGCGATCAAGCGCCGCGATTTTGTCGATCTTGCGATCTGCGTGGGCATCGAGGCGCTGGTGGTGGTGTATTTCTGGCAGGAGTGGAACTACCTGGTGATCCAGCCGCTGACCTTTTCTTGAGTCTGTGACAAATCGTGGAAATTCCAGCCGATTGGGAAGAAAAGATTGGCAGGAATTCCAAATTCCCGTGCGTTCCCTTGACAGGACCCATGGGTTCGATTATACTGGTGGCAAATCCCAAAACCATGTGACTGACGGTAAGTGGGGAACCACGGGGGAGCATGGGTTTTATTTCGCCGACCGTCTGGGCAATCTTTGTTAAGATTGCCCTTTTTCTTTTGTGTGGCGGTCTTAATCAAAAAAACGGGACTGTTCATTTACAAAAGGAGGATACCCAGGATGGATCACAAAAACTGGCAGGGATTTTCCGGGGAAAATTGGAAAACCCATATTGATGTGCGCGATTTTATCCAAAACAACTACGTGCCTTATACCGGTGACGAAAGCTTCCTTTCCGGACCGACCCAAAGGACCAAAGAGCTGTTTTCCGAGTTCGAGGATCTGCTGCGGCAGGAACAGGAAAAGGGAGGGGTGCTGGATGTAGATACGGAACACGTGTCCTCTTTGGCCAACTACCGTCCGGCATATCTGGATCGGGAAAAAGAATTGATTGTCGGCTTTCAGACAGAGAAGCCGCTGACCAGAGGGGTCAATCCCTTCGGTGGAATCCGTATGGCGCGTTCTGCCTGCGAGGCATATGGCTACCATCTGTCGGATAAGGTTGAACAGGAATTTACCTACCGGACCACCCACAACGACGGGGTGTACCGCGTGTATTCCGACGAAATGCGCAAAGCCAGAAAATGCGGCGTCATCACCGGGTTGCCGGATGCATACGGGCGCGGCCGCATTATTGGGGATTATCGCCGCGTGGCACTTTATGGCATTGACCGGCTGATGGAAGAAAAGCAGAAAGACAAAGCGGAAATCGCTTTGGGCATTATGGATGCTGACGCCATTCGCCAAAGCGAGGAATTATACCAGCAAATCGCCTTTTTGCAGAAATTAAAGGAAATGGCCGCCCTGTATGGCTACGATATCAGCGAACCGGCGGCAAACGCCAGAGAAGCGGTGCAATGGCTATATTTTGGATATTTGGGGGCTATTAAGGAGCAAAACGGCGCGGCGATGTCGCTCGGGCGGGTCAGTACATTCCTGGACATTTATTTTACCCGCGATCTGCAGCAAGGGGTGCTGGACGAGGCAGGCGTCCAGGAATTGGTAGACGATTTCGTGATGAAACTTCGGGCGGCCCGCCATTTGCGGACAGTGGAGTATAACGAGCTGTTCGGCGGAGATCCCATGTGGATTACCGAGAGCATCGGCGGCATGGGGGAAAACGGAAAGCCCTTGGTGACAAAATCTTCCTTCCGCTTTTTGCATACCTTGTACAATCTGGGCCCGGCGCCGGAACCCAATTTGACGGTACTTTGGTCGCAGCGGCTGCCCGCCGCATTCAAGCGGTATTGTGCGAAGGTGTCGGTGGAAACAGACGCCATCCAGTATGAAAACGATGATGTGATGCGCCCGATTTACGGGGACGACTATGCCATCGCCTGCTGCGTTTCTGCGATGAAGGTGGGAAAGCAGATGCAGTTTTTTGGCGCGCGGTGCAATCTGCCGAAACTGTTGCTGCTGGCGTTAAACGGCGGCCGGGATTCGCTGACTGGCATCCAGCTGGGGCCGCAGATGGAACCGTATGCCGGCGATACCCTGGATTTTGAGGCAGTCCGCGGAAGATGGCGGATCTATCAGGAATGGCTGTGCAAATTGTATGTGAATACCATGAATGTCATCCACTATATGCATGATAAGTATGCGTATGAAAAAACGCAGATGGCCCTGCACGATACGAATGTGGAGCGGTTCATGGCCTTTGGCGTTGCGGGTCTGTCCGTTTTGGCTGATTCCTTTAGCGCGATTCGGTACGCGCAGGTCAAACCGGTGCGAAATGAGCAGGGCCTGATCGAAGGGTTTGAGACCACCGGCGATTTCCCCAAATACGGCAACGATGACGATCGGGTGGACCAGATCGCGAAAACGGCATTGGAGGAGTTTTATACGCAGCTGAAACGCAATCCAGCCTATCGTGGCGCGACACACACTTTGTCTGTGCTGACCATTACTTCCAATGTAGTGTACGGGAAGAAAACGGGCGCGACGCCGGACGGCAGAAAGCAAGGCGAGCCGTTTGCCCCCGGCGCCAATCCCATGCACCATCGGGAGCATAACGGTGCGCTGGCGTCGCTGAATTCCGTGGCAAAACTGCCGTATGAAATCTGCCGGGACGGGATCTCTAATACTTTTTCGATTACGCCGGATACTTTGGGGAAAAGCCGACAGGAACAGGTGGACCATTTGGTTGGGATTTTGGACGGCTATTTTGCGCAGAAAGCGCATCACCTGAACGTCAATGTCCTGCAAAAGGAAAAGTTGATGGAAGCATACGAGGATCCGCAAAAATATCCCAATTTGACCATTCGCGTTTCCGGGTATGCCGTCAATTTCCACCGCCTGTCCAAAGAACAGCAGCGGGAAGTGATCAGCCGGACATTCCATCAGGCAATGTAAAACGGAAGCGGAGGGATCAACTTGTACGGGCTGGTGCATTCATTCGAATCTTTGGGGACGCTGGACGGCCCAGGGGTTCGCTGTGTGGTCTTTTTGCAGGGGTGTCCGCTGCGATGCGTTTACTGCCACAACCCGGATACTTGGGAACGGTTGGAACTCAACCGGAAAAGTGCGAAAGAGATTTTTCAAAAGGTAGACCGTTGCCGCCCGTATTTCGGCTACAATGGCGGCTTGACCGTTTCCGGAGGAGAACCTTTGCTACAGGCGGAATTCGTCACGGAATTGTTTGCCTTGTGCCATGAAGCCGGAATTCACACGGCATTGGATACCAGCGGGCACGGCGGGGATTCTGCGCTGGTGGAGACGTTGCTGCAGCAGACCGATATGGTGCTGCTGGATTTGAAAATGACAACCGAAGAAGAATACCGCCGGTACACCGGCGGGTCTTTGCAGCAGACAGTTGCATTTCTCCAGCAGTTGGAGCAAAAAGAGATCCCGGTGTGGATCCGGCAGGTCGTAGTGCCTGGGATTACGGATTCCCAGGAGAATCTGGTCCGGCTGGTGAATCTGCTGGCGGGAAAGCAATGCGTGCAAAAGGTAGAATTTTTGCCGTTTCGCAAACTGTGTCAGGAGAAATATGAGCGGATGGGCATTCCCTTCCCGCTTTCTGGCGTGCCGGAAGCGACCGACGCCTTCTGTTCGGAATATACCGCGCGTTTTTATGAATTGTTCTGCGCATCCCGCAGATAAAACCGGAAAACAAAAAAATCCTGTGGATTTCCACAGGATTTTTTGTTTGGGGAACGGTGTGATTTATTTGACTTTCCGCAAAAACAAAGGGCGGAAAATGTGGCGGTAAACGTAAAAGATACGGGTCAATGCCAGCTCAAACACAACAAAAACAACGTTTCCCGCAAGCAGGGTGATCAAACCAGTCCATCGGCCCAACGTCCCCATATCGGTCATAATATCCGGCATTTGAAACACGTACAGCATCAGGCCATAGGCGGCGAGGATAGAGAGATTAAAAATGAAAAATTTTACGATCCATTTGAGCAGTTTGCTTTTTTGATGGTGATCCAAGTAATCCTTGACTACAGGATAGTACCCCAAAAACACAAAAATCATAGCGGCCTGTTTGTCCGGGACGACAAACAAAGACAGAAGCGCCACTACCAGATAGACGAGCATAGCCCATCGGTAGCCGCAGTCCACGATGACGGCAATTAGCAAAAAACCGGCGGCGGCAGGTGCGGCATAGGTCAGAAAAGGGAAAAAACCGGTCAAAAGCATCAGCAGCGTGCAAAGAGAGGCGACAACCCCTCCCAGGGCGACCTGGGAACTCTTTTTCAGCATTGGAAAGCCTCCCATCTTCTGTCAATTTCCAGTTTAGCAGCAGCCGCGCCCTCCCATACATTGGCAGCAGCAATCCGCACAGATCATCGACGTACAGAAATTACAGGGCGAGCAGTACATTCCTCCGGCGCCAGGCATGGAACCGGGGTTGGTTCCGTGAGCGCGCTGCCAACTCATTTGCTGGAGCGCCATTCGGTATTCTTGGTTATTCGGGTTCATCTGCACCGCCTGGTGAAAATGGCGGTATGCTTCATCCAGCCAGCCGCGGGTATAGAAAACACTCCCTTTGAGAAAATACCATTCCGCGTCCCGGGATGACTGAGGAACCCCATCGAGAAGCTCTTCTGCCTCGGTAATCCGGTTGTTGTTGATCATGCGACGGATGTCCGAAAATTGGGAAGGGCCGCCAGCAGCTTGTCCGGCGCCGCTTCCGCGCCGCATATCCATGATCTGATCATAGGCGGCGGTAATTTCTTTCATTTTTTCTTCCGCCAAGTCGGCCAGCGGATCATTTTGGTAATGATCCGGATGATATTTTCGAGCCAGTTCCCGATAGGCTTTTTTGACCTCCTCATCCGAGGCGGAAGGGGAGATTCCCAAAATTTTATAAGGATCGGTCATGCCATTTTCTCCTTTTTTTGCAGGATCGTCTGCAAAGAATGTTTTAATCCGAAATATACAATATTTTCAAGAATGGGACGCCAGTCATTAAGCTGCAGCAGTTCAAATGCTTTTGCCAGTTCGGCGATGGTACCACGGATGCTGTCTGCAGCGGGGACATAGGAAAGCCGTTTCCATTCTTCCGCGGAACAAGACTGCAAAAAAGGATTGAACCGCTTTTTTGTTTCGTCTTTTTCCAAATCATCCAGCGCATCGGAAAGATAAATATACCGGCCCAATAAGTAGCCGAATCGATGCAGGACTCTGCGCTGAACGGGGTCTTGGGACAAAGACTCGCAGACGCAAGCAAGAAAATCAGCCGTGGGTTCGGCCGCCTGATCCGGGCCGGCCTGCTGGGTTTCCGCAGCAGCTTGTTTTTGCGTCATTTCTGCGGCCAACCGTTCCGTTTCCGGTTCTGTTTGCCGCGCTTTATTCCAAGCGTGCCGAAACAGTGGAAAAACAGCGTAAACCGGGAGCCGGGTAAACAAGCGCTCGTCGCATAGCTGGTCCAGAGATTTATAATAAAGTGTAATCATCGCTTTTGCAGCAATGGCAGGAGTAATCTTATCCTGGCGGCAGGCAACGCATTGCTTCAAAGGGTTGGCAAGACAGCGAACTTTGGAAAAAGACGGCTCCCCCTGGCCAAGACCCATAGCGAGGATGGCCAAAAAGGTGAAATCATAACTTAATGTCAGTCTGGCAAAAACGCCGTAATTTTTCCCCAATTCCTTGCAAAGCCCACAATAAACCGAACGGTACGCCTCTTCCTCTTTTATTCGCAGTTCCGGCCGGAAGGGCCTGATATATCCAAACAAGAATCGACCGTCCTTTACAATGATTTCCCGATATCTAATAAATTATTTTACATCAAGCAAATACTCCATTTGGTGAAGAATCTGTGAATTTGCAGAAGAGAAAAAAGATTATCTATCACTTTAAAGGATTGAATTGACATCGCTCATGCATTATACTATAATCAATTTTATGAGACGAAAAAGGGTGGAGAATAATTTGGATATTTTAACATTGTTTTTTCTAGCGGTTGGGCTTTCTATGGATGCAATGGCGGTTTCGATTTCGGACGGGCTTTGCTTTCAAAAAATGCGCCGTTCAGGGTTTTTCTGGATTGCGTTTTCTTTTGGTTTTTTCCAAGGGCTTATGCCGGTCATTGGGTATTTTGCCGGCCAAACGTTCAGCGTTTATATCAAGAACTTGGATCACTGGGTCGCGTTGATCCTGCTGGGATTTATCGGTGGAAAAATGATTTGGGAAGCCATTTCAGAAATGCGCCATCCGGAAGAGGAAACATGCGGAAAAGATTTTACCTTTCGTCTTCTGCTGGTACAAGCCGTCGCAACCAGCATTGATGCGCTGGCGGTGGGAATTGGCTTTGCAGTCATGGATGTGGTGATCTGGTACGCTTCTGGATTTGTTGCCGTGACCACCTTTGTACTATCGGCAGCAGGCGTTTGGATCGGAAAAAAATTCGGATCCTTCTTAAAAGAAAAAGCGGAACTGCTCGGCGGATTGACCTTAATTGCCATTGGGATCAAAATCTTTACAGAACATATGCTGGGTTAGCCAATAGGAGGTAGCAAGAATGAAAAAATTGATGCTAGGCAACGAGGCGGTTGCCAGAGGGCTATATGAAGCGGGATGCCGGGTAGTCTCTAGCTATCCTGGAACGCCGAGTACGGAAATTTCCGAAGCGGTGGCCAAATATGATGAGGTATACGCAGAATGGGCCCCCAATGAAAAAGTTGCCACGGAAGTTGCAATTGGCGCAAGCTTTGGAGGCGCCCGTTCGTTTTGCGCTATGAAACATGTCGGCCTGAATGTCGCTGCGGACCCGCTGTTTACCGCCAGCTATACTGGTGTGAACGGCGGAATGATCCTTGCCGTAGCAGACGATCAGGGCATGCATTCTTCTCAGAACGAACAGGATTCCCGGCATTATGCGATGGCGGCAAAACTGCCGATGGTGGAACCGTCTGATTCGGGTGAGTGCAAGGCGTTTGTCAAGGCCGCTTATGAAATGTCCGAGCAATTTGATACGCCGGTCCTGCTGCGTCTTTCCACCCGGGTATCCCATTCCCAAAGCGTTGTCGAAGAGTTGCCCAGAGAGGATGTTCCGGTAAAAGAGTATGTGAAAAATCCGCAGAAATATGTG
This sequence comes from uncultured Clostridia bacterium, assembly GCA_944382905.1. Lineage (GTDB taxonomy): Bacteria > Bacillota > Clostridia > Oscillospirales > Ruminococcaceae > UBA3818. The sequence goes on along the minus strand of CALWNU010000042.1, from coordinate 67,221 downwards.
ATGATGCCTGCTTTTGCAAAAGGGCGTCATGTAGCGGTAGAAAAAAGAATGGAAGCCCTTGCGCAGTTTGCGGAAACCACCGGCTTGAACCGGATTGAATGGGGCGACACCAAAATCGGGGTGATTTGCTCGGGCATTGCCTATCAGTATGTCAAAGAAGCGTTGGGCGATCGAGCCAGCGTCCTGAAGCTGGGGCTGATCCACCCGCTGCCGGACAATATGATTCGAACCTTTGCCCAAAAGGTAGACAAGCTTTATGTCATCGAAGAGCTGGATGATATTTTTGAGACCCATGTCAAAAAGCTTGGCATCGCCTGTGAAGGGAAAGACCTTTTCACTTGGTTGGGAGAATACTCCCCGCAGATGATTGCCCAAAAACTGCTGGGGAAAACTACCCCGTACCGCACCTTCCCGGAATCGGTGCCGGTGCGTCCGCCGGTGATGTGCCCGGGCTGCCCGCATCGGGGCCTGTATTATGTGCTGGCAAAAATGAAATTGATGGTAAGCGGCGATATTGGGTGTTACACGCTGGGGGCTACCGCTCCACTAAATGCCATGGACACCTGCGTTTGCATGGGGGCGTCGATCTCGGCGCTGCATGGATTTAACAAGGCCAGAAATATGCAGGACCGGTCGGTTGCGGTAATCGGCGATTCTACTTTTATGCATTCCGGCATGACCGGGCTTGTAAATATTGGATACAATAAGGGTAATTCCACGGTGATTATCCTGGACAACCGGATCACCGGGATGACCGGCCATCAGGATAACCCCACGACTGGACGTACCTTAAAAGGGGAAGAGGTCCCACAAGTCAGCATTGAAGCGGTTTGTCATGCGGCCGGTATCCAGCGGGTACGGGTTGTGGATCCCTATGATACCGTTCAGGTTGAGCAAGCGCTAAAAGAAGAACTGGCCGCGCCGGAGCCTTCTGTCATCATTAGCCGGCGTCCCTGCGTATTGTTAAAATCCGTCCAGAAAAAAGCGCCGCTTGTGGTGGATGCGGACAAATGCCGCGCCTGTAAGGCTTGCTTTAAGATTGGATGCCCGTCGATTCATATGGAGCAGGGAAAAGCGGCGATTGATCCGACCTTGTGCGTCGGATGCGGATTGTGCGCTTCGTTGTGCCCGTTCCATGCCATTGGCCAAGAGGAGGTGCGGTAAAATGGAAACAAAGAGCATTATGATTGTCGGCGTCGGCGGACAGGGTTCCCTGCTTGCCAGCAGAATTTTGGGGCATGTCTTTTTGTCCCAGGGATATGACGTCAAGGTTTCGGAAGTACACGGTATGTCCCAGCGCGGCGGGTCGGTGGTTACCTACATAAAATACGGCGACCAGGTATATTCCCCCATTGTGGAACAGGGGGAGGCGGATTTCATCCTCTCGTTTGAGCAGTTGGAAGCGGCCAGATGCCTGCCTTATTTAAAACAGGATGGGACGATGATTTTAAGCACGCAGCAAATTGATCCCATGCCGGTTATTACTGGGGCAGCCCAGTATCCGGAGCAGATCGTGGAGAAGCTGCAGCAGACAGGGGCCAACATCATTGCGGTTGACGCGCTGGCGCTGGCCCAGCAAGCGGGATCCGCAAAAGCAACCAATACGGTGCTGATCGGTATTTTATCCCAAAAGATGCCGTTCCCCCAGGAAGAATGGGAAAAGGCTATCCAGGAACTGGTTCCCGAAAGATTTTTGACCTTGAATCAGAAGGCGTTTGCTTTGGGGCGGGAAGCAGCGGACAGAGAAGAATAAAACGGATCAGACAAAAGAAGTTGGAGGAATGAAAATGGAACGCTACTGGAACCCGGTGGAAACAGCACCGCTGCATGAGATGAGGGCTTTGCAGAGCTTGCGGCTCTCCCGCACCGTGCGGCATGTGTACGAGCACATCCCTTTTTATCGGAAAAAATTTGATGAAATGGGGTTAAAGCCCGAAGATATCCAGTCGATTGACGATATCGTAAAACTTCCGTTTACCTATAAACAGGATTTACGGGACAATTATCCTTATGGGCTTTTTGCGGTTCCGGTAGAAGATTTGGTGCGGATCCATGCATCCAGCGGGACTACGGGAAAGCAGACGGTAGTCGGCTATACGGCAAACGACATTAAAATCTGGGGAAACTGCTGCGGCCGGGCATTGACGGCAGCTGGCGGGGACGCCAGCGATTTTGTCCACGTCTCTTACGGGTACGGACTTTTCACCGGCGGATTGGGCTTGCATGCAGGCGCGGAAGAAATTCACGCAACGGTAATCCCGGTATCTTCCGGCAACACCAAACGGCAGATCCAGATTTTTAAAGATTTCGGATCCACGATTTTGTGCTGCACGCCGTCCTACGCGCTGTTCTTGGGCGAGAGCCTGCGGGATATGGGCGTGGACCTGTCGGAAATCAGCTTGAAAGCCGGTATCTTTGGCGCGGAGCCCTGGAGCGATGAAATGCGGCGGAAGATTGAAGGGCTATTGGGGATCAAAGCATATGATATTTATGGCTTATCGGAAGTGATGGGTCCCGGCGTGGCCTTTGAGTGCAGCGAGCAGACCGGCATGCATATCAACGAGGATCATTTCTATCCGGAAATCATCGATCCGGATACCGGGGAGGTTTTGCCGGAAGGGGAAGTGGGCGAACTGGTCTTCACCTGCATCACCAAAGAGGCGCTGCCTTTGATCCGCTATCGGACCCGCGATATTGCATCGCTCAGCCGCGAGAAATGCAGCTGCGGCAGAACTCTGATCAAGATGAAGAAACCCAGCGGGAGAACTGATGACATGCTCATTATCCGCGGGGTCAATGTGTTCCCATCCCAGGTCGAAGCGGTGCTGCTGGAACTGGGCGATACAGCGCCGCATTATATGTTGGTGGTCGACCGGGTGGATAATCTGGATACATTGGAGATCCAGGTGGAGATGAAAGAGGATATGGAATTCGATGCTGTCCGCCTGATTGAAGAAACAGAGGCCAAGATCAAGGCCGCTGTGGCATCGACGCTGGGCATTTCCGCTAAGATTACCCTGCTTCCTCCCAAATCCATCGCCAGAAGCGAAGGAAAAGCGGTTCGGGTCATCGATAAACGAAAAATATAGCTGTCATTTCTGGAAATCTATGCTATAATGAAGGCAGAACCGTATTTTCCGGATGAAAATGGGTTTTTGCGGAAAAGAGAAGGGAAGATCAAGTATGACGATGAAGCAGCTTTCCGTTTTTGTGGAGAATAAACCTGGTACGTTGGCGGAAATTACCGGCGTGCTCGGCGAAAACCAAATCGATATGCGCGCGCTGTCGGTAGCGGATACCGAACGCTATGGGATCCTGCGTCTGATTGTCGATAAGCCGCAGGAGGCGGAAGCCGCGCTGAAAGCGGCGGGGTTCAAGGTTTCCCTGACCGATGTCATTGGCATTGCGGTCCAGAATCAGCCAGGCGGGTTGTCCCAGGCGCTGAAATACGTGGCCCAGGTCGGCATTGCAGTGGAGTATATGTATGCTTTTGTTTCGCAAAAGAGGGATACGGCCTATGTGATCCTGCGGGTGCAGGACAACGAAAAGGCGATTGCCGCGCTGAAAGAAGGCGGCATTCCGATCATCTGCGAAAAAGAGGTGTAGGCGAAGTCTATTTCCGGGGTACGCGGCGTCATCGCGGCAAAAGCTGTCCCGGTTTAGAAAAATAACAAGTCAATCGTCATTGGCAGAGTAGATTTTTGTGCGTTAAGTGCTGTCTGAACGGGGAGTTGTCAGACGGACGAAAAGGTAAACTTGCGGTACAAATTTCGCATCCCGCTGCTGCATGAAGGGGAGACTCCCTCTCTTTCTGTGGCTGTAATGACTGGCGACAGAAAGAGAGGGTATTTTTTTGGAAAAAGCAATTGGTGGACTGGGAAAGGTCAAGAACGCGTTTTGTCATTTTGCAGCGGAGATCACGCAACTGCCGTCTTTGCTGCTATCTTCCGCCCGGGAGATGAAAAACGTCCGGGCGCTGGTGGGGGCGGCGATGTTGGCGGCGCTGAACATTGTCATCGCCCAGTTCGAAATTCCCGTCGGCCCGTATGTGAAAATCAGTTTTTCCTTTTTGACCTACGGGGTGTCCGGGATGCTGTTTGGCCCGCTGACCACCGGGGTTGTGGGCATCGCGGCGGATTTGATCAAGTACATGGTAAGCCCGGACGGCGGGTTTCATCCCGGCTTTACGCTGAACGAATTCGTCATCGGATTTTTATACGGGATCTGCCTGTATCGGAAAAAGGTGACGGTGGTGCGTTCGCTGGTGGCGAAATTGTCGACGGTGTTTATCATTAACCTGTTCTTGACGCCGCTGTGGCTGGCGCAGCTGTATGGAGAAGCGTATCAATTTATGGTATCGGCGCGGCTGATTAAAAATGCAGTGATGCTGCCGATCGATACTGCTCTTTTATTCTTTGTGCTGACTTTTGTCCAAAAGACGCAGAAGCGGCTGTATCATTAAAAGAAAAAACGGCCATGACATGCATGGCCGTTTTTCTTTCTCAAAGATCGTCGGCGTCCTGCACCGGTTTTTCCGACGGATTGGCGTTTTTTCCGGTATAGCTTCCCAACGGGTCGTTCTGGAAAGAAGATGACTCGGTAAAAGCTTTGGCAATTTTCTTTGCTTTCTTTTGCGGACGCCGATCAGATGCGTTTGGCATATGCGTTCTCCTTTAAACAGAAATGGGGTCAATAATAGACTGCGCAGGAGCGCCGCGTTTATGAAAGGAGTTATCCGATGGAAAAAAATTTCTTACTGTTTGATTTGGATGGAACGATTATTGATTCCCAGGATGGGATTTTGCAGTCGGTTCAATACACATTGCAGCAATTTGGCATTATGGAGCAGCGGGAATCGCTTTGCTGCTACATCGGACCGCCAATTTTGGATGCGTTGATGCAGTTCCATCATTTTTCACCCGAAAAGGCTGCGCTTGCCGTACCGATCTATCGGGCGCATTATGCGGAGCATGGAATGGAGCATAACCCTGTCTTCGAGGGGGTGTTACCCATGCTGCAGCAGTTTGTCAAAAGAGGGAAAACGCTGACAATCGCTACATCGAAGCCGGTAGAAGTGGCGACTCCGATTCTAAAAGCGCTTGGTTTGACCGGCTATTTTGCCTTTATCGGGGGAAGCTCTTTGTCGGGGGAGCGCCCGCATAAAGCAGACGTAATCCGGCATGTGTTGCAAAGGCTTCAAATTACCGATTTGTCCAAAGCGGTGATGATCGGGGACCGGTCCTACGATATTGTCGGCGCAAAGCAGGCCGGGATTGCATCCATCGGCATTTTGTATGGATACGGCAATCGAGAAGAATTAGAGACTGCCGGCGCAGACGTCATTTGCGCCACAGCGCTGGATTTGCTGGACGCTATCCAGTAGCAGATAGCATTTATTTCAGCAGCCCCTTTAAATATTGCCCCGTGTAAGATGCCTCACATTGGGCCAGTTCTTCCGGCGTGCCGCAAAAAACGATTTCGCCGCCTTTGTCGCCGCCGTCAGGCCCCAAATCAATAAGGTAGTCCGCGGTTTTGATCACGTCCAAATTGTGTTCAATGAACACCACCGTGTTTCCGGCGTCTACCAGCGTCTGCAAAACTTCGATCAATTTATGGACGTCGGCGGTATGCAGCCCTGTGGTAGGTTCGTCCAGGATATAGATGGTTTTTCCCGTAGGCTTGCGGCAGAGTTCCGCCGCCAATTTGACACGCTGCGCTTCGCCGCCGGACAAGGTGGTTGCCGGCTGTCCGATTTTAATATACCCCAATCCCACGTCGAACAGGGTTTGCAGTTTCCGCTTGATTTTTGGCAGATGTTCAAAGAAAGCCAGGCCTTCTTCTACCGTCATCTCCAGAACATCATAAATGCTTTTGTCCTTGTATTTGACTTCCAGGGTTTCGCGATTGTAGCGTTTCCCTTTGCAGACCTCGCAGGGAACAAAAATATCCGGCAGAAAATGCATTTCGATTTTGATAATGCCGTCTCCTTCGCAAGCTTCGCACCGCCCGCCTTTTACATTGAAGGAGAAACGGCTGGAAGTATATCCGCGCATTTTCGCCTGGTTGGTGGAAGCAAACAGTTCCCGGATGTCCGTAAATACGCCGGTGTAGGTAGCGGGGTTGGAGCGGGGAGTCCGTCCAATGGGGGACTGGTCAATTTCAATCACCTTGTCCAAAAACTCGATTCCGCGGATCTCCTGGTGCTTCCCGGGCCGGATTCGTGCACCGTTTAAATCGCTGGCAAGGCGCTTATACAGGATCTCGTTGATTAACGAGGATTTTCCAGAACCGGATACGCCTGTGACGCCGGTAAAAGTGCCAAGAGGAATTTTGACGGAGATATTTTTCAAATTGTTTTCTGCAGCGCCGACAATTTCCAGATAGTGCCCGTTGCCTTTTCGGCGGGAGGAGGGGACTTCCACTTTTTTCCTACCGGAAAGATACTGCCCGGTAATGGAGTCTTCGCAGGCGATAATCTGATCCAATGTACCGGCGCAAACCACTTCGCCGCCATGGACGCCGGCGCCAGGGCCGATGTCTACGATATAGTCGGCGGCGCGCATGGTGTCCTCGTCATGCTCCACCACAATCAGGGTGTTGCCGATATCCCGCAGGCGTTTGAGGGTGGCGATGAGTTTGTGATTATCTTTTTGATGCAGCCCAATGCTCGGTTCGTCCAGGATATACAGGACGCCCATCAACGAAGAGCCAATTTGTGTCGCAAGACGAATGCGCTGGCTTTCCCCGCCGGACAGAGTGCTAGCTGAACGGGCAAGGGTCAAATATTCCAATCCGACGCTTTGCAAAAAGCCAAGGCGGGCCCGGATTTCTTTTAAAATCTGTGCCGAAATCATCTTTTGCCGTTCGGTCAGTTCCAAAGAATCCAAAAAGTCCAACGCTTGTACAATGGACATCCGGCAAAAATCCGAAATATTTTTTTCACCGACTGTAACCGCAAGATATTCCGGCTTGAGGCGATGTCCGTGGCAATCCGGGCACTGTTCCGAACTCATCAGCGAGGCAATGTCGTTGCGGACCCAGTTGCTGTTGGTGGTGCGGAAACGGCGATCCAAATTGTGGATGATTCCTTCGAAATCTGTGGTAAAGGAGCTGCCGCGGCTGCCGGTTTCCCGCTGCACGGTAATTGTTTCCCCGTGGTTCCCATACAGGATGATGTCCTGGATGTCCGGCGGAAGCTGGCAAAAAGGGGTATCCAGGCTAAAATGGTAGTGTTTTGCCAACGCTTCAAAATAGGCTTGTACCAATCCGCCTTCCGCATAATACCAGCCGCTGGCGCGAATCGCCCCCCCTTTGATGCTTCGGTTGGGATCTGGGATCACCAGCGCGGGATCCACCTTCATAAAGGTGCCCAGGCCGGTACATTTTTCACAGGCGCCGGCCGGATTATTAAAGGAGAACATCCGCGGCGAAAGTTCTTCGATGCTGATACCATGATCGGGACAAGCGTAATTTTGCGAAAACAGCATTTCTTCGCCGCCGATGACATCAATGAGCACCAGCCCACCGGAAACCGACATGGCGGATTCCAGGGAATCCGACAGGCGAGAGCGGATGTCTTCTTTCAGCACCAGCCGGTCGATGACAATTTCAATATGGTGTTTTTTGTTTTTTTCCAGCTTGATTTCTTCCGCCAGGTCATAGAGGATCCCATCCGCCCGCACCCGAACAAAGCCGGATCGCTTTGCGCTCTCCAGCTCTTTTTTGTGTTCTCCCTTGCGGCCGCGGACCACCGGCGCCAATACTTGGATGCGGGTGCCTTCCGCAAGTGCCATGATCTGATCCACCATCTGGTCCACCGTTTGCTGTTCGATCACGCGTCCGCAGATCGGGCAATGGGGAACGCCGATCCGGGCATAGAGCAGGCGCAGGTAATCGTAAATTTCCGTCACAGTGCCAACCGTGGATCTGGGGTTTTTCGATGTGGTTTTCTGGTCAATGGAAATTGCCGGGGAAAGCCCTTCGATGCTGTCGACGTCCGGCTTTTCCATCTGTCCCAAAAACATTCTGGCGTAGGAAGACAGGCTTTCCACGTAGCGGCGCTGGCCGTCCGCGTAAATGGTGTCAAACGCCAGCGAAGACTTTCCCGAACCGGAAAGCCCGGTAAACACGATAAATTGATCCCTTGGAAGCTCCAGATCAATATTTTTTAAATTATGTTCCCGCGCACCCTTGATGATGATTTTTTCCAAAGCCATGGGGACTTCCTCCATCATTTATTTTTCATTCTGCAATTTTTTGATTTTATCCCGCAAATAGGCCGCATGCTCAAATTCCAAGAGCTTGGCGGCATTTTTCATTTCTGCTGTCAGTTTGGCAATCTGCGCTTTTCGCTCCGCCGGACTCAGCCGTTTGCCGCTCTTCTTTTTATCATGATCCTTCGCGGAAATTTCCAGCACATCCCGAACGCCCTTGCGAATGGTCTGGGGAACAATGTGATGTTCTTCGTTATAGGCCATTTGGATGGCGCGGCGGCGCTCCGTCTCCCGGATAGCGCGCTCCATCGATCCGGTTACCGTGTCGGCGTACATAATGACTTTGCCGTCTGCATTTCGAGCGGCGCGGCCGATTGTTTGAACTAGGGAAGTTTCCGACCGCAAAAATCCTTCTTTGTCCGCGTCCAGAATCGCCACCAAGGATACTTCCGGGATATCCAGACCCTCGCGCAGCAGGTTGATGCCGACCAGAACGTCAAATTCTCCCAGGCGCAGGTCCCGGATGATTTCCATCCGCTCGATGGTATCCACATCATAGTGCATATACCGCACTTTAATTCCCATATTTTCCAGGTAAGCGGTCAAATCTTCCGCCATTTTCTTTGTCAAGGTAGTGACCAGTACACGTTCTTTTCGGTCGACGCGCAGATGAATCTCCGACAAAAGGTCATCAATCTGCCCTTCTACCGGACGGACCGAGATTTCAGGATCTACCAAGCCGGTAGGCCGGATCACCTGTTCTACCTGTTGGGCGCTGTGCTCTTTTTCAAACGGGCCAGGGGTTGCGCTGACATAAATCGCTTGATTGATTTTACTGTAAAATTCATCGAAATTCAAGGGCCGGTTGTCAATCGCAGAGGGGAGACGGAACCCGAAGTCGATCAAACTTTTTTTCCGCGCCGCATCCCCGGCGTTCATGCCGCGGACTTGGGGAAGGGTAACATGGGACTCGTCCACAAACAGCAAAAAGTCTTTGGGGAAATAGTCCATCAAAGTATAGGGGCTGGAGCCCGGCGCCCGGCCGGAAATAATCCGGGAATAGTTTTCAATCCCTTTGCAGAATCCGATTTCCTGCATCATTTCCATATCATACCGGGTGCGTTCCGCAATGCGCTGTGCTTCAATCAACTTTCCTTCCTGCTGGAAATACTTCACCCGCTCATTGCACTCTTCTTCAATTTCCTGCAAGGCGGTTTTCATTTTTTCCGGCGGCGCGATGTAGTGGGAAGCCGGATAGATCGCCACATGGGAAACGACATTTTTCAATTCCCCGGTCAGGGTATTGATCTCGCTGATCCGGTCGATCTCATCGCCGAAGAATTCTACGCGGATCGCCGTGTCGCCGGAGTAGGAGGGGAAAATTTCCACCACGTCCCCGCGGACACGGAATTTGTTGCGGACAAAATTGATGTCGTTGCGTTCGTATTGGATCTCTACCAATTTATGCAAAAGATCGTCCCGGTTTTTGGTCATGCCCTGCCGCAGGGAAATGACCATGTTACGGTAATCGATAGGGTCGCCCAAGCTGTAGATGCACGAAACGCTGGAGACAATGATCACGTCGTTTCGCTCGGATAAGGCGGAGGTAGCAGAATGGCGGAGTTTCTCAATTTCTTCGTTAATGGCACTATCCTTTTCGATATATGTGTCGGTGCTTGCGATGTACGCTTCCGGTTGGTAATAGTCGTAATAGGAGACGAAGTATTCCACCGCGTTATGGGGGAAAAATTCCTTGAACTCGGAGCACAATTGCGCCGCCAGCGTTTTATTGTGCGCCAAAACAAGCGTCGGCTTATTGATTTGCGCGATGACGTTGGCCATGGTAAAGGTTTTGCCGGACCCTGTTACGCCCAACAGGGTCTGTTCATGCATGCCGGCACGCAATCCGTCGACCAACTTTTGAATGGCTGCCGGCTGGTCGCCTGTAGGCTGATAGTCCGAAACCAGTTGAAATTTTTCCATGCTGCACCTCCCAAATCAATAGGAACGAATGTTCTTTCTCATTATATCCTGCTCCAAGGGAAACGTCAATAGAATCCTCCAATCTTCCGGCGGAAGAAAAAGGTTTTCCCACAAAGGGGAAAACCTTTTGTCAGAGCGATTGCCGTATGCAAGCTTTATTGAAAATCCTCAATGGTCTGCACCATAGCTTTCGCTACGCCCAGCGCCGTTTGGAAGATGCGGTCCGGCCGGCACAGGTCCTCATATTCCTCTGGGTTGACGACAAACCCAAGCTCCAGCAGCAGAGAAGGAGCGTAGGTCATGCGGGTCACCCGGTAATAATCCTGGTAGGCGCCGCGGGCATCGCGGCCGGTTGCAGCGGTAATGCCGGCAAGGACATATTCCGCAAAAACCCGGGACTGCTCTTCATGGTAATAGACTTCCGTCCCGAACGAGCTGCCGCTGTTTGCCGATTCGCTGGTGCTGTTGTGGTGGAAGGACAGGAAAAAGTCCGCCCGTAAGCTTCTGGCAGGATCCATCCGCTCTTCAAAACTCAGCCTTGCATTCTCTTCCGAAACCATATGTACTGTGGCTCCCAGGGATTCCAGCACCTGTTTGGTTGCATAGGCGGAAATAAAATTGAGATCCTTTTCCGTCGGCCCGTTTGTCCCGGCAACGCCCAACGCGCCTGGATCCTCGCCGCCGTGCCCTGCATCCAGCACTACGACAACCCCTTCCAACGGGTGCTGGCTGTCGCCGGAAAGTTGCGGCGCTTTTTTCGCAAAAATCACAATCTGATCGCCGTCATACTCTACATTATACCCCCAGAGCGCCCCGTTATCCTGATAATCCAACGTCAGCGTAACCGAGCCGTCCTCGTTTTCCACAGAGGAAATCTGCCGGAACAAGGTGGAATTTTCCGCCTGGATCGACGAAGGGATCCCTGTCGTATTCCAAAGCGTTACCGTAAGGCAGGAATCATTCATCTGGGCGCGGTAGGGTGCTTTTGCCGTTCCGGATAAGGTCAGTGTTTCCCCGCGTTCGGAAACGGAGAAGTCCACGGCGGAAACCTGATTGTCCACGACCGGGCTGCCGGTAAGAATCTCCGCAGTGGATTTGGGCAAATACCCGCCGGAACGAAGCTTATAGTAATTGTCGGTGATTTCCTCCACATAGTCGCACGCACCGTTGTAAAGCGTCATATAAAAATCATCTTCGATGGAAACGTCGCCGTACACGTTATTGATATAATCGTTTGCCATCACCGCCAAAGATGCGTTTTCCCCAACGGCATACAATTCTCCGCTGGAGGAGTAGGTGGTAGTCGAGCTTTGATATTCCAGCGTGTAGGTCACCGATCCGACCTGGGTAGTCTCGTCTTCGCTGCCTACTGCCGGCATGCTCATCGTTCCCGTATAGGTAGCCGGTACGCCCTCCTGCGCCACCGCCACCTGCCGCAATTGCACGGTTTTCCCCTGGAAGGTGGCATAAACACTGGCGCCCGCCGGCGCGGTGCATCGAAGGGAAATGTCTTCTCCGACTTTCACCGCCTCGTCATAGGACGGGTACATGGAGTTTTGCACGATATTCGACAGCAACGTGATTTCACTTTCGTCAGGATCCATCCGGGTAATGAAAATCGTTTTTTTCTGGGATCCCTGAGAAAAGGTGTAGGTGCTGGTGCCGATGGGAATGTCGGTCAGATACACGCCAAACCCGCCGTTGGACGTTTGGCGCTGGATGGGTTCGCCATCCAGGTATAAAGGCAGATCCGGGTTTGAAGTGCCCATCACATAATAGGAGGAGGAAGAGATGGCAATATCGCCGCTGGGACGGGTGACGGAAAAGGTTTGGGGGACTTCCAAAGAATATCCGTCGGGAATGATGGCAAGGTCGCTGGACAACGCTGCGCAAAGCAAAACTGCGTCCTCTGTTCCGCCGGCGGCCAGCTGCTCATATCCGTCCACCGCAAAAGAGGTGATCCCCGCTTGACGGGCGGAAAAAATCATGCTGCTGATGGCAAAGGCCGCATGATCTTCCGAAACGGCGGCCTGGCCAAAAAAGGGAGATACCGATAATCCGGCAAAGGTTTCCGGCCAGGTTTCCATTTGGGCTTCATAGGATTCCCAATTGGTTTGTGCCGCGGGATACACCGTATTCGCCAGCTGATTTTCCGCCAGCGTCTGCGGGGAAAGGCCGGGCATATGCATCCATTGTAAGCTGCTTTGATACGGCGAGGAAGGTAGATCATACAGCACGGAAATGGAAACGCCGCTGCCGCTGATTTCCTCAAAAAAGGACGCCATCCGCTGCGCTTGGGAAACTTGGTCGTTGGCCTGTCCGTCGCCGGAATGGCACAAAAACGCCGTGCTTTTCACAACCAGTTCATCGGTTCGGCTGCCGGCGGCCAGCCATTTTTGCAATTCCCACTGCGCGAGCTGCTGGTTTTGCGGGATGGTCGGGTCCAGGTATAAGACCCCGTCTTTCCAAACGGCGATCGATCCGCCCAACTGGGTAATCCGGCGCACGTACGGATACGCAGGATGCGTATGATCTAAGACAAACGGATCCAGCACCAAAGAAAGGTACAGATCGGTCTGTTCCATTTCGGCTGCCAGCTTCGTGAGGTTTTGCATGGTTTCATCCATCGAGGCAATGGAAAAGGAGGGCAAAGACGCGCCGTCTTGCGCCGATGATTTTTGACAGGAGAAATAGATCCGGTTCAATCCACATTTCCCGGCAAAATCCAACAGATTATCGATCTGTTCGGCAGAATCGGTCCCAGATAACGCCGAAAAAAACAACCCTCCAGCAGTCGGGGCTTGTTCGGAATCAGTCTGGGGCGGATTTGCCGCAGCGGACCAAAGTGACGCGGATGCTACAACAGCAGCAAGCGCAGAAAGGGTCCATTGACGCATTCTTTTTTCCATAGAGGCCTCCTGTTTTGGCGATAGGTTAAAGGGAAAAATCTTCCTTTTGAAATACTTGTCGGACAGGTTTTTTTGGAACCCGTTTGAGCGGATCATATCGAAATTTCCGGCAAAAGTACTCGCCTGTCACCACGCCTTTGTGCGGGCATAGAATACTTTTCCCGTCTGCACTGAGAGATCCGCGGCTGCAATATTGACAGGCGGGAGCAATCTGTTGGTCGAAAAGCATTTTGCGCATAAAAACCTCTCCCAATTCGTCATTTTATTCATTATAACAAATGCGGAAAAAAAAATCTAATCCAATCTGCGGAAATTACGCGGGAACAGGGAAAACAAGAAAACGCCGCATAAAACAGCCAGCAGAATCGACACGGCCGGCGTTGCGGAAAGCTGCGGGACCAGCGGCTGAGAAGCGCTGGCAAAAACTGCAGCCGTCTGCGGAAATAAAACCATTCCCAAACGGACCAGGCAGGCGGTGAGCACCCCGTGCGCTAGCCTGGAGCAAAGCAAAGGCCAAAACAGGCCGGGCATTCCTTTGAAAAATGACAATACCTGGAAGATTACCGACAAACCGGAAAAAGAGACCAGAAACCCGATCAATACCAGGTTCGATTGTTTTGCCGCCTGTAGGCATCCGGTGGTTACTTCCAGCAATCCGGTAAGAAGAAAAATGCCAGGGCAGCGGTCAGCAAAAAAATAGGACAGCAGTTCAATCCCTGCAGAGAACAAAAGGACGTATCCGATGACCGAAAGCATCCCGTTGATGCCGCTTTGCACCCCATGCACCAATGCGTGGGAAAAGGGCAAAGGCGGCTCTTTTGCCTCATCCGGTTCAATGGGGTCCCGCCGGTGCCATATCCCGAGCAGTACGCCGATGATCCAAGACGATGCCAGCTGGCAACACAGCAGCAGGATTCCGGCCTTTGCGTTGCCCAAAAATCCGGCGCCGACAGCACAGATTAAAAAGGATGGCCCGGCATTGACGCAAAAAGCCAGCAGGCGTTTTGCCGTTGCCTGGCCAATTCGGCCCTGCTCTAGTAGCGAGGCAATCATTTTGGCTCCTACTGGATATCCGCCGATCCATCCCATGCACACGGTACAGGCCGTAAACGGGGGGAGGTGAAATCCATAGCGCATGATCGGAGAAAGCAGGGATTGCATGGTGCGGGCCGTTCGGCTTTCCCCCAGCACGCCGGAGAGAACCATAAAGGGAAATAGGGAAGGGATTAGTACCGTCGCGCAGGTTTGCAGGCCGGATACGACGCCTCGCCGGACCACATCCGAATAAACCAGCAGACAAACCGCCAGGGAGAGAAAAGCGAAAAGGGAAACCAGGCGCTGCACTTTTTTTGCCCAAGAGAAAATCATCGGATCCACCGCCTTTCTTTTCCCTATATTTTATAAACCTGTCTGCCAGAAAATGTATATCAGTTCCCGCAAAAACATATAGTGGAACAGGTTTTAATGGGGAGGAGCTGAAAGGATGAAACGGAAAGAGAAAAAAAGCCGGCAGTCTTCTCCACAGGCACTGGCGAAAATTTTGGATGTTCCGGGAAACATGTTCGACTCTTATTCCCAGATTGTTCTTTCCGGCAGCCGGGAAGCCGTGCTGGACGGGTGTCAGGGCGTAGTGGAATACGAGGATGATTTTATAAAATTGAAGTTGGGCAGACAGATGGTGAAATTTACAGGAAAGGATTTGCAGATTAAATGCATGACGGGAGAAAATGTCATCATTGACGGACGGATTTTTTCAGTAGAATTTTTAGAGTAATCAGGAGAAGATTATGTTTATCGTTCGTTTTTTGCGTTTTGTTTGCGGTTATGTCCGATTTCGCGTCACAGGCGTTTTCATTGAGCGATTTTTAAATTTGGTGTCTCGCGGCGGCGTCAATTTGTGGGGCGGCGTCAAGACACAGACGCAGTACACCGGATATACGCTCATGCGCCATTACAAAAAGCTGCGCCCATTCGCCAAAAAGACCGGCGTCCAGATGCGGATTGAAAAGCGTTTCGGCTGGCCTATGTGGAAAAAAAAATACCGCCGTAGAGTCGGACTGGCGGCGGGGGTGGTCGTCTTTTTGGGGATTTTGGGGTTGTTGGGCAATTTTGTCTGGACCATCGACGTAGTGGGAAACGAGCTGGTTTCTTCCGATGCAATCCTCGATTATCTGGCGGAACAGGGGCTAAAAGTCGGCGCGTTCAAACATTCCTTGGATGCGCGGGAACTGGAGCGGAAAACGCTGCTGGAATTAAAAGAGCTTTCGTGGATTGCGGTGAATATCACCGGGAGCACGGTAACGGTAGAAGTCAATGAGCGGGTTCTGGCGCCCGATATGTACTTAGACGACGATAAAGCATGTAATATCGTGGCAAAATATACCGGACAGATTTGCTCGATGGATGTGTATGACGGACAAAGCGACCTGAAGGTCGGAGACACTGTTTTGGCAGGAGACCTGATTGTGAGCGGCGTGATCGAGGACGGAAAAGGCCAAACGCGATTTGTGCATGCCAGGGCGGATATCCAGGCGTATACGGATTATGAAATCGAAGTGCAGGTGCCCATGCAGCAGGAAAAGCGTGTTCCGACCGGGGAGGTTGTTCAAAAAAAATATCTCAAAATTCTCACCTGGAAGATTCCCTTGTTCTGGGACCGGGACCAACAGGTGTCATATGATTCTCAACAAACAACAGTTCCATTTGCGCCGTTCGGTCTGTCTACTCCTTTCGCCCTGGTAGAAGAAACGCGCGCCTATTATACGACGGAACTGGTGACCTATCAAGAGGTACAGGCGAAAGAAGAAGCGTTGGCCTTGCTGCAAAAACAGGAGGAGGCGCAGCTGCAAGATGCGGAAATTTTAGAAAAGGAGCTTTCCGTTTCGCAAAAAGACGGCATTTATACATTGAAAGCGTCGTATCTGTGCAAAATGGAAATCGGCAAGGAGCAGGAAATTCTGCTGGATCGATAACGGCGCTGGGAAAGACCGCCTGCTGTTTAAAGTAGATTGGACAAATTTCATGAAAAGCAAAATAAAAAAGACCTGGAACACAATCGGCTCCAGGTCTCTTTTTGTCTAAGGGCTATAAAAAAGATATATTTGCGATTTTGGCTGATGGAGTTGCACCCTCGCACGAGATAAGACAACTGCAAAGGACAGGGTGGACAACACCGGTAAACGGCACTTTGGAGAATATCTGAAATTGAACGAGAGGGTTCAGATTTCAATGGTGTTTCATTACAGTTGATCTTCACAATCGGAACATTGCGGATTTGTCATAACGAACCGGTCGTCGATATTCTTTTCGCCCCACTCACACATAAGTTCCAAAATGTGTTCCAAAGACTTCCCCTTTGGAGTAATAGAATATTCTACCCGTGGCGGAACTTCCGCAAATACAGTACGGACAATTAAGCCGTCGGTTTCCAGTTCACGAAGCTGGTTTGTGAGAGTTCTTTGAGAAACTTGGGTGACCTCCCTCATCAATTCGCTGAACCTCTGTGTGCCGTTACGGATTAAGCTATCTAAAATAAGTGGTTTGCATTTCCCGCCAATCATCTTTAATGTTACTTCCATCTCACAGGTTACCATAATTTTTTCCATTGTATCCCACCTTCATAGTGAAAACTTTTTTACTTTCTAAAAATAATGTGCGTACTTGTTATAAATCTCAAAAAAGAATACAATACAAGTATATCGTTTTTTTACGATAATGCAATATTACAATTTGAATTTTTGGGAGGAATTCCATGGAAAAAAAGATCGAACCGATGACGAGCGGTTCGATTTCGAAACGTATGATTTTCTTTGCTTTGCCGCTCTTGCTGGGAAACTTGTTTCAGCAGCTGTACAATACGGTCGACTCCCTGATTGTGGGTAATTTTCTAGGAAGCAGTGCGTTGGCTGCAGTCAGTTCATCTGGTAGTCTGATTTTTATGCTGATTGGTTTCTTAAGTGGCATTTCCTCTGGTGCCGGAGTTATTGTGTCCAGATATTTCGGGGCCAAAGATAAAAATGGTGTTCACCGTGCAGTTCATACGACAGTTGCCTTCGGTCTTGTTGCCGGAGTGTTGATGACTGCAGCAGGCGTTTTATTATCCCCACAGATCCTGATATGGATGGGGACGCCGGAAAGCGTCATGCCGGAATCGATTACATACTTGCAGATTTATTTTTCCGGTTCCCTTGGCTTTGTCATGTACAACATCTTTGTAGGTATTCTGCAAGCGGTTGGAGACAGCCGCCATCCGTTGTATTATCTGATGATTTCCTCGGTAATCAATCTTGTACTGGATATCTTATTTATCGAGGTTTTCCACGCAGGCGTTGGTGGAGCGGCGTTGGCTACTGTGATTTCACAGGGATTCAGCGCAATTTTATGTTTTATTCAGCTGCTTCGGACAAATGACAGCTACAAGCTTCAAATCACAAAAATCCGGTTTGATGCCAAAATGCTGGGACAGATCATATGCGTTGGACTTCCCTCCGGAGTACAAAACTCCATCATAGCGTTTGCAAATGTTGTGGTACAGTCGTACATTAACGCCTTTGGTGAAATGGCAATGGCGGGTTATGGAGCTTACAGCAAAATTGAAGGCTTTGCTTTTTTGCCGATCAACAGCTTTACCATGGCCATTACGACATTTGTAGGACAAAATCTCGGTGCAGGGCAGGCAGATCGGACAAAAAGAGGCGCACGGTTTGGAATTTTGGCAACGGTCATTTTGGCTGAATTGATCGGAATTCTGGTATTCTTATTGGCTCCGCAGCTGATAGCCGCATTTGATTCCACACCGGAGGTAATCCGTTTTGGGGTAGAAAAAGCCAGAACAGCCGCACTGTTTTATTTTCTGTTGGCTTATTCCCACTCTGTTGCCGCCATACTCCGTGGAGCCGGAAAAGCGGTTGTGCCCATGATTATTATGATGGTTTTCTGGTGTGTGATCCGGGTTGCATTTCTTGCAGTTAGCATACCATTGACCCATGCCATTCAAATGGTATACGTGGTCTATCCGTTAACATGGGGGCTCAGCTCGATTGTGTTTTTCTTTTACTATAAGCAAGTGAATTGGATGAATCAAATTAATATGAACAGAAAGGAAAGCTGAGTGATGAATATTTTCATTCTGAACGGAAGTCCAAGATATCATGGCAACACCCGTGCGGCTCTCCAAACGATGAAAACCATTCTGGAGGACGGGAACACAGTTGAAGTTCTGGATGTCAGTACTTTGAAGCTCAGCGGCTGCTGTGCCTGTGATGGATGTAAGAGGAATGGAGGACATTGTGTTTGTCAGGACGAATCCGATGCAGTGATTCAAAAAATCGTACAGGCTGATGCTGTCATTTTCGGCACGCCGGTTTACTGGTGGGGAATGTCTGCACAACTGAAAATGGTTGTGGACAAGTTCTATTCCCAGGATTCCCAGTTCAAAACCATGGGGAAAAAGATCGGCGTTATAGTAGTCGGTGCCAATAATATGGAAAATCCGCAGTACCGTCTGATCCACGATTAATTCCGCTGTATCGCAGAATTTCTTCATTGGCATTTAGCATTTTCACTGTCCTTCTCCGCATATGAGCCGGGCGAACTGATGACGCAGGATGGCGTACTCAATCAGCTGAAAGAGGCTTGTGATACCATTACAAACCAGAATTGAAAGGAGGTATTATGATGAAAAAATTAGTTGTTGTTACCGGCGCAAGTTCCGGAATTGGTATGGAGTTTGCCAAGCGTTTTTCCAGCGAAGGGCATCCTGTCCTTATGCTGGCCAGAAGAAAAGAAGTGATGGAGGAGCTGAATCTGCCCAACTGCCTGTGCCGCAGTGTGGATGTCACCGACCTTTCCGCTATGCAGGCCGCTATCAAAGAAATTGTGGAGACACCGCTTCTCTCCCATACCTCCAATCAGGAAATCAAGGACAACTACAATCTTTGGAAGCAGAGCATTGAGGGCGGGCTGGAGTCTTCCAAAATTGCAGACTGCGCCTGGTTTGCTTATCAGATGCCGCAGAATGTCTGCGTCCGTGAAATCGTGATTGCAAAAACGAAGCAGGAAGACTAAAGCGGACGGATTACCGCAGTGGATTTTATGGATCTGCTACGGCGTTTTTTGAAATAATAAAAAGGAGGACCAGGGTCTTATGAAATACAGAACATTGGGAAGAACCGGATTAAAAGTCAGCGAAATCGGACTAGGTGGTGAGTGGTTCAACGGTCTGACTGCCGAAGAAAGCATCGCAATCGTTGATGCGGCACAGGAGCATGGGATCAACTACATCGACATCTTTATGCCGCAGGCCCCCACCCGTGATAACCTCGGTGTCGCCTTACGGGGCCGCCGGAATCAATTTATTATCCAGGGACATCTCTGCACCATCTATGAGGATGGCCAATATACCCGTACCCGTGATATAGAAAAGACAAAACGCTCCTTTGCCGATCTTCTAGAACGTCTGCATACCGATTATATTGATGTTGGTATGATCCATTACATTGACAGTGAAGAGGATTTCCAGACTGTTTTTGAAGGATCTGTTCTGGAATACGCAAAGGAACTGAAGGAGAAGCGCGTTATCCGGCATATCGGCATGAGTTCCCATAATCCCCACATTGCCCTGAAAGCTGTGGAGAGCGGTTGGATCGACGTTCTAATGTTCAGCATCAATCCCGCCTACGATATGGAGGAAGCCGACACAGATATTAACGATCTGATGGAATTTAAGGGGATGGAAAAGAGCGGTCTGGTCGTGGATGAGGTACGTCAGAAGCTATATTCCGCCTGTGAAGCCAAAGGCGTAGCGATTACCGTTATGAAGCCCTTAGGTGCCGGTACACTGCTAAAAGCGGAGAGTTCTCCCTTTGGTGTGGCTATGACGGTGCCCCAGTGTATTCAATATTGTCTGGACCGCAACGGAGTAAAAGTCGTGATCGTCGGTTGTCATACTGTAGAAGAAGTGCTGGAAGCGGTAAAATACTATCAAGTGTCCGATGAAGAACGCAGCTATGCCCACATTTTCAGCGGCGGGAATGCCATTCATATGACCGGGCGCTGCATGTACTGCAACCACTGCCAACCCTGCCCCGCACATATCGATATTGCAGCTGTAACCAAATTTTTAGATTTAGCAACACAGCAGGACACTGTGCCGGAAACAGTCGCGCAGCATTATTGGGCGCTTTCAGCCACGGCAGACGATTGCCTGATGTGTGGCCGGTGCGAGCCAAACTGTCCGTTCGGTGTTAAGGTACGAGAAAACATGAAAAAGGCGCAAAAAATTTTCAGACGTCAATAACCAACAGCAAGTCACATAAAAATTGTAAAAAGCAGGAACGGCTTCGTCGTTCCTGCTTTTTGCTTATAAAAATCTTTTGCTTTTCTCTGATGTTGTAATAGGATAATCTAATATTTTCTGGTGCAACCTACTCACTTATACATTACATCCTGTTTAATTGGAGTATTTCCGTAAATGAGTTACTTTGCCTGTTTTTTTTCTTGCTGTATGTTACTGCTCTGAGTATACCGCTCGATACAAACAGTAGGGCAACCCACAGCAGGACATTGCTGTTGTCTTCCAGGAGAAATAGAAGATACATGTTCCAAGTTGGTAATGGTATCCATTGCTCTATTTTTCACCTATTTGAGGATAAAAAAAGAGACAAACTCTAAAACAAGTTTGTCTCTTTTTGGCGGAGAAGGAGGGATTCGAACCCTCGATGAGCTATTAACCCATACACGAGTTCCAGTCGTGCGCCATAAACCGGGCTAGGCGACTTCTCCATTTTTTCACTTTAGAACGCCTGTTTATTATATCCAATATTGCAATATTTGTCAAGCGCAAATTTTAAAAACAAAGGAATAAAAAGCGGAAAGAAAAAATACAAATTTAATTTCCAATCTTATCCAATTTAAACATTATTTTAGTATGGTTTATCATTATCCTGTCTTTGGCGTTCTCGTCCACAAATGGTATAGTTTTAAACAAGGATGGAGGACGAGAGCATGAACATGAATGAAATACTGCAATTAAAAATGAAAATATTGCGGAAATTGAGCGGTGCTTCCATGACAGAATTTGCAGAGGAGCTGGAAATCAGCAGAACCTCGTTGCAAAATATCGAGATTGGCAAAGCGAACCCTACTTTGGAAACCATTCAGCAGATTGCCAAAAAGCTGGAAATCCCCCCGATGAGCTTAATCTCAGACGATTATGATGTAAACCAGCTCTACACCGCCAAAAGCTTCCTATCATCCTTGCATTCATTTTTACAATTGTCGCCAGAAGATCAGCAGGAGGCGATGAAATTGTTCGAACGGCTGGTAAAGATCCTCTCTACACGCTAATCCTTACACCGCAAAATAATATATGAAGCCTCTGACTTGGGGAAAACAAAAGAAGCACTAAAAGCAGGTATTGCTTTGAGTGCTTCGTTGCATTTGGAGCGGGCAACGAGAATCGAACTCGCAACCTCAGCTTGGGAAGCTGATGTTTTACCACTAAACTATGCCCGCAATAGAACGTTTTTTATTATCCTACAAAGCGGGCAAAAAGTCAAGGCTTTTCTGCAAAGTTTTCATACCTTTCCTTCCATTTTGGCGCAAAGCAGAAAAGAAGAAGGAGTTGCGTTATGAATCGCCTGTGCGGGAACCGCATCAATTTGGATTTTGGCGCAGCACGGCAAATTGCAGACGGTATTGACCTGCATGGTTAACGAATAGCCGCTTTTTTTCTGGAGACGACGTGTCGTTCGCTCAAGAACGGCGCCGTTGCAGCGGAGGAAAAATGCGGCGTCCACCGTGCGCATGGGAGGAAAGGTCATTTGATAGGTCAGCGTATAAGTACCCGGATGCTGTAATTGCAGCACAGGACCGGCAGGGCCGGGAGAAGTCTTTGGTTTCATGACATAGCTCCATTCTCCACGCTGGGTAAGTTGGGATGGTTCCTGCGCGGCTGGAAAAAGCCTCGTTTGTTTATCATATGTCACAAAGACCAGATGGGTACCGGCTATTGTTTCCCATAAGAGCGTTCGGCCAAGTCCCAAATCAAAGCCGCAATCAGCCCGGAGACAAAACAAGTAGGAGCGGCTTCCATCGCGGTGCGGTGAATCAGCATCTGCTGGTGGTAGTCTAGGAAAAAGGCCATCCGGTAAGAGATGAGCGCAATGGAGAATTGAATCACGGCGCACCAAAAACCGAATGCGACAACCTTCTGCGCATATGGCCCGACCGTATGTAATTGCTGGCGGATTTCTTTGATCCACTGCATTGACATCCCTCCTTTCTGGATACTTCCATTGTATCGGAACCCATGTGAAAAAAACAAGAAAAAAAATCTGCCAGAACAGGAAAATCTATCTGGCAGAAAACCCGGTTTTATTTTGTTTTTTCCATCCAGGCGTCCAGCAGCGCCAATGCGGCTGCGGCTTCCACACAGGGGACGGCCCGGGGGACAATACAAGGATCATGCCGGCCTCGAATCGACAGTACCACAGACTCCATTTTTTGAAAATCCACCGTTTCCTGCTGCCGGGAGATAGAAGGGGTCGGTTTAAACGCCACCCGAAAGAGAATCGGCATACCGGAAGAAATCCCGCCTAGGATTCCTCCATGGTGGTTGGTCTTGGTTTGGACGGTGGAATTTTGAATGGTAAAAGGATCGTTCATTTGAGAGCCAAAATGCCGTGCGGCATCAAATCCCGCCCCAAACTCCAACCCCTTGACGGCAGGGATCCCGAAGAGCAAAGACGCAAAACGGTTTTCCAGCCCGTCGAACATGGGAGAACCAATTCCGGGCGGGAAACCGGTGATTCCGCATTCCACAACGCCGCCTACAGAATCTTGGGACGCGCGGCAGGTTTCAATGAGCTGCTGCATGGATTCCCCGGCCGAATCGTCTAAAACTGGGAAGGCTTTTTGCCCCGGCTTGGCCAAAATGGCCGCAGACAGCGAGACCGGGTCGAACAGCTGATCCTCCAATGGGCCAATAGAGGCAATGTGCGCTCCTACCGAAACACCACGGCGCGCCAGAATCTGCAGGGCAATCCCGCCGGCGGCGGTCAAAGGGGCGGTTAATCGGCCGGAAAAATGCCCGCCGCCACGGGGGTCCTGCGCGCCGCAATAGCGCAAATGGCCAGTGTAATCTGCGTGCCCTGGCCGGGCGACGTGATCCATCTGGGCATAATCGCTGCTATGGGTATCGCGGTTGTAGATCTCGATGGCCAACGGGGTGCCGGTGGTGTGGTTACGATAGATTCCTGACAAAATATGCGGCTCATCCGTTTCCGAACGGGGGGTGGACATCCGGTTTTTCCCCGGGCGGCGCCGGTCCATAAACGCGCGCAGCTGCTCCATATCAATGGGCTCGCCCGCCGGCAGACCGTCCAGCACCATGCCAATGGACGGACCGTGGGATTCGCCGAAAATGGAAAGTTTAATGTGGTTGCCCCAATTAGACGACATGGACGATTCCTCCTAATGCCTTGAAATCCTCGAAAAACCTGGGATAAGACTTTTCTACCGCCTGCGCTTGCTCTATGACCACAGGAGAATCCGCAAGGCAGGACGCAATGGCCATGGACATGGCGATCCGGTGGTCTGAATAAGAAGAGACCACTGCGCCGTGTAGCGGACGACCTCCGCAAATGGTGAGGGCGTCCGGTTCCTGCCGGATGTCTGCGCCAAGGCGGGTCAGACAATCCACCATGGCGCCAGCGCGATCGCTCTCTTTGATTTTTAAACGCTTTGTACCAGTAATGACAGTCTTTCCCGGTGCAGCAGCGGCGGCGACGCAGAGAATCGGCACCAGATCGGGAATGTGTTTGGCGTCGATCTGTACCGGACGGCAGATGCGCTGCTGAAACCACACCGCACCGTCTTTTCGGACAGGAGCTGCGCCAAATAAATCCAAAATGCGCAAGATATCCTGGTCGCCTTGCAGGGAATGATCTGGCAAGTTAATAAGCTTTACATCATTGCCCAGCGCACCGGCCACCAGGAAAAAGGCGGCGTTAGAATAATCCGCTTCCACCTTCCATTGGCGAGGCTGATACTGCTGCCTGCCCGGGATTTGTATGGTGTTGTCCGTCCAGTGGACCACAATGCCGCATTGGCGCAGCACATCTATTGTCAAAGCGACATAAGGCGCCGATTCCAGTGGCGTAGAAAGCTGGATCCTGCTGTCGCCGTCGAGCAACGGAAGCGCAAACAGCAGACCGGTGATAAATTGAGAACTGATATCGCCGGGAAGGGTGTAACAGCCTGGCTGCAACCGGCCATGCAGATGCAGGGGAAGAAAATCACTGTCAAGGGAAACACCTTTCCATGTAAAAGCAGTGCGATAGGGGCCTAGCGGACGTTCCGGCAGGCGTCCGCTGCCAGTAAAAGAAGCGCAAATGCCCAGCGCTGCGGCTACCGGGATGAGAAACCGTAGGGTGGAACCGGACTCCTTGCAATCCATCTGCGCCTGTTCCGGGCAGGCGCGGATGCCTGTCACCCGGATGACGGTATCCTCCCAACGGATCGATGCGCCCATCGCCTGAAGCGCTTGCGCCGTCGCTTGGATATCCTGGGAGGGAGCGAGAGGAAACACTTCACTGGCGCCAGACGCCAGCGCGGAGCAGATCAAAGCGCGGTGGGCGACGCTTTTGGAAGCCGGCGCGGCGATTTTGCCCTGCAAGCGGGACGGCCCAACTGCAACTCTCATTTGGCCACACCGCCTTGCAAAAAGGATTGAAACTGTTCGAAGGAAAAAGACTGAACATACCCATCGCCGATCCCGCGCAGCAAAACCGCACGGATGGCGTTGGTGGTATTTTTCTTGTCCTGTCGGCAGATTTGAAACAGCTGATCCAGCGGGGCGTCGCAGCAGGTGGGAAGGCGGTATTTTTGGCAAACGGCAAGCAGCTGATCCAGAACGCTTTGAGGAAGCGTTCCCGCAGCCACCTGGGCCTGTACGATCATCACCATGCCAGTCGCCACACACTGTCCGTGCCGCTGGCGGTACTGCATCCAATTTTCCACCGCATGTCCCATAGTATGGCCGAAATTAAGCAGCATCCGCTCCGCGGTATCCTG
Source organism: uncultured Clostridia bacterium (assembly GCA_944382905.1). Lineage (GTDB taxonomy): Bacteria > Bacillota > Clostridia > Oscillospirales > Ruminococcaceae > UBA3818. The sequence goes on along the minus strand of CALWNU010000042.1, from coordinate 42,041 downwards.
CTCGTCTTGTTCCACCACATCCCGTTTGACGAGAATGCACCGAGAAATAATTTCTTCCAAATTCGCCCGCGGATCCTTTTGTGCCAAACAGTCGAACAATTGCGCATCGCGGATCATCCCGCATTTGACCGCTTCGGCGATGCCGTCGGAAAAAACGTCTGCCGGCAATGTGGACAGGGTATCCGGGTCGCAAAGGACCAAGGAAGGCTGCCAAAACGTCCCCACCAGGTTTTTTCCGGCAGGCAGGTTCACCGCTGTTTTCCCACCTACAGAAGAGTCGACCTGGGCCAAAAGGGTGGTTGGAATTTGGATCAACGCGATGCCGCGCAGATAGGTGGAGGCGACAAATCCGGTCAGATCGCCGATCACCCCGCCGCCCAGCGCGATCAAGCAGCAGTCCCGGGAAATCTTGCGCTGGGAAAGAAGCTGATATAAAATGCCGGCGGATTCCAACGATTTGGTATTTTCCCCGGCGGGCAGGGTAAACGACGGGATGTCCCGATATCCTGCTTGTTCCAGAGAATGCAGCAAAGTCCGAAGGTACAACGGAGCCACGTTGGAATCGGTGACGACGGCCAGCCTGGCGGCAGGTTTGATTTTTCGGATCCAGGTGCCGGCCTCCTGCAGGATACCGGGTTGAATCCGTACTTCATACGGGTTTTTGGTATGGATTTGAATGGGATTCATCATGATTCCTCCGTTATTCCCCATGTGATCGAAAAAAGCCGATACCAATCGTACCGGCCGGTCCTTTTTCTTTTATTGTAAGGATAATCACAGAAAAGAAGTTTGTCAATATCTGTTGATGAAAAAAAAAGGATATGCTAAAATAAAAAAAATACCAGGCAAAAGGAACCAAAGGAACTATTAATATGGTACTTTCCATCGAACAAGTCAATAAAAGTTTTGGCGCCAACGTGGTGCTGCAGGATATTACAGGCAAAATTGAAGATCACGATCGCATTGGGCTGATTGGGGTGAACGGAGCCGGAAAATCCACGCTGCTCAATTTGATCATAGGGGATCTGCAGGCGGATTCCGGAGAAATTGCCATGGGCCACGATGTCAGCATCGGCTTTTTGCGGCAGAACAGCGGCCTGTCCAGTGAAAATACAATTTGGGAAGAAATGCGCAGCGTCTTTGCGCCGGTGCTCCAAATGGAGCAGCGCCTGCGCCAGTTAGAGCAGCAGATGGCGGCGCCTGAGTTGGATCATCAAGGAGAGGCGTACCGGGCGTTGGCGGAGGAATACGCAGGGCTGGACGAGGCGTTCAGCAAAGCGGAAGGATATTTAATCGACGTCAAGATCCGGACGATTTTAAACGGAATGGGCTTTTCCGACAAGCCGGTGGACTCCATTATCCGCACCCTTTCCGGCGGGGAAAAGACCCGTCTTGCCTTGGCGAAGCTTTTGCTGGAGCAGCCGACCCTGCTGATTTTGGATGAGCCTACCAATCATTTGGATTTCAAAACCCTGACTTGGTTGGAAGAGTATCTTTCCGGCTATCAGGGCGCGCTTTTGTTGGTTTCCCATGACCGGTATTTTTTGGACAAACTGGTCAACAATATCTGGGAAGTAGAACGTCATAAAATGGAAACCTACAAGGGAAACTACTCCAAATATGTCCTTTTGAAAAAGGAAAGACGGGACCGACAGCAAAAAGAGTACGAGCAACAGCAGCAGCAAATTGCCGCCATGGAGGATTTTATCGCCCGGAATCTGGTCCGCGCTTCCACCACCAAACGCGCCCAAAGTAGGATTGCCGCCTTGGAACGGATGGAACGGGTGGAAAAGCCGCAGGGAGAGCTGAAGACGGCTCGGTTGTCGTTTTCCTATGACAGAGAACCGGTGAAGGATGTGCTGGTGGTAGAAAATTTGTCGCTGTCCGTAGGAACGGGGGAAAACCGAAAACAGTTGGCCAGCGGCATCAATCTGCATGTAGAACGGGGCAATAAGATCGCAATTATTGGCGCCAACGGCGTGGGAAAATCCAGCTTTTTAAAAGCGATTTTGAAGCAGATTCCCATTGACTCCGGCGCATTTTATTGGGGGAAAAATGTAAAGACCGCCTATTACGAGCAGGAACTCAAAGGGCTCAATCCCAACCATACGGCGCTTGAGGAGATCTGGTCGCGCCATCCGCAGATGACCGAACAAGCGGTGCGGAGCCTGCTGGGCAGCGTGCTGTTGACAGGGGAAGCCGTGTACAAAAAGGTATCCGTGCTCAGCGGCGGGGAAAAAGCGAAACTGGCCTTTGCCCAGCTGATGCTGCAGCGGGGGAATGTGCTGATTCTAGACGAGCCCACCAACCATTTAGATCTGCCGTCCAAAGAAGTGCTGGAAGAAGCGCTGGAGGAATATGAGGGAACGCTGTTGATGGTCTCCCATGACCGGTACATGCTCAATAAGGTGCCGGACTGGATTTTGGAATTTACGGGAAGCGGCGTGGAACGGTATCAAGGTGGGTATGATGCGTACCTTGCTGAAAAAGAGCGCCGGCGCGCCCGTGCGCAGGGGCAGGCGGAAAAGCAAGAACGCAATCCTTCCAAGGCCGCCTCGTCCGGCGGGTACCGGACCAGGCAGCAAAAAAACGAGCAAATCAAAAAGCGGCAGGCATTAAAAGAGCTGGAACAACGGATTTCCCAATTGGAAGATCAGATTGCCCAGCTGGAAGAAAGCATTGCCCAGCCGGAAGTATACGGCAATTACTTGTTGATGGAAGAAAAGTGCAAGGAACTGGACCAGGCCAAGCAAACGCTTTCCCTCGTCATGGAAGAATGGGTGCAAAGCAGCGAGTAAAACCGGGCAGGATCTCAGTTGTAATGGCAAGCGAACTGCTTGTCCAAAAGGGGTGGGTGGATTTTGAAAATTGATTGGAACCGCAAATATACGACCATTGCGGTATATACGATCCTGGTTGTGATTGCATCCTTGTTGTGCTATCACATCCTGCATAATTTTTCCTCCTATCAATCCGCGCTCAAACGCCTGGTCGGGGTTTTGCTGCCGGTGATTTACGGGTTTTCCATTGCATTTATCCTCAATCCAGTGGTGCGCGTCTTTGAGAAGAAAGCGCTTCCGAAACTCAGCAAAGGAAAACTCCCGCCCAAATGGAACAAGGGAATCTCCGTGCTGCTGACCTATGTCGTTGCGTTTTTGCTGATCGGCATCTTTTTATGGGTCGTTGTCCCCCAGGTAACGGCAAGCGTGGCCGGAATCATTTCCAATATTTCTGATTACTTGATCCGGGTGAGCAACTGGCTGAACTTATTTTTTGAAAAGCTGCCGAAAGACGCGATTTTCCAGCAAACCCTGGACCGGATCAACGAACTGACCCACACGATATTGGAAGCTTTTTATAATTGGCTGTCTGCCTCGCTGCCGATGGTGCTGGACGCGACCAAGCATTTCACCACCGGCATCACCAATTTGATTTTAGGTGTGATCATCTCCATTTATTTTTTGTTTGGCAAAGAGCGATTCATCGCGCAGATCAAAAAGGTGCTTTATGCGATTTTCCCGTCTGATTTTGTGAAAAAGCTGGTGGACGTCACCCATGCCAGCAACCGGATTTTCAGCGGATTTATTTACGGCAAGCTGCTGGATTCTTTGATTATTGGAATTTTGTGTTTTTTGGGAATGAGCCTGTTCCAGATGCCTATGGCTATGCTGGTGAGCGTCATCGTGGGGGTAACCAACGTCATTCCCTATTTCGGCCCTTTCATTGGAGCGATTCCGTCTGCGCTGATCGTCTTTTTGATTGATCCGATCCAGGCGTTTTGGTTTTTGGTTTTTGTCATCTGCCTGCAACAGTTTGACGGGAATATTTTAGGGCCACGTATCTTGGGAGATTCCATTGGGATGCCGGCGTTTTGGGTCATTTTTTCGATTTTGTTGTTCGGCGGCTATTTTGGCGTGCTCGGTATGTTTGTAGGCGTACCGACTTTTGCGGTCATCTATTCTCTGTTTAAAATTTGGACGGAGGAAAAGCTGAAGAAAAAGAATCTGCCCGTCGATACGAAAAGCTATGCGTCGAAAGAGCATCCACTGCTTTGATTTTTACAAGGATTTCCCGCGGGTACGATTGGTTGAGCAGCTTGCGTTGTCATTGACGGTCTGTGGGATGTAAGCTATAATAAACGTATCTTTCGGCTTCTATTAATGGACAAAAGCCGGATCATCAGGCAAAGCGGACCAGAAAAGACGAAAGGAATTTTTGAGCCGCCAGACAAAAAGGAGAACGTTAGATTCATTGGAAAACATGAGGAACAATACAGTGGAGCAAACCAAAGAAGACCTTTCGCAGCAAAGGGCTGCTATGGCGGTCGTCCGAAAAATGCTGGAAGCGCGATACCCGGATGGAAAGCCACTTGCCTATACCCATAGCTATGGATGCCAGCAAAACGTTTCGGATGGAGAAAAAATCCGCGGCATGCTGGCGGAGATGGGGTATGATTTCACCTCGCAGGTAGAACAGGCCGACTGCATTATTTTGAATACCTGCGCGGTGCGGGAAAATGCAGAATTCCGCATTTATGGAAATGTAGGGAATTTAAAAAAGCTGAAAAAAGCAAACCCCAACTTGATCATCGGCCTTTGTGGGTGCATGATGCAGCAGGCCCATGTGGCGAAAAAAATCCGAGAAAGCTATCCGTATGTAGATTTGATTTTTGGGACCCATGTGTTTCATCTGCTGCCAACCATGCTGCAAAAGCGGCTGCAGGGGCAAAAACATGTAGAAGAAATTACCCCGCAGGACGGATGCATTATCGAAGATCTGCCCATCCGGCGGGACGGCACGATCAAGGCCTGGTTGCCGGTGATGTACGGATGCGATAATTTCTGCACCTACTGCATCGTGCCCTATGTCCGGGGCAGAGAACGCAGCCGCCGGCCGGAAAAGATTCTGGAAGAGGTCCGCTCTTTGGCATCGGCTGGATATAAAGAAATCATGCTGCTGGGGCAAAATGTCAATTCTTACGGAAAAGGCCTGGAGGAACCGATTGATTTTCCCGAACTGCTGCGCCGTGTGGACGCGGTAGAGGGGGATTTTCGGGTTCGGTTTATGACGTCACACCCCAAAGATTGTACTCGGGATATGATCGACACGATCGCCCGCAGCAAAAAGCTATGCCATCATATTCATCTTCCGGTGCAAAGCGGGTCTGACCGAATCCTGCGTCAGATGAACCGCCATTATGACACGGCGGCTTATTTGGAGCTGATCCGCTATGCCAAAGAACAGATCCCGGATTTGACTTTGTCCAGCGACATCATCGTTGGGTTTCCTGGGGAAACTTACGAGGATTTTTGCCAAACCGTACAGCTGATCCGCCAGGTGGAATACGATTTCTTATTTACCTTCATTTATTCCAAGCGTGTCGGCACCAAAGCGGCGGAAATGGACGACCCAGTGCCGGCGGCTGAAAAATCCAAGTGGCTGCGGGAACTGCTGGCAGTGCAAAGCGAAATTGCGCAAAAACGGTGCGAATCCATGGTTGGGTCTTTGCAGCGAGTATTGGTAGATAGCCCGGGCAAGAAAGGTCCGGGATGGGTTGGCGGGAAAAGCGACGGCAACATCGCGGTGGAATTCCCAGGCGATCCCTCGTTGGAAGGACAGTTTGTCCAGGTCCGCGTCACCCAGGCGCATAACTGGGGCGTAATGGGAGAAATTGCAGAATAAGGCGGCGCCGCCATCCCGGCAGGGAAAAAAGCGCGCAGCTGTTACAATGATTTTAGGAGGAAATAACGATGGATTTGATTGAAATGGCAAGAGAATTGGGAAAAGCAATTCAGCAAGACGACCGGTATTTGGCCCTGCGGCTGGCAACCCAGTCCAACGATGAGGACCAGGCCTTGCAGGATATGATTGGGGATTTTAACCTAAAGCGGATCTCCTTGAACCAAGAAGTGCAAAAAGCGGAAAAAGACCAGGAAAAGATGAATCAGCTGGACAAGGAAATCAAAGAGCTGTACCAGAAAATTATGTCCTATCCCAAGATGGTGGTTTACAACGGCGCCAAAAAAGAGGTAGACGCCCTGATGAACAACATCAACCGGATTTTGGTACTGAGCGTGAATGGGGAGGACCCGGACGCGGTTGACCTGTCCGATGTCTCTTGCACAGGAAGCTGCTCGACCTGCGGCGGCTGCAATTAAGATTTCTCTGGCCGCGCTGGATTTTCCAGTGCGGCTTCTCGTATGAAAGATGGAGGGAACCGGATGGCCAAATTATCTCCCATGATGGAGCAATATTTTGAAATCAAAAAAAAGCATCAGGATCAGATCCTGTTTTTCCGTTTGGGCGATTTTTATGAAATGTTCTTTGAAGATGCGAAACTGGCCTCCAAGGAACTGGAATTGACGCTGACAGGGAGAGATTGCGGCCAGGAAGAACGGGCACCGATGTGCGGCGTCCCTTATCACAGCTGTGAGGCATATATTCAAAGGCTGATCAAAAAAGGGTATAAGGTAGCCATCTGCGAACAGATGGAGGATCCGGCTCTGGCAAAAGGGCTGGTAAAGCGCGATGTTATCCGGGTCATCACCCCCGGCACGATTATCGAAACCAGCATGCTGGACGAAGGATCCAACAACTATATTGGCAGTATTTTTTGCCAGCTGGACGGGTGCGGTTTGTGTTTTACGGATATTTCCACTGGTGAGATTCAGGCGACTCAGCTGGACGGTTCTGATTATGGGGAGAAGCTGATCAATGAATTGTCGCGGTTTTCCCCGTCGGAGCTGATTTTCAACGGCGGGTTTTTGGATCAGAAAGACGTCAATGATTTTGTCAAGGACAAGCTGGCCTGCTCAACCAATCTGCTGGAAGAGGAGAATTTGGGCTATCAGGACAGCGAGGAGATCGTGCTGCGCCATTTTGGCGTTTCCGATTTGGCAAAGATTTCCCTGGATGACAAACCCTACTGCAGGATGGCTGTTTCCTCCATGCTGCAATATTTGAGCGAAACCCAGAAAACCGGCTTGGAGCGGCTGCTCTCCATTCATTTTTATCTTGAAAACCAATTTATGAACTTGGATTTGATTGCGAGGCGGAACCTGGAGCTGACCCAGACCATGCGGACCGGGGAAAAACGGGGGTCCCTGTTGTGGGTGCTGGACCGTACCCGCACCGCTATGGGAAAGCGAATGATCAAAAGCATGATCGAGCAGCCGCTGAACAATCCTGCCATCATCAACAAGCGGCTCAACGCGGTGGAAGAACTGTACCGGGAGGGCGTGTTGCGCCAGGAGCTGATTTATGCGCTTGGCGGCATTTTTGACCTGGACCGGCTTATGACAAAGGTGGTATACGGCAGTGCCACCCCGCGGGATCTGAAAGCGCTGCAAAGTACAGCGGAAAAAATTCCCGCCCTGCGCCAGCAGATGGAACAGGTGCAAAGCCAGTACCTGCGCGAAATTTACGAAGGGCTGGATCCGCTGGAAGACGTAGCGGAAAAGCTACAACAGGCGATCTGCGAAGATCCGCCGGTAGTGGTCAAAGAAGGCGGGGTCATCCGCAAAGGATATCATGCCGAACTCGACGAGCTGCGGGACCTGGTGGACCACACCAAGGAATACATTGCCCAAATGGAAGCCCGGGAACGGGAACGCACCGGGATCCGCACGCTGAAAATCGGCTACAACCGGGTATTTGGGTACTATCTGGAAGTATCCAAATCCTTTCTCTCCGAGGTGCCGGAAACCTATATCCGCAAACAGACGCTGGCAAATTGTGAACGTTATATCACGCAGGAACTCAAAGACCTGGAAGACAAAATCCTGACGGCAGGCGACCAGATTTTACGGCTGGAAGCGTCGCTGTTTGAAGAGGTCCGGCAGTTTGTCGCTGCCCAGCTGGTTCGTACGCAGCGCACCTCCAGCGCCATTGCCCGTCTGGACGTATTTTGCTCTTTGGCGTCGGTTGCCGTCAGCAACCGGTATGCCCGGCCAGAGGTAGGTCTGTCGGATGAAATCCGGATTCAGGATGGGCGCCATCCGGTTGTCGAAGAAATCTTAAAGGAGATTCCCTTTGTCGCCAACGACACCTATTTAAACCGGGGTGACCATCAGATTGCGATTATTACCGGGCCCAACATGGCTGGCAAGTCTACCTACATGCGCCAGACGGCGCTGATTGTGCTGATGGCGCAGCTGGGTTCTTTTGTCCCTGCTTCCGCTGCGGAAATCGGCGTGGTGGACGGGATTTTCACCCGGGTCGGGGCGTCGGACGATTTGACGTCCGGCCAGTCGACTTTTATGGTAGAGATGAACGAAGTGGCGCATATCCTCAAAAACGCCACCAGCAAGAGCCTGCTGATTTTGGATGAAATTGGGCGCGGGACGTCGACCTTTGACGGTATGAGCATTGCCAGGGCGGTGTTGGAATACATAGCGGACAAACGAAAACTCGGCGCCAAAACCCTTTTTGCAACCCATTACCACGAGCTGACCGACCTGGAGTCCATTTTGGATTCGGTAAAAAATTATAACATCGCGGTCAAAAAACGCGGGGATGAGATCACCTTCCTTCGTAGAATTGTCCCCGGCGGCGCGGACGACAGCTATGGCATCGAAGTATCCAAATTGGCCGGGATCCCGGATTCTGTCATCCGGCGGGCCCATGAGATCTTATCCCAGCTGGAAAGCGGCGAGCTGATCTCGCTGCCCAAAAGTGAAAAACGGAAAAAAGCAAAAGAAGAAACGCAGCAGCTTCAATTCGGATCGCCGCTGGAAGACGCCGTCCGGGACCGGTTGTCCCGGGTGGATCCCAATGCGCTGACCCCGATTGAGGCGCTGAATATCCTGTACGAATTAAAAGGGCTGCTCAAATAGGCCCGGCGGAAAGGGGGAGCAGGATTTGGGAGTCATTCATGTGCTGGACCAATCGGTGGCGGAACTCATTGCCGCAGGCGAGGTGGTGGAGCGTCCTTCTTCAGCTGTCAAAGAGCTGGTGGAAAACGCCATCGACGCCGGCGCCACCGCCATTACCGTGGAGATTCAAAACGGTGGGATGTCGCTGATTCGGGTGACGGATAATGGTTGCGGGTTTTATCCCGAAGACGTTCCAAACGCTTTTTTGCGCCATGCAACCAGTAAAGTGCATACTGCGAAAGATTTGGAAGCCATCGGCACCATGGGGTTCCGGGGCGAGGCGTTGGCATCCATTGCGGCCGTATCCAAGGTGGAGCTGATGTCGCGCAGGGAAGGCGCGGTGGAAGGAATCCGCTATCGGATCGACGCTTCGCAAGAACAGGCCTGTGAAGCGGCAGGCTGCCCGGCGGGAACAACCATTCTCGTACGGGATTTGTTTTATAACACGCCGGCGCGGCTCAAATTTTTGAAAAAAGATAGCTCGGAAGCCAACTCCGTGGCGGGAATTGTGGAAAAAATTGCGCTGGTCTATCCGGAAATTTCCTTTCGCCTGATTCGGGATGGAGAGGAAAAACTGCACACGCCTGGGGATGGGCAGCAGCTTTCCGCCATCTATGCGGTCTTTGGGCGCGAATTTGGATCCGGCCTGATACCGGTAGAGTATTCTTATAACGGCCTTACGGTGAACGGGTATATTTCCAAACCACATAAGGCGAGGGCAAACCGCTCGATGCAGAATTTTTATGTCAACCGCCGGTATGTGAAGTCCCGCACCTGTGCCGCTGCGCTGGAAGAGGGATATAAGCATTCTGTGATGACGGGGAAATTCCCCGCCTGTGTATTGGAAGTCCGGGTTCCGCCGGATTGTGTGGACGTCAATGTCCATCCGGCGAAAATCGAGGTGCGATTTACCCAGGAAAAATACATTTTTGATTTGGTGTTCTTTGCGGTCAAAAATGCTCTGAAAAACAGCGATTTGACGGTGTTAGGATCCCTGGGGACGTCCCGCGGCGGCATGACGGCTGGCAAGAACGATCCCCAACGGATGAGCGCCGAGCAGTTTCGGAACCTGTTTGGGGCAAATGCGCAGCCGGATGTCAAACGCCCAGGATCCGTATCTGGCCCTACGGTCAAGACTTCTGACTTTGCGGCAGACGCCGGACGGGAGAACCGAACCTTTTCTTTGGCGGACGATTCCTTCGCAATGCTCGCAGGCGAAAAACCCAGCGTGCAGAACAATCCAAACCCGCAGAAAAAAACGGTGTATTCTCCTTCTTTGTGGAAAAGCAGAGCTTATCTTGACGTTGAAGCGGAAGAAGCGCTGATGCCGTCCCGGCAATCGCCGGCGCCGCCGGCAGCGCCAGTGCAGGATGCGCCGTCCGCTTCGCCCGACCCGGCGTTTGCGGCGCCGCTGGAGGAAGAACAATCACCTGAAAAGCGCGATCCAGCCGCATGGGATCCTTATGAAGATCTGTCCTATTTAGGGGAGCTGTTCCATACCTATATCCTCTTCGAAGGCAACGACCGGCTGGTCCTTGTGGATAAGCATGCGGCGCATGAACGCATTTTGTATAACCAGATGAAAGCGGGAAAAACAGAACAGTTTCAGCAGGCGCTTTTGACGCCGGTGACGGTGGTTTTGTCCCAGGAGGAATATTCCGCTGCGCTGGAGCATTTAGACGTGCTGCGGGAATGTGGGTTCGATGCGGAGGATTTCGGCGGTTCTTTATTGGTGCGCAGCGCGCCCATGTGGCTGGAGAATGCGCAGATCGAACAGACGGTGGGAGAAATCTGCGGCTATCTGTCGCAGGGGAAACAAGACGTTTCGCCGGAGCGGCTGGACTGGCTTTATCATAACATTTCCTGCCGCGCCGCAGTGAAGGGAGGAGACCGCAGCACGCCGGAAGAACTTCAGGAAATTCTCCGGCTGATGCGGGAAGACGGAACGGTATTTTATTGCCCTCACGGCCGTCCGGTTGCGGTAATCTTGACCAAAAAGGAGATTGAAAAGCAGTTTGGAAGGATTGGATAAAGCGAAATCCATGGGAAAGATTCCGCTGGTCGCCGTGGTGGGGCCGACGGCTTCTGGGAAAACCAGGCTGGCGGTAGACTTGGCGCTGCAGTTTCATGGAGAAGTGGTTTCTGCAGATTCGAAGCAGATCTACCGCTATATGTCCATCGGGACGGCGGCGCCTACCGAAGCGGAAAAGAAAGGGATCCCCCACCATTTGCTCCAATTTCTGGATCCGGACCAGCCGTTTAGCGTGGCGGACTATGTTGCGCTGGCCAAAACGGTGATCCAGCAAATCCATGCCAGGGGCAATCTCCCGGTTGTGGTGGGCGGAACGGGACTGTATGTCCATTCCTTATTGGACAACGTGACCTTTTTTGACGCAAAAGGAGATCCGGCGCTGCGGCGGGAACTGGAAACAATCGCCCAGCAAAAAGGCGGGCAGTACCTGCTGGATCAATTGGCCAAAGTGGATCCGCCTTTGGCCAACGCGCTGCATCCCAACGATTTGGGCCGAATCATCCGGGGGATCGAAGCGTACCGGCTGACGGGAATCCCGCTGTCAGAACAGAAAAAGGCGTCCCGGCAGAATCCGCCGCCCTATGAATGCTGCGTGATCGGATTGAATTTCCGCGACCGGCAAACCCTTTACCGGCGCATTGACCAGCGGGTGGAACAGATGATGGCGGACGGGCTTTTGGATGAAATTCAAAATCTGATCCGGTTCGGGTATTCTCAAACAGCTGCGCAGGCGATTGGCTACAAGGAGTTCTTTGATTACCTGGACGGGAAATGCCCTTTGGAAGAGGCGGTACAGCACGTTCAGCAGGAATCGCGGCGGTATGCCAAACGGCAGCTGACCTGGTTTCGGCGGGATAAAAGGGTGAATTGGCTTTACATTGACGATTATGACGGATATAATGATCTCATCAGGCAGGCTGTTTCTCTGGTACGCAGCCAGCTGGACCGGATGTCCGCACAGGCATGATTTAATTTTATTTTGATTGATGTTGCATGAGAAAGGACAAGATGTTATGAACAAATCGATGAATTTACAGGATGTGTTTTTGAATCAGGCAAGAAGAGAAAAAATTGCTGTAACCATCTTTTTAACCAATGGATTCCAGTTCAAAGGAACGGTCAAGGGATTTGATTCCTACGTCGTCATCTTGGATTCGGACGGGAAGCAAAATTTGGTATATAAACATGCGATTTCCACCATTATCCCGGTCAAAACGATCAGCATTTTGGAATCGGCCGACCGGGAGGAAGAACTGGAGAGATAATCGTTTATGAACACCATCAGCGGGAAAATTCTTGCGGTTGTCCTGTCCTTGTTTTTGGTTGCCTATGTCGGGTACCAGGGATACCGGTATTTGTATTCCCCGATCAAAACAGAGACGGCGCAGAAATATATGATTGACGATATCGTTTATGCCAATGGCATCGCGATCCGGGATGAAGTGCCGGTAGACGGTGTTTCTACCGGGGTCGTCAGTTATTTTTATGACGACGGGGTCCGGGTGATTACCGGGACGCCGGTCGCAGAAGTGCACGACAGCTTGGAAAGCGTTAAGACTAAGCACCGCATCGAAGAGGTGGAAGATGAAATCCAGCGCCTTACCGAGATTCAGCAAAGCGCTTCCAGTGTGATCAATGTCTCTTCGATTTCGGAAAAAATCGAAGAGCAGATCGGGAACCTGATTGCCATCAACCTTTCTGGGAACCTGCAAAATGCGGACGAAGCCAGCGATGCGCTGCAGGACGCGTTGAACCAAAAGGCCATTGCGATTCGGGATGTGGCAGATTTTTCCAGTCAAATCAGCAATCTGGAAAATGAAAAAGCAACGCTTCAAGCGCAAATGTCAACCCAGGTCAGCCAAATCACGTCGCCGGCATACGGCTATTTCAGCAGCTATTGCGATACGGCGTCGACCGCCATATCCACCGCCATGCTGGATACGGCCACGGTGGCGCAGTTGGAGCAATTCAGCCAAACGCAGTATGAACAGGACAGCGCAAAGGCTGGCAAAGTGATTCAAGGCTATATTTGGTATTACGCCGCATTGGTTGGCGAAGAAGATGCAAAAAAGTTTTCTGTAGGAACTACGGCGAATCTTTCCTTCGGGACTTCTTCTACGGAATCCATCCCCGCAACGGTCGAGCGATTGATCCAGGACGACAGTTCGAACAAAACAGCGGTGATTTTCTTGTGCGATTATATGTCTCAGGAGATTTCGCGCCTTCGCAACTCGTCGGTGCAGATTGACCTGGGCGCATATCAGGGGCTGAAAATCCCTTACAAAGCGCTCCGTTTCCAGGATGGGCAGCAAGGTGTTTACATTGTATCCAACCAAATACTGGAATTCAAAAAGGTGGACATCCTGTATGAAGGCATTGGATTTTTTATCAGCCGGATCGACAGCAATAACACGGAACTTGTTCAGCTGTATGACGATATTGTCGTAGAAGGGACCGATTTATATGAAGGAAAATCCATCAATGCCCGATAAAGAACTTTCCCAACGGATTGAGGAAGTCCGAAAACGGGTTGCATTTGCAGCGGAACGAAGTGGTAGGGAAGCCGACGCTGTTTCCATCATGGCAGTGACCAAAACCGTCCCGGCCCAACGGGTCAACCAGGCAATTGATTGCGGGCTGAAGCTGTTGGGAGAAAACCGTGTCCAGGAATATTTGGAAAAACTCCCGCTTTACCACAAGGAAGACTGCTCTGTGCATTTTATCGGTTCTCTACAGACAAATAAAGTAAAGTACATCGTGGACAAAGTAGATATGATTGAGTCGGTGAACAGTCTGCGCCTTGCGCTAGAGATCGAAAAACGGGCTGCGGCAGCACAGAAGGTTATGGATTTCTTGCTGGAGGTCAACATCGGGGAAGAAGCGACAAAATCAGGCGTATTGCCGCAAGATTTGGCAGAATTGGCAAAAGAAGTCTCCCAATTGCCCCACCTGCGGTTTTCCGGATTGATGGCAATTCCGCCGGCAGGGGGAGATGCGTCGAAAAAGGAATACTATTTTTCGAAGATGTATCAACTGTTTCTTGACATGAAGCAGAAAAAATTAGATAATAGTGATGTGCGATTTTTGTCAATGGGCATGTCGAATGATTTTGAATCGGCCATTCTTTGCGGGTCGAATCTTGTTCGGCTTGGCACGATTTTATTTGGAAAAAGAAATTATCGGGAGGAACAAACATGAGTTTAATGGATAGCATCAGGAGATTGTTCGATTATCCGGAGGAGGATGATTACGAGGAGGAAGAAGAATTCCTGACTCATGATGGAACCTCCAATGCCGCTGCTCCTGTGGAGCAAAGCTCCAGGAGAAATAAGGTCGTTAACATCCATGCGACGACTCAGCTGGCGGTGGTCCTGGTCAAACCGGAGCGCTTTGACGACGCGCGGTCCATCGCAGATCACCTGAATGCAAAGCGTACGGTGGTCTTGAATCTGGAGCAGACCAGCAAAGATGTCTCCCGGCGGCTTATTGATTTTCTCGGCGGCGTGGCATACGCCAACAACGGACAGATTCAGCGGGTGGCGAACAGCACCTATATTATCACCCCCTATAACGTGGACATCATGGGCGATTTGCTGGATGAACTGGAAAACAGCGGTATGTTTTTTTAAATGATTGATTTTCGTCAGTTGACAAACGAAGAAAAATTATTCCAATCCCATGTGATCGATGCCGTCCGTGCGGCAAGAGAAAAGAGAAAACGGAAATTTATTGGGTTTCTGGACCTCCGCCAGCAGGCGATTTTGGACGCAACCGTATCGATGTTAGGGTTTTCTGACTGGAGGCTGTATGGCGGGTTCCCAAAAGCGGAGCGCAAAGTAGCCGGGTTTTTCCCGGAGGAACCGCAAGACTGGGAGGAATCTTTCCCCATCCAGGCGATTACCCTCCGTTACCGAATGAAAGACGTGCTTTCTCACAGAGATTTTCTCGGCGCTTTGATGAGCTTGCGGATTTCCCGGGAAATGATTGGGGATATTCTGGTGGAACCGGGGCGCGCAGTCCTTTTTGTGTTGGAACAGGCAGTCCCGTTGCTTTTCGACGAATGCAAGCAGGTAGGGCGTGTCGGTGTTTCTTTGGAAAAGGGAGCACAGGATCTGGATTCGATCTTGCCGACAATCGCGCCGGTCAAAGGTACCATCCCGAGTCCGCGCTTGGATGCGGTTGTGGCGTTTTTGACCCGGCTGTCCCGGGAAAAGGCGCAGGGGCTGATCCGCCAGGAACGAGTCAAAGTGGATGGGCAGATTCGCACAGATACAGCAGGATTGGTTGAACCAGGGTGTTTGCTTTCGGTGCGGGGATATGGAAAATATGTGATTGAAGCTTTTGATGGCGTGAGTAAAAAAGGCCGGCTGCATATTACAGCGGGACACTATGAATAAGGAGTGGGATTATATGCTGAATGCGCAGGAAATCATAGAGAAAAAATTTGAAAAATCAGCATTTGGATATCGTGCAGACGAAGTAGAAAGCTTCTTGAAGGAAATTTCAGTTGTTTTTGATCAGCTGCAGAATGAAAAAATGCAAATGGAAAGAAAATTGGAAGTCCTGGCGGAAAAAATTGAGGAGTATCGCGCAGACGAAGACAGTATGCGTGCGGCTATTTTGGACGCCCGGAAGCTTGGCGCATCTATTGTGAAAGACGCGCAAAGACAAGCAGATCAGATCATAGCGGATGCAAATGCGCAGTCGGCAAAGGTAATTGACAGCATTCAAATGCGAGCGGAACGAGAAAAAATGAATCTGTCCCACTTGCAAAAAGAGGTGGCCACTTTCAAAAATCAGCTGTTGGCCTTGTATAAAAATCATTTGGAGTTGATTAGCTCTTTACCAGAAAACACCAAGGCAGAGGAGCCGGAAGCGCCATCCAGCCACAAAGAAGAGGAACCGGAAGAAAAGAAAGAATCGATGTCTGCTGAAAATACGCAGGAACCCCAAGCTCCCGAAGAGGAAAAAGCTGTTTTTGCTGCGGAGGCTGCGGCAAAGGAAGAGTCCACAGCTGCAGAACCGGAACGCGAATCCCGATTTGGCCCATTGCGTTTTGGCGCTGGGTACGATTTAAAAAGAGATCGATAATTTCTGAAAAAACAGCCGGGAGGGAAGGGAATATGAGAATCGCATCCCAAAATCGAATGATCACGGTTCTGAAATCCTTCCCCGTTTGGTTGTACGACAGAAATAGAAATATAAGATGGGAGCTATCATGGCAAATTCCAAAAACGCACGCCTTTTTTAAGATGGGATAGACCAATCGAATTGCGAGCTTTGTTCGCTTTCTATTTTGGTTTGGAATCTTATTGCTTGGCGGGC
Organism: uncultured Clostridia bacterium; assembly: GCA_944382905.1. Classification (GTDB taxonomy): domain Bacteria; phylum Bacillota; class Clostridia; order Oscillospirales; family Ruminococcaceae; genus UBA3818. The sequence continues at coordinate 25,811 of CALWNU010000042.1, read as the reverse complement.
GTTTTTTTGGTGTGAGGAGGATTTGTTTGACCATCTGGATTATCAGCATGATTGCCGTATTGATTGGATTGGATCAATTATTCAAATATTTGGCAATTGTCTATTTGCAGCCGGAGGGATCCGTCCCAATAATCGATCAGGTATTTCACCTGACCTATGTGGAAAATTTTGGGGCTGCAGGCGGAATTTTACAAGGAAAACAGTTGTTTTTGATTTTGGTTACATCGGCTGTGATCATTGGGATTTTGGTCTTTTTGTTTCTGGGCAAAATACCGGGAAAATTTTTGCCGTGGATGGCGGGAATGGTGGTTGCCGGCGGCGCTGGGAACCTGATTGATCGAATTTTCCATGGATTTGTTGTGGATTATCTTGACTTTTGCTGGATTCATTATCCCGTCTTTAATTTTGCGGATTGCTGCGTGGTAGTAGGCGTTTTTGCCATTGCAATCTGGATCATTTGGGGCGAAAAGCAAAAGGAGAAGAAACAGATTCCTTCCCAGGAGGAAAAACCGTGACTTTTGGTGAAACCACTTATTTTTCTGTCGCGCCAGAACAGGAAGGCATGCGGATCGACCAATTTTTGATGGAAACAGTTCCGGGACAGACGCGATCTTTTTTTCAAAAACGGATCGAAAATGGCGATGTTCTTCTCAATGGAAAGCCCATTTCCAAAAGTGCCCGCATCAAATCGGGGGACGAGGTTGAACTTTTTCTGCCGGAACCTGTGCTGGACTGTGCGCAGCCGGAGGAAATCCCGCTGGACATTTGTTATGAAGACGAAGATTTGCTGATTGTCAATAAGCCGAAGGGGATGGTGGTTCATCCTGCGCCGGGCAACCGGACTGGAACTTTGGTCAATGGGTTGCTTTTTCACTGCCAGGGCCATCTCTCCGGGATCAACGGCGTGATTCGGCCTGGGATTGTACACCGGATTGACAAAGACACCAGCGGCTTACTGATTGTTGCGAAAAACGACTATGCCCATCAGCATCTTGCGGCGCAAATTCAAGCTCACAGTTTTACCAGAGAGTACGAGGCGGTGGTCTATGGAACCATGAAAGAAGAGTCCGGGACCATTGACGCGCCAATTGGTCGCAGCAAATTGGACCGCAAAAAAATGGCGGTTACGTCTGATCACGGAAGAAATGCGGTTACCCATTATGAAGTTTTGCAGGAATTCCAGGATTTTTCTCATATTTGCTGCCGGTTAGAAACGGGGCGTACCCATCAGATCCGTGTGCATATGGCGTATCTAGGGCATCCAATTGCAGGAGATCCGGTCTATGGTCCCAAAAAGGTAATCCGCAGTTTGGCCGGGCAGTGCCTGCATGCAAAGACCATCGGGTTTGTGCACCCTAGAACCCATGCGTATTTGGAATTCACCAGCGAGTTGCCAGACTATTTTGTCCGCTTTTTGGCGGGATTGCCACAAAAATAGATTTTAGGAGGAACGGTTTTGGAGAAATCCCTGTCCCAATATTTGATTGTAACGGATATTGACGATACCCTGCTGCCTCATGAAGGGGAAATTCCCAAACGGAATCTGGAGGCCATTCGGCGGTTCCAGCAAAAAGGAGGAAAATTCACCTTTGCAACAGGCCGTTCTCATTATCATTGTGCCGAGCTGTTTCGGACGTTGGGGATCAATGTCCCTTCGGCCCAGAATAATGGCGCCTATATTTATGACTGCACGACGCAGACGATTATGGAACGTACCTTTGTTCCGCGTTCAGCCAATGCATATGTCAAAGAAGCCTGCCGGGTTTTTCCCGATATGGCGGTTGCCGTGTCCATGGAGGATGCGTTCCGGGTGATTTCCTCGCCGGAAAGCCTGGCGATGCAGCGGGAATCGCTCAATAGTACCCAAGTGTGTGACATTGATGCCATCGGGCAGGATTGGTTCAAAATCCTTTTTGTCCGTTCTGCGGATAAAATGGAAGAATTGCACCGATGGATGGATGCCAACCCGCTGGAGGGGACCTATTATACCAATTCCAGCGCAGTATTCTGCGAGGTCATGGCAAAAGGGGTGGACAAAGGAGAGGGACTACGCAAACTGGCTCGTGTGATGGGGATTGCGATCCCAAACACCTATGCCATTGGGGATTTTTACAACGACATCGATATGCTGAAAGCGGCGGGCACGTCGGTTGCTGTCGGCGACGGTGCAAAGGATATTATTGAGATGTGTGATATGGTCGTAGGCCCGTGCGCAAAAGGCGCTGTGGCGGACTTGATTGAATATATTGAACAACTATAATTTGCGGAGGAGGCATTTAGGATGGAATCGTCTTTTAAACATCAGCTGCAACAAACTGCCTGCAAAGTACGCCTTGGCGCGCTAGAGGCAGTCTACTCCGGGAAATCCGGCCATCCGGGAGGGTCCTTGTCGGTGGCGGATATTCTGACCTATCTTTATTTTGCGCAGATGCATGTTGATCCGCAAAATCCGCGCTGGCCGGAACGGGATCGTTTTGTGCTTTCCAAAGGACATACCTGCCCGGCATTGTATACGGTATTGGCGCTCAAAGGATTTTTCCCGATGGAAGAATTGAAAAAGTTCCGGCATCCCGGCGCCATGCTCCAGGGGCATCCGGATATGAAGAACATTCCGGGAATTGACATGTCTACCGGATCGCTGGGGCAAGGGTTTTCCGCTGCCTGCGGGATGGCCCTGGCTGCTAAGCTGGATCAAAAAGATTATCGGGTTTATGCCGTTGCCGGCGATGGAGAAATTCAAGAAGGGCAGATTTGGGAAGCTGCCATGTTTGCCGGCCATCGCAAATTGGACAACCTGTGCTTGATCGTGGATAACAATGGCCTGCAGATCGATGGGCGAGTAGGGGAGATTTGCTCACCGTATCCCATTGCAGAGAAATTTACCGCGTTTGGGTTCCATGCCATCGAGGTAGACGGGCATGATTTCGACGCATTGGAAGCGGCGTTTGAACAAGCCAAGCAAACCAAAGGGAAGCCTACGGTTTTGGTGGCAAAAACCATCAAAGGGAAAGATGTCTCCTTTATGTCGGATAATGTCGCATGGCATGGTGCAGCGCCCAATGAGGAACAGTATCAGACTGCGGTGACGGATCTCGAAAAAATCCTTCACAGCCTCGCATAGACATCAGCAAATCCCATTGAAAATGCTTGTAAAGAAAGGATGTTTTCCAGATATGGCCAATTCGATCAAAAAAGCAACCAGAGAAAGCTATGGGGAAGCGCTGGCGGCGCTGGCAGATGAGAATCCGGATATCGTAGTATTGGATGCAGATCTTTCGAAATCCACCAAAACAGAATTGTTTCAAAAAAAAGCGCCGGAACGCTTTTTTGACTGCGGCATTGCAGAAGGCAATATGATCGGGATCGCAGCGGGACTTGCCGCAGCAGGAAAGATTCCGTTTGCTTCTTCGTTCGCTATGTTTGCTGCGGGACGCGCTTTTGAGCAGATCCGGAATTCGGTCGGATACCCCCATCTCAATGTCAAAATTTGCGCGACCCATGCGGGGATTTCTGTTGGGGAAGATGGAGCAACTCACCAATGCTGTGAAGATATCGGGCTGATGCGGACTATTCCCGGGATGGTTGTGATCAGTCCCGCAGATGATGTAGAAACGCGGGAAGCAGTAAAAGCGATTGCGGCATACGACGGGCCCGTCTACCTGCGCCTGGGAAGGTTGGCCGTAGAGCGGATCAATGACCCGGATACTTACCGTTTTGAAATGGGAAAAGGGATCCAATTGCGGGATGGGCATGATCTGACCATCATCGCAACGGGCCTGATGGTCGCCAAGGCGCTTGCTGCGGCGGATCTTCTGCAGGAAAAAGGAATTTCTGCCAGAGTGATCAATATGCATACCATTAAGCCGCTGGATCAGCAGCTGGTGGCCAAGGCGGCCCAGGAGACCGGCCTGATTGTAACAGCAGAAGAACACAGCATTATTGGTGGACTTGGGGAAGCGGTCTGCTCTGCAGTCTGCGAACTTTGCCCGGTGCCGGTGGTCCGGGTGGGCGTCAACGACGTTTTTGGCAGTTCGGGTCCTGCGGAAAAAATGCTGGATCTGTACGGGTTAAGCGCAGAACACATTGCACAGCAGGCGCAATTGGCCTGGAGCAGAAAAAAATAAGAGGTTTGTTTTTCTCAAGCGGATTTTGAATAAAAAAAGAAAGGCGGAGATTCCGCCTTTCTTTTTTTTACATCGTTCCGGACAATGCTCGTTCCAACCAGATACTTCCGATATCCAACGCATTGTACAGGCCATTTTTTTCGCTTTTCCGTATAATTCTCTCTTTGGGACGCAGGTTGGTATCCGTTGCCAATAATTGGATCGAGACTTTTTCCGCCATTTCCATATCATATCCGGAATGGCTGGAAGAAATCTGCATCATAATCACAAACGGATCCGACATATTGCCATAATATAACGTATTTCCCGAACGAACCAAAGGTTTTCCTTTGTACATCAAAAATTCATCCTGCTGCTTACCCATTGGCGAAACCTCCTTCAAAACAAAGAAAGGAGCAGCATGCTCCACATTAGACGATACTTTAAAACTAGTATACCATAAATTTTAGGGCAAGTAAATAGAAAATCAGGGAACAGCCAAAAAGAAAACCGCCGGAATTCCTCCGGCGGCAAAGAAAATCAATCGTTCAAATAGGATTTCACCAAAATCTGCAGCAGTTCGTCCCGGTCAATCCGGCGGATCAAACTGCGGGCATTGTTGTGGGTGGTGATGTAAGTCGGATCCTCTGATAAAATATACCCGACAATCTGATTGATCGGGTTATACCCTTTTTGACGAAGCGCATCATACACCGCCGTCAAAATCTCTTTCATTTCCTGCTCTTTATCCTCATGAATGGAAAAAGAAATGGTAGGTTCGTGCATAAAACGCCCTCCGTTCGTGTCGTGTTTCTAATTTCTGACAAACCATAGTATTAGCATACACCAAATCCTGCGAAATAACAAGAGGGAGAATCCGCAAACATTTTTCCATAAGTTTGTGAAGATAGACGATTTTTTATCTATTTCCCCCAAGTTATTGACGGACAGATACACCCAATGTGGACAGATGATTCAGGATCTTTTCCATCGCCTGCGCCACATCTTCATCGGTCAGCGTCCGGTCCGGAGAGCGCATCGTAATATTGTATGCGACGCTTTTTTTGCCTTCCGGAATTTGTTTTCCCTTATAAACGTCAAATAGATCGATTCTCTCCAGCAGCTTGCCCGCGCCCGCGCGAATGGCATTTTCAATGGTCTGCACCGGGAGCGAATCATCGCACAACAACGCCAAATCTCTTGTCGTAGCAGGGAATTTGGGAAGCGGATGATATTCCTTATTCTGGCACCGATTTTCGAACAGCGCACGGCAATCGAGTCTAGCCACATAAACCCGCGTGTCAATCCCATAATTTTCCGCCACCTGGGGATGAATTTCTCCCAACGTGCCAAGCGTCCTATCTTGTAAAAGGATTTTGGCGCACCGGCCGGGATGATAATAGGGCAGGTTGCTTTCTGCTTCGATGGAAACGCCGCTCACTCCCAAAACCATCAGCAGATTTTCTACAATGCCTTTTAACGAGAAAAAGTCGCAGGATCCGCCATATTGGCCAATGGTAATCACCGGGTTTTCGTCGGGAAGTTCTTGTCCTTCCACAGGAATATACTCGTTAGACAACTCGAACAAGCTAGCAGACGCGTTCCGGTTGTTGTAGTTCTTCGACAGAATCTCCATCATGGAGGGGATCACAATGGTGCGCATGACGCTGGTATCTTCTCCCAGGGGGTTCAAAATAACAACCGATTTGCGCAAAGGGCTGTCGGCCGGCAGGCAAATTTTATCGTAGTATTTGGGGCTAATGAAAGAGTAGGTCGAAATTTCATAACATCCCTGCGCCAATAACGTTTCCCGGACTGTCCGCTCGAATTTTTGATATTCGGTCAATGCACCCTGAGCCGTCCCGCGGATCGCCGTAGAAGGGATCTTGTCGTAGCCGTAAAAACGCGCAATCTCTTCAGCGATATCCGCTTTGTGTTCCAGGTCTTTGCGGAAAGAGGGTACGATAATCGTATCGCCCTTCATCTGGCAACCAATCTTTTCCAAAATGGTAACCATTTCCTCACGGCTGACGTCGATTCCGATAAACTGGTTGATCCACTGGGGATTCAACAAGATTTTTGTGGGTTGATATCCGGAATGGTCGACATCAATCATCCCGCCGACGACTTCGCCTGCACCAAGCATTTCCACCAATTCGCAGGCACGCATCACTGCGGGAATGCAGGTTTCGCTATCCAGCCCTTTTTCGAACCGGGAAGAACTTTCTGTGCGCATGCCGAGTTTTCTGGCGGTTGTTCTGACAGAAGAGCCGAGGAAACAGGCAGATTCAAAGACAATTGTGTTGGTATCGTCCATAATCCCGCTGTACTCCCCGCCCATGACGCCTGCCACGGCAGAAGGCTTTTTCGCATCGCAGATGACCAGCATTTCCGGCGAAAGCTGGCGTTCCACTCCGTCCAGCGTCATAATGGATTCTCCAGGCTGAGCGTTGCGCACGACAATTTTCCCGCCTTCTACATAGCGGTAGTCAAACGCATGCATCGGCTGCCCGTATTCCAACATGACGTAATTGGTGATGTCGACGATATTGTTAATCGGGCGCACGCCGCTGGCACGAAGCCGTTCTCTCATCCAGCGAGGAGAAGGCCCTATTTTGATATTTTTCACCATCCGCGCTACATAACGCGGGCACAGCTGCGGATTTTCCACAGACACCGCCAGCAAATCCTGGATGTTCCCAGATTCCTGCTGGAGCTTGGGTTGGTGCAGGGTAAACGGTTTGTCAAACGTGGCAGCGACTTCCCGCGCCAATCCAATCACCGACAGGCAGTCAGGCCGGTTGGGGGTGATTTCAAATTCCACACTGGTATCATCCAGCCCAATGGCAGAACGGATATCCTGACCAATCCGGCAATCTTCCTCCAGGATAAAGATACCGTCTTCAATCGCATAGGGGAAATCATGTGCGGTCAACCCCAATTCGCCCAAAGAGCAAAGCATCCCGTTGGACACAACGCCTCTGAGCTTTCCTTTGTGGATTTCTTTGCCGTCGGCAAGGACCGACTGGTCTTTGGCCACTGGGACCATGGCGCCGGGGAATACGTTGGTCGCTCCAGTCACAATCTGAAGAGGCTCCGCTTCGCCGACATCGACCTGGCAGATAACCAGCTTGTCCGCGTCTGGATGCGGATCGACAGAAAGAATTTTACCGACGACCACATTTTTGATTTGTTCTCCTTCTATTTCCCAGCCTTCGACTTTGGACCCGGACAAAGACATCCTTTCCGAAAATTCCCGGGGCTCTACTTTCAGCTTGACAAAATCAGAAAGCCATTTCATCGATAGATTCATGATCGGTTCCCCCTTAGAATTGATTTAAAAACCGCAGGTCGTTTTCATAGAACAAGCGCAGGTCGTCGATGTTAAACCGCCGCATGACAACCCGTTCCAGCCCGAGCCCAAATGCGAACCCGCTATAAATTTCAGGATCAATCCCGCAATTGGACAGCACTTTGGGATGCACCATCCCGCAGCCGAGCAACTCAATCCATCCTTCGCCTTTGCATAGGCGGCAGCCTTTTCCATGGCAGTGGAAGCACATGCAGTCCAATTCAGCGGACGGTTCGGTAAACGGGAAATGATGCGGGCGGAACCGGACCACACAATCCTCTCCGTACAAGCGTTTGGCGAAGATTTCCAGCGTCCCTTTCAAATCCGCCATGGTGATGCCCCGATCTACTACAAGGCCCTCGATCTGATGGAACAGGGGAGAATGGGTGGCGTCGATGGCGTCGGAACGGTACACGCGCCCGGGAGCAATAATACGGATCGGCGGTTTTTTCTGTTCCATCACCCGTACCTGCATAGGCGAGGTCTGGGTGCGCAACAACACGTTGTCGGAAATATAGAAGGTGTCCTGCGTATCGCGGGCGGGATGATCTTTGGGCATGTTCAGCGCCTCAAAGTTATAGTAATCCAGTTCGACCTCTGGGCCTTGGACGATGTCAAACCCCATCCCTAGGAAGATCTCCTCAATTTCATCCAGCACCAGATTCAGCGGATGCTTTTTGCCAAGCGGATGCTTTTTGCCGGGCAGGGTAACATCCAGCTTTTCCTCTTTGAGTTTTTGCATGGTCAGCTCATTTTTGAGCTGCGCAGAACGGGTGGCAATATGCTCTTCCATAAACACGCGAATTTCATTGGCCAATTGGCCGATGACAGGGCGTTCTTCCGGGGACAATTTCCCCATTTGTTTTAAAATCGCGGTCAATTCGCCTTTTTTGCCCAGGAATTTGACACGGATATTCTCCAAGGTCTGCATATCATGGGCGTCCTGCAGCTCAACGACAATTTTTTGCCGAATCGCTTCCAAAGCAGCTTTCATATCTTTCACCTCAACTTCAAAATAAACACGGCGTTCCATCGCAACAAAAGCCATTTTCATTCCGGCGGATTTGCTGTCTGCCATCGCCAAAAGAAAAGTGTAGCCGGCCGCTAACATCTATAAAAAAAGCTTTCCTCCCTCAAAAAGGGACGAAAGCTTTCTAAGATTCCGCGGTACCACCCAAATTTTTGCCTGCTGGCAAACGCTCGATGCCAAATAACGGAGGCAACCCGTCGACGCCTACTCAGATCCTTCAGCGCCGCCGCTCGTGGGCGAACTTCAAAAAATGTTCCATCGGTCTGCTTGCAGCCGGTGACAGACCTTCTCTTTGGACGGACGCATCTTCCTACTTTCCCAGTCTTCGCGTTCTTTGATTATCATTAACGATAGCACATCCAATTCCAAAATGCAAGCATTATTTCTGAAATACAGCAGAAAAACGACAATAGGGAAACAGTTGTTTTTCCACTGTTGCCATGGTATAATAGATGCAATTTCAAAAAAGGAGAATCGCTATGGTTCGAGATGTTTTTATAGAAGAAATCATAAAGAAAAAAATGGAACCGTTGGATTGGCTCTTGATCCTGGTTGTTTTCACGGTCTGTTTGGGACTGACGGGCGTCTTCCTTTTTTTCACGTTGATTTTCCCGTTCTGCTTGGTATTGGCAGGGCTGACCGTCTATTTCGGATATTTTTTCATTACAAGGCGTTCGGTGGAATTTGAGTATTCCCTGACAAACGACACCTTTGACGTGGATAAAATCATTGCAAAACGGACCAGGAAACGGCTGATTTCGACTTCTGTTCGCAATTTTGACGATTTTGGCCCGTACCATCCGGAGGAGCATGCGCAAAAACAATATGAGAAAAAATATTTTTCCTGCAGCAGCCTAAAAGCGGATGATTTGTGGTATTTCGTAGCAAAAGGGTCGAACGAAGGAAATACCCTGGTGGTATTTAATGGGTCGGAACGGTTGCTGCAAGCCATCAAAGAGCAATTGCCCCGCCAAATGTATCAAGAATTTTTCGGACGAAACTAATCTGGATTTTGGAAACAAAAAGACGAAAGCCCTCGTTTTCATAACGAGGGCTTCTTTTCAAGAAAAATTTGACCCAAAGGAGAGGACGCCATGACAGGGATTGTAACTGTAAAAAGAATGAAAGAAATCGAAAACGCTAGCAACCAGGCGGGAATTGATTTTATGCGGCTGATGGAAAACGCAGGAAGCGCGGCGGCGGCATTGATCCGCAAGAAAGTAGATGTCCGCGGGCGCAACTGCGTGGTGGTTGCAGGGAAGGGAAACAACGGTGGAGATGCATTCGTCGTGGCCAGAAAACTCATCGAAGCAGACTGCCTGGTTTCCGTTGTGCTGGCCGATGAGCTTCCGGCAACCGAAGAGAGCCGGGAGATGCTGGATCAGCTGCTCCGACTTGGTGTAGAGGTATTATCCTTTACATCAGATGAAGGGCCTGCAGCACAGAAAATCGTGGGGGCCGACTTAATCGTCGATGGGATTTTCGGCACAGGCTTTCACGGGGAAATCCCCGCCACAGTTCGACCCTTGTTTGATCGGATAAACCATGCGGTGGCTGCAATCTTCTGTCTGGATATTCCCAGCGGCGTCAACGCCCAAAACGGCTTGGTGGCAGACGGCGCCATCCAAGGAGACTTTACCATCGTTTTCCACCGCTACAAAGCTGGGATGTTTTACTGGCCCGCCCGTTCCTACCTGGGCCAGGCAGAGGTGGTCGCCATCGGCATACCGGCTGGGGAGGGAATGGATGTTTTAGAAGACGGGATGCTCATTGGAGAAGAGGATGTGTTTTCCGCTTTGGAAAAAAGGCCGGAAGATTCCCACAAAGGACATTACGGCAGGCTGCTCAATATCTGCGGAAGCATTGGTTTTGCTGGTGCAGCGGTCCTTTCCGCCATGGGAGCAGCCAGGGTTGGCACAGGGCTGCTGACCGTCGCGGCTCCGGCGTCGGTGCTGGTACCGGTTAACGTGAATTTGCCGGAAGCCATGACCATCCCCCTGGCGCTGGACGCTGAGGGATCAATGCACGCCAATCATATTCCCAAACTGTTGGAAGCGGCAAGTAAAATGAGCGCCTGTTTGATTGGATGCGGCCTTGGAACAGGAAAAGCGGCCGGAGCTTTGCTGGAGGAGATGTTAAAGCAGCAGGGATGCCCTGTGGTGATTGACGCTGATGGCATAAACCTTTTGGCCGGCCGCATAGAAATATTACGGCAGGCCCAAAGACCGGTTATTCTCACGCCGCATTTGGGAGAAATGGCGCGCTTGCTTGGGATTTCTGTCGCGCAGCTCAAGGAAAAAAGAATTGAAAAGCTTAAAGACTTTACAAGAGAACTGGGCGTTATTGTGATATTGAAAGACAGCGTAACCACAATATTTGAGCCGCAGGGCACGTTTTTAACGAATCAGACCGGCAATGCCGGTTTGGCAAAAGGCGGAAGCGGGGACCTGTTGGCGGGAATGGTGGCTGGTTTTTGCGCCCAGGGGATTGCGCCGCTGAAAAGCGCCGTATGCGGGGTATATCTGCATGGGCTGGCGGCAGATGCCTGCGCGAAACGCCTTTCCCAGTACAGTATGCTGCCCCGGGATCTGTTGACGGATCTTGCTCAAATTTTTGCAAGTCATGGCCTGTAATTTGCAATAGGAAGGTGCTTGTATGAAGCGCTGGCAGTATGGATGGTTTTTTCTTTTGTTGCCGTTTTTGCTTCTTGCCGGGTGCAATGCGCCGCAAAACAGCGTTCCCATTCCGCCAGAAGTATCCGGCCCATTTCAAAGCACGGTTTCTTTGACGGGGGAACATGTTGCGGCGCAAGCGCAGTTTTCCCGACTGGAAGACGGGGCCTATACCCTCTGCTTGCAAGAGCCGGCAGAATTGGAAGGGATGTGCCTGCGGTTTGAACCCGGCTTGCTGACCATAGAATACCGAGGGCTGGTAGGCAGTTACCAATCAGATTCCGTCCCGCAGAATCTGATTGGTATGCAATTGGTGGAAGCGGTCCGCATGTTGGGCCAGGAAGGAGCCGTTGAGCTGGCGCTGGACAGAGATCTGTTAAAAGCAAACGGGCAATTGCAAAACGGCCATGGAAATTTTGAGGCCACAATCCATGCGCAGACAGGTGCCTTGGCATCGATTACCATTCCAGAAGACGATTTCCAAGCGACATTCACAGAATTTTCTTACCAGTAATAAGGATGCTTGCCTTTTCCAAAACAGATGGGGATTCCCGTCTGTTTTTTTGCGCAGTTTGATCAAAAAAGCTCCGGGGAAAATATAATGGATTGAAGCCGATTTTGTATGGGGGATGATTAAAATTTTTCTCATCCGCGCATACTAGCATTGGAACCATTCAGGCTTCAAAGAAATGAAAAATGTACGGAGTGTGATTTCCTTGACGGTAAAACGCGGAGATATCTATTATGCGGATTTAAGCCCGGTTGTTGGATCGGAACAGGGGGGGATCCGTCCTGTTTTGATCGTGCAAAACGACGTTGGCAACAAATATAGTCCTACCGTGATCGCAGCCGCGATTACAAGCCAGAAAGACAAATCCAAACTCCCCACGCATATTGCCCTTCCATCCCATGGATGCGGCTTATCCAAGGATTCCATCGTGTTGCTCGAACAAGTTCGGACCATTGATAAAAAACGCCTCAAAGAAAAAATGGGGAAATTGGATCATGCTTCCATGACGCAAATCGACCAGGCGCTCTCCATCAGCTTTGGACTGCATGGGGAAGACAATGCTCCTATGAAAATTACATAGGAACGTGTCATTCGCAAAAAAACGGATTCCCAAATAGCCCCTTTCCATTGTCGAAACCGCCGGAAAAATACCGGTGTAAGACAGGGAAAGGGGCTTTCTTTTTGGGAAAATAAGAGATATTGCAAAACGGCAAAAACCACGCCTGCGGCTTTTATTTTGTTTGGTTGGCGTTTCGGATATCTACCCGCCGAATTTTGCCGCTGATGGTTTTGGGCAATTCCTCGACGAATTCCACAATACGTGGGTACTTATACGGAGCCGTCTGTTTTTTAACGTAGGTTTGCAGTTCCTTGACCAGCTGCTCGGACGGGGCATAATTCTTGGTCAGTACAATCGTCGCTTTGACCACCTGCCCGCGGATCGGATCCGGCGCGCCGGTAACCGCACATTCCAGCACGGCCGGATGTTCCATCAGCACGCTTTCAATTTCAAACGGGCCGATCCGGTAGCCGGAAGCTTTGATCACATCATCGGTGCGGCCGACATACCAGCAATATCCGTCCTCATCCATCCACGCCGTATCCCCTGTATGATACAGTCCATCATGCCGGGCCTCTTTTGTTTTCGCCTCGTCACGGTAATAGCCCATAAACAAACCGACTTGTTTTTCCCCATGGGTCCGTACGCAAATTTCACCCACCAAGCCTGGTTGGACCTCTTTTCCGTCTTCGTCCACAATCACAATATCATAAAGGGGAGAGGGTTTTCCCATAGAGCCGGGTTTGGGCGTCGTGCCGACCAAGTTCGCCAGGGTGAGGGTCGTTTCCGTCTGGCCAAATCCCTCATACAGCTTGAGCCCGGTATATTCATAAAACCGGTGATAGACTTCTGGATTCAGTGCTTCTCCTGCAGTGGTAGCATATTTTAACGAGCTCAGATCATAGCCCTCCATACCTTCTTTGATGAAGAAACGGTAAATGGTAGGCGGCGCACAGAAGGAGGTAATCCGATATTTTTCAATCAGATGCAGCAGATCATGCGGAACAAATTTTTCATAGTCGTAGACCAATACGGTGCAGCCTACCATCCACTGGCCATATAATTTGCCCCACACCGCTTTTCCCCAGCCAGTGTCTGAAACCGTTAGGTGCAAACCGTCGGCAGGAATATTATGCCAATATTTTGCTGTGATCAGATGGCCGATGGCATAAGTATAGTCGTGCAGTACCATTTTGGGATACCCTGTGGTACCGGAGGAAAAGTACATCAGCATCGGCTCCAGCGCTTTGGTATCCGCCCGGGGAAATTCGTCGGACATCGTTTCCAGCTCGGCGTCAAAATCAATCCATCCCGGCCGGGACCCCATTGCCGTAAACCGGCAGGTAAGCCCGTGATATTCTTCGCACGCACTTTCCACATGTTCCGCCACATCGCCGATGGCAGTAGCGACAATAGCGGTAACCCCCGCGGCATCAAACCGATAGACATAGTCTTTTTTGGTCAGCAGATTGGTAGCCGGAATCGTAATAGCGCCGATTTTGTGCAATGCCAGAATGGAAAACCAGAATTGGTAATGCCGTTTTAAGACAAGCATAACCTTATCGCCCTTTTGGATTCCATGCGCACGGAAAAGGTTTGCCGCTTTATTGGAATATCTACGCATATCATCAAAGGTAAAGATCTTTTCGTCCCCTTGGTCATTGCACCAAATCATTGCGCGCCGGTTGGGCTCCAGACGTGCGATTTCATCTACTACATCATAGGCGAAATTGAAATTCTCCTCGTAAATCGGCCGGAATGTTTTTAATACGCCGTGTTTATCAAAGCTTTCATCGCAAAAGCGTTCATACAGATCTTCTACAGCAACTTCTCTCATGATTATTCCTCCTCTTTGAGCACCACGGCGATAAACCGGCATTCTTTTCCGCCGGTGGCGATCATTCCATGCCCATGGCCTGAATTATAGTAGATGGCATCGCCGGCATGGAGAATTTCACAATGGTCCTCCAATTGGACTTTGAGTTCGCCTTCCAGAATGTAATCGAATTCCTGTCCTTTGTGGTAGGAAAGATGAATCGGCTGATCCTGCTCTTCTTGCGAATAGGGGGCGGTGACCAGAAAGGGTTCGCAGGTTTTGTTTTTAAACAGATAGGCCAGATGCTGATAACTAAATCCGGCCCGGCGTTTGATCGGAAGTCCTTCGCCGCTTCTGACAATCGAGTAAAAACTCAACCGGGGATTTTCTCCAGTAACCAACTCCATCATATCCACGCCGAACAGCTTGGCGCACTGATAGAGAAACGTAAAAGAAAAATCTCTCTGCCCGTTTTCGCAGGCCAAATATTCCTCTACCGTCGTATTGGTTGCTTTTGCCGCTTGCTCTGGGGTGATTTCCAAAATTTCCCGCAATTCACGAATTCGCATTGCAATCTCAATAATCTTCGCTTCCATGGTTCATCCTCCTGTGTAAAAATAAAAAAGCCCGTCCCTTATCTGGGACGAGCAATTACCCGCGTTACCACCCAACTTGCACGGAATATCCGCGCCTCTTTGCAGAGTTCCAACAAACTCCTGGCTTTAACGCAGTCTTACGAAGGACATCTACTCACGCATCGCGTTTTGGTGCCTTGGCTTGGGAGTGATTAGAATATCCGGCCCTTACTGCCTTGCAGCATCCGGCAGTTCTCTGAAAGGGCGATGCAATATCCTCGTCTCCGTCATTGCCTGTATGGGATCCTATGAAATTATTTGCATTATAATCATTTGCGCCGGGATTGTCAATACCTATTTCAAAATAATTTCCGCCAACTGGTCGGGCCGTTCCACGATATAGTCGGCATGATTTTCCTCTAATTCCTGTCTGGTGCGAAACCCCCACAATACGCCGCAGGACGTCAAGTTGCTGTTTTGCGCCGTCTGTATATCAACCCAAGTATCTCCGACATACAGCGCCTGCTGCGGGCAGACGCCGGTTAACCGCAACACTTCGCGCACCCCGGCAGGATCCGGTTTTTTGGGAATGCCGTCTTTCTGCCCAATGGTTGCCGCAAAACGGATTTGAGGGAAATAATGCCGCACGACTTCCGCCGTAATATCATGCGGCTTATTCGATACTACCGCAATTTTCACCCCAGCTGCATTGCATTGCTGCAGCAGCTGCATGATCCCTGGATATGGACAGGTTTTGTCTTTGCTATGGGATTCGTACCGCTCCAAATAAATTTGCTTGACGCGTTGAAAAAGCGATTGGTTTTCCTTTTCTTCTTCCGGCAAAGAACGCAGGATCTGCATGTCGACCCCGTTTCCTACAAAATATTTGTACTCTTCCACCGAATGTGTGGGCAGCCCGCATTGCGCCAACGCGTAATTGGTGCTATCTGCCAGATCGTCAATGGAATTGATCAATGTTCCGTCCAAATCAAAAATGACCAGTTCTTTCATCCTGCTCCGTCCCCTCGTTTTTGCTGTGCTCAGTGTACCACCTTTTCCGAATTTGTGCAATTCCATTCCGCAATGCCGGCATGTTTTCCAGTAATACAACGGAAAATCGAATGAAACAACCGGACGCAACCAGAGGTTGACAAAAGGAAAGCAGTAGTTGGTAGCGAAAAAAGCGACTGTCTGGTAGGATAAGGGAGAAAGGAGCGAAAACGATGAAATTGGCGGACCGTATTGCCCAATTGCGCAAACAATTCGGCTTTTCTCAAGAGGAGCTTGGAGAAAAATTGGGGGTTTCTCGGCAGGCAGTCTCGAAATGGGAATCCGGCCAGGCAGTGCCGGAATTGGAGAAGCTGCGGGAAATCAGCCGAATTTTTCACATCTCATTGGATGAATTATTGCAAGAGCAGGATTACACCGTGCCACAACCCGAGACGCAGGCAAAGGATCTATCGAATTTATCGTCTGAACCAGCCGCGCCCGACCCTTTGCCCTCAAAAGCCGGCCGGCGCTGGAGAACGCTTTGGATTGCTGGGATTGGCATAGCGGCCATCCTGTGCCTGACAGCGATTATCGGCGGGTTTTGGATGCAGCACAGGACCATCGCCCAGCTGAATCAACAAATCGACCGGCTGCAAAGCGACCTGTCCCAAATACAGGCTGAAAATTCCTCAGATGTTTCTTCCTCGTCAGATCACAGCCAAAACAGCCCCACCGATCCAGACAGCATTTTGGCGGATTTTCGGTACGACGTTTTGAGTTTGCAGCCCATTACTAAAACGGCAAAGGTCCAATTTACCGTTCTCCCCAAATCCTATACCGCGCAGACCACCGCATTCTTAACTTTTACCGGGTCTGATTTTGAGACCATTCACCAGGAAATCTTACAAAACGACGCGGGTGTTTTTGAAACAACTGTCTCCCTTCCGCTATCGCATGAAATCCATGGTACCATCACTTTTGAACAAGATGGGGAAAAAACCGTGCAAGCCCTGGACCCGATTTATGGATTGGATCAGCACTTGCTGACCATCCAAACCTCTTTCGAGGGGGATATGACTCGATATGGCCTGTCTGATTCCGGCAGCACGCTGGCGCTGAACGGATCGCTGAAGGTAGAAGCGCTGATCGACGACGCCACCTATCCGGCGTTAGCCAACTATCCGGAAAGCGGAACCGTACAGCTTTTCAAGGACGGAAAAAAATATCGGGAATACTCTGCTGATTTTTCTGAAACCCAGCCAGAATCCGCTTTTGAGGAGGGCGAGTCTCCCGTAATGCAGGGTTATTCTTTGCGGCAAATCGCCGCCGCCGTGCCGATCCAGGAACGCTTTGCACCTGGAGAATGGCAAACGCTGCAGATCGTCGTCACGGTTGTCGATCGATTTGGGATTTCGTATCAGGAATCCGCCTATTCCTTCGATGTTGCGGACGAAAACATCGAGCGATCCTCAGAAACACAGATTACCTATCCCACCAAGTAACCAAAAATGCGAAATGCGCCGGAATCCCCGGCGCATTTTTTTCGGAAAATACGCACAGAACCGGGAGGGTGTCCATATACTGGGAAGGGAGGGGAATGGTATGCTGCATGGAAAGAAAAGAAAACACCGCAAAAAGCTTTTTCGTATTTTCCTATTTTTTGCCGGCTTCTTCGCCCTTCTTTGGGGGATCAGTTCTTGGATTACCCCCGTCCTTACCGACAGGCTGTCTTATCAAGCGAGGATCTTAGTCACCGCGGCAATCAATCAGACTGTGGCAGAACAATTGGAGCAAATGGACGTTTCCTATCAGCAGATCATCCACTTAACTCGGGACGGAAGCGGCAAAATCACATCTTTGCAGGTCGATTCCGTATTGTTAAATCAGATCAAAAGCGCGGTAATGCAAAAAGTGGCAGAGAGGATCCAAAGCCTGTCTGCAACTTCGTTGCGAATCCCTCTTGGATCGCTGACCGGATTCAAAATCCTGTCGGGACGCGGACCTGATATCCAATTTCGGCTGTTGCCGGAGGGGGTGGTACAGACCGATCTATATCATCAATTTTCTGCGGCGGGAGTCAATCAGACCCTACATTTGATTTATCTGCAGATTGAAACAGATGTTTCGGCGGTCATCCCCGGCTTTTCCATGAAAACCAGTATCTCTACCAATATGGAGCTGGGACAAACGGTGATTGTGGGGGAAGTGCCGGAATTTTTCGGCAGCATCGGACTAGGCAATTCCACCACGGCGCAATAAAAGGCAAGCGGCGCAGGATGGCTTTTTTCAAAGATTTGGTGGAAAGCTTTGGAACAAAGCTATGGAACAGGGAAAAAATGTGCTATAATAAATAAGTTCCAAAGAAGTATGGCAACAAAACGGAGGTTTTTCATGGAAGAAGAACAGGCAAAACGAAAAATTGACCAACTGACCGAATTGGTCTTATACCATAGCAAGCGATACTATGATATGGATGCTCCTGAAATTGAAGATTATGAATACGACCGCTTACTGCATGAGCTGATAGACCTGGAAGAAGCCTTCCCGCAATTTGCCCATGCGGATTCCCCGACCAAACGAGTTGTCGGAAAGGTAAAAAATTCCTTTCAGCCAGTGGAGCATAAGGTGCAGATGGGCAGCCTGCAGGACGTCTTTTCGCCGGAAGAGGTATTCGCCTTTCATGAGCGGGTCAAAGAAACCGTGCAGTCGCCTTTGTATGTTGTAGAACCCAAAATCGACGGTCTGTCGGTGTCGCTGGAATATCAAAACGGCGTTTTTGTCCGCGGTTCCACCCGCGGAGACGGCTTTGTGGGGGAGGACATTACTCTGAATTTGCAGACCATCCGCAGCATCCCCAAAAAGCTGCCGCTGCCGCTGCCTTTTTTAGAGGTGCGCGGCGAGGTATATATGTCAGAAGAAAATTTTCAGAAATTGGTTGCCGAACAGGAAATCCGGGAGGAAAAACCCTTTAAAAACCCGCGCAATGCCGCAGCCGGTTCGTTGCGGCAAAAAGACCCTGCCATCGCGGCCAAACGAAGTTTGGACATCTTTGTATTCAACATCCAGCAAATTGAGGGGAAATCCTTGAGCGGACATCAAGAATCTTTGGATTTCCTGCGCGAGCTTGGGTTTTCGGTCTCTCCGTCTTATGCGCGATTTTCCAGCATCGAAGCGGTGATGGAGGAAATCCGCCGGATCGGAGACAACCGAGAACAGTACTCTTTCGGCATCGACGGGGCAGTTGTAAAGGTAGATAGCTTTGCGCAGCGGGAACAACTGGGAAATACGGCCAAATACCCCAAATGGGCGATCGCCTACAAATATCCGCCGGAAGAAAAAGCCACTGTCCTGCGAGAAATCCAAATTCAGGTTGGTAGAACCGGTGTATTGACGCCGACGGCATTATTCGAGCCAGTGAGTTTAGCCGGTACGACGGTAAGCCGGGCCGTGCTGCACAACCAGGCGTTTATCGATGAAAAACAGATTGCTGTCGGCGACACCATTTTGGTGCGGAAAGCGGGAGATATTATCCCCGAGGTGGTCGGCGTGGTCCAGCATCAGCAGGGGAAGCCGGCTTATCGGATCCCGGACATTTGCCCGGCATGCGGCTCTCCTGTCTTTTTCGAAGGCGGACAAGCGGCGAAACGATGTCAAAACAGCGACTGTCCCGCCCAGCTTTTGCGCAACCTCGTCCATTTCGCATCTCGGGACGCTATGGACATTGAAGGGCTGGGGCCTTCTATTGTCGAAAATTTTGTATCGGCAGGTCTTGTCAAATCGCCGGCGGATTTGTATGATATTACTTTAGAAGAAATTTCTTCCTTAGACCGTTTGGCGGAAAAAAGCGGCTCTAATTTATTGGCCGCAATCGAACGTTCCAAGCAAAACGATCTTTCCAGGCTGTTGTTTGCGTTGGGGATCCGCGGAATTGGGCAAAAAGCCGCCAAGCTGCTGTCCGCCCATTTCGGAGACATTGAAACCCTGTTCTCCGCGGCGGAAGAGGAAATTTCCGCCATCGACGGGTTTGGCGGGATTATGGCCAAGGCGGTGGTGGAGTACTTTTCCCTGGACGCGACACGCCACCTGATTGACCGGCTGCAAAAAGCGGGGGTCAATACCCGGTCGACCATCGCCTCCCAAGGCGACCGACTGTTCGGGCTTCGTTTTGTTTTGACGGGCACGCTGCCGCATATGACCCGCTCTGAGGCGGGGGCACGGATCGAACAGCAGGGGGGGAAGGTTTCTTCTTCGGTTTCCAAGCAGACAAGTTATGTAGTCGCCGGAGAAGACGCCGGCTCAAAGCTTACCAAAGCGCAGGCGCTGGGCATTCCGATTTTGGATGAACAGGAACTGTTGGCTCTATTGGACGGAACATTCCCGCAAACTTCTACGCAAAAATAGCATCCGATCTTGGCGATCATGATCTATTGAATTTCATAAAGGAGGTATCACGCCATGCAAATTGACATTCGGCATATTGCAAAATTGGCACGCCTTTCGATTGAAGACGAAAAGATGGAAAAGTTTCAACATGAAATGGAAACAATTGTGGCCATGTGCGAAAAATTGCCGCCGATGGACGACGCATATACCGCGGTGGATCCGTCGAATCCCATGCGGCTGCGCCCAGACCAGGTCAAGCCGTCCTTGAAACGGGACCAATTGTTAAAAAATGCGCCGCAGGTCCAGGCAGGGTGCATTGTCGTCCCCAAAGTCGTTGAATAGAAAGGGTGTAGAAAATGGAATTATTTGAAATGACGGCTGCATCCCTTTCGGAAAAACTGCAAAAGAAAGAATGCAGCGCAGTGGAAATCGCCCATTCCGTATTCGGCCAAATTGCAAAGGTGGAAGGTACCATCGGTTCCTTTGTTACCGTGTGCGAAGAGCAGGCGCTGGAACAGGCCAAAGAGGTGGACCGGAAAATCGCGGCAGGGGAAGATTTGTCCCCGCTTGCCGGGATCCCGATCGGCGTCAAAGATAACATCTGCACCAAAGATGTTTTGACCAGCTGCGGGTCCAAAATGCTCTCCAATTTCCAGCCGCCGTATAATGCGACGGTCGTTGACAAATTGGAGCAGGCCGGCGCCGTGATCGTAGGAAAATGCAACATGGATGAATTTGCCATGGGCTCTTCTTGTGAAACTTCTTATTTTAAGCCTGCCAAGAACCCCTGGAACCCGGACTATGTCCCCGGGGGATCTTCGGGTGGCAGCGCCTCCTGCGTGAGTGCCGGGGAAGCGGTGCTGGCCCTTGGTTCGGACACCGGCGGGTCGATTCGACTTCCCGCTTCTTATTGCGGCGTGGTCGGCCTCAAACCCACCTATGGTTCTGTTTCCCGCTATGGCTTGGTCGCTTTTGCCTCCTCGCTGGATCAAATCGGGCCGCTGGGCCGTTCGGTGGCGGATGTGGCCTCTTTGTATTCGGTGATCTGCGGAAAAGATCCCATGGACGCGACCAGCGCTCAGCGGGAATACGGGGATTTTTGCCAGGGAATGAACCGTTCGGTCAAAGGGCTCCGGATTGGGATTCCGCAAGAGTATTTTGGCGAAGGGGTAGAACCGCAGGTCAAAGCTGCCGTGATGGCGGGGATTCAGCGCCTGGCAGAAGAGGGCGCGCAGGCTGTGAACATCACGCTTCCCAGCACAGATTACGCCTTGTCGGCATATTACATCATTTCCTCGGCGGAAGCTTCTTCCAACCTAGCGCGTTTTGACGGGGTGAAATACGGCTACCGGGCGAAAGATTACACCAATTTGATCGATATGTATGAAAAGACGAGAAGCGAAGGGTTCGGCGATGAAGTAAAACGGCGGATCATGTTGGGGACTTTTGTGCTCAGCTCCGGATTCTACGATGCCTATTACAAACGAGCAAAACAGATGCAGCAGCGTATTGCGCAGGAATATGCAGATGCTTTCCAGCAATGCGACGTGATCCTGACGCCCACGTCTCCTTCGCCTGCGTTCCGCGTCGGAGAGCGCACCGACGACCCGTTGAAAATGTATGCGGCTGATGTTTGTACGGTAACGGTCAATATCGCCGGCCTTCCCGCCATTTCCGTTCCTTGCGGCATATCGGAAAATGGTCTGCCGATTGGAATGCAGATGATTGGGCCAAAATTCTCCGAGCAGATGCTGTTTGACGTGGCAGGATGCTATGAAACGATTTGCGGCGGGTTTGGAATCGCGCCGTCCATGAAAGGGGAAGGAGGGCAAACAAAATGAATTATGAAATGACCATCGGATTGGAAGTCCATGCAGAATTAAATACTGCAACCAAAATTTACTGCAGCTGCCAAAACGTATTTGGCGCCGAAGTCAACTCCCATTGTTGCCCTATTTGCACCGGGATGCCGGGCACGCTTCCTACTTTGAATGAAAAAGTCGTGGAATACGCGGTGAAAATGGGACATGCCCTGAACTGTAAAATCAACCCGGTCAGCAAACAGGACCGGAAAAACTATTTTTATCCCGACCTGCCGAAAGCGTACCAGATTTCCCAGTATGACATCCCCTTGTGCGAAAACGGCTATTTGGATGTCATCGTCGATGAATCCGGCGCGACCAAGCGGATTGGCGTTACCAGAATCCACATCGAGGAGGACGCCGGAAAACTGCTGCACGACGAAAGTTTTTCAGGCAGCTTGGTGGACTTTAACCGCTGCGGCGTGCCGCTGATTGAGATTGTCTCCGAACCGGATATGCATAGTTCTGCAGAAGCCAAAGCCTATTTGGAGACGATCAAGTCCATTTTGCAATATATCGATATTTCCGACTGCAAAATGCAGGAAGGATCTATCCGTTGCGACATCAATGTATCAGTCCGCCGGCCGGGGGATCCGCTGGGCACACGCTGCGAAATGAAAAATGTCAATACGTTTAGCGGTGCGGTGCGGGCCATTGAATACGAGGCCAAGCGGCAAATTGAGATTTTGGAAGCCGGCGGGACCATCGGCCAGGAGACTCGACGCTGGGACGATGCGAAAGGGCAGAACTTTTTACTGCGCAGCAAAGAAGATTCCCAGGATTACCGCTATTTCCCGGAACCGGACCTGCTGACTATCGTCATCGACGAAGGGGACATCCAGAAATGGAAAGAAGAGCTGCCGGAGCTGCCCAATAAAAAGCTAAAACGGTATATGCAAAGCAATGGGCTTCCGTATTTCGATGCGAATCTTTTGACGGAAAATCCGGAAAAAGCCGCTTTCTTCGAAGCCTGCGTGGAAAAAGGGATTTGCAAGGCGAAAAATATTTCCAACTGGCTGTTGGGCGATGTTTCCAAGCTGCTGAACGAGAAAAACATCATGCTGTCGGATACTTGTTTGACGCCGGAGAAACTGACGGATATGATCGCCATGATTGAAAAAGGCACCATCTCCGTGACAGCGGGGAAAATGGTGTTGGAAGACATTGCGTTTTCAGAAAAAACAGCGGAAGAATCGGTCAAGGAGAAAGGGTTGGCGCAGATTTCCGATACCGGTGCATTGGAAGAAATCGTAAAATCCGTAATTGCCGCCAATCCCAAATCGGTGGCGGATTACAAAGGCGGAAAAACCAATGTCGTCGGCTTTTTGGTGGGGCAGTGTATGCGCCAGTCAAAGGGGCAAGGGAATCCTGCCGTACTCAAACAAATTATCGAAACCATGCTGCAAAAAGATTAAATCAAAAAATCCCTACGGCAAAACCGCGGGGATCTTTTTGTTTAAAAAGGCAAACTTGCAGATGTTTTAGAATCGGGCCTTGCTTCCTTTGATGTAGTAGGTGTATAATTAGATGTGAATCGGGTCTCTTTTCCGATGGGACTGCAGAAAAATATAAACGGATAGGTGGCATAGCAATGAATATCATGGAGCGTTCTTTACAAAAACACGAAGAATGGCAAGGGAAAATTGAAATTGTCTCTCGCGTTCCGATTCAAAATAAAGAAGATTTGTCTTTGGCTTATACGCCCGGCGTTGCACAGCCTTGTTTGGAAATCCAGAAGGATGAAGACAAATCCTTTTCGCTGACCCGCCGCGCCAATTTAGTGGCGGTCATTACCGACGGGACTGCGGTTTTGGGTCTTGGAGACATCGGTCCTGCGGCAGCCATGCCCGTGATGGAAGGAAAATGCGCGCTGTTCAAAGAGTTTGGCGGGGTGGATGCATTCCCCATCTGCATTGATTCCAAAGACGTAGACGAAATCGTCCGCACGGTTTCATTGATTTCCAAAAGCTTTGGCGGTATCAATCTGGAGGATATTGCCGCGCCGCGTTGTTTTGAAATCGAAAGACGGCTCAAAGAATGCTGCGATATCCCTGTTTTCCACGACGATCAGCATGGGACGGCAATTATTGTCGCTGCAGCGCTGTTAAATGCGATGAAACTCACCGGACGCAAAATGGGATCCGCCCATATTGTTGTCAACGGTGCCGGCGCGGCGGGAATCGCAATTACCAAGCTCTTGCTGCAAATGAATTTCGGCGATATTATCCTGTGCGATCGGCAGGGAGCTATTTACCGCGGCGCCGAGTGGACCAATCCGGCGCAAAAGGAAATGGCGGAACTGACCAACAAGGAAAACCGTCAAGGCACCCTGGCACAAATGCTCCAAGGCGCGGATGTGTTTATTGGCGTGTCTGCCCCCAATATCGTTACCCGGGAAATGATTGCGTCGATGGCCGACAAATCGATTGTTTTCCCTATGGCGAACCCCGTTCCAGAAATCATGCCGGAAGAAGCCAAACAAGGCGGCGCTTATGTCATCGGCACCGGCCGGTCGGATTTCCCCAATCAGATCAATAACGTCATGGCATTCCCCGGCATTTTCAAAGGCGTTTTGCGTGTGCGGGCTCGGGATATCAGCGAGTCGATGAAGGTCGCGGCAGCCTATGCCATTGCCGGGATTGTCAGCGAATCGGAATTGACCACCGACTATATTTTGCCGGATCCGTTCAATCCCAAGGTCGCTGATGCGGTGGCGGACGCCGTGGCGAAAAACGCAGTAGAACACGGTTTGGCGAGGTCGAAAGAATAAATGGGAAAGAAAACAGCTTATCAATACAAAACAAAAGGCGTCTGTTCCAGGCTTATTACGCTGGAATTAGACGGAGAAACCATCCAAAATGTCGAATTTATTGGCGGATGCAGCGGGAACAGCCGGGGAATTTCCCAGCTGGTGAAGGGACGCAACGCAAAAGAAATTATCCGGCGGCTGCGCGGCGTCCGCTGCGGAACGGGAAGGACTTCCTGTCCGGATCAGCTGTCTTTTGCATTGGAAGAAGCGTTAAAACAAGCGCAAGAATGCAAATAAAGACGCCATAACGAAAAAAGAGGTGAGAAAATTGTTTGTACTGGTTCTTCTATTTATTTTGATCACTGCAATCAGCATCAAACTCCAGCGGGAACGCAGGGGATTGCAGCAAAAGATGATGCTGGCGGTGGCGGGAGACGACAGCGATATGAAAATCGTGCCTCCTTCTGGAATGCGGACTCCCCCCAAAGATGAAGGGGAACTGGCGGCAATGGAATTTGTAACCCAAAAGAAAAACGGGAACATCCAAAAGGCGTATGCATTGGGGGACAAAATAGCGGCTTTGCTCTTTGCAGAGAACGGTCCGGTTTTGACCCTGTGCGAAATAAGCGACCAGCCAGAAATCCGGCTGCAAAGAAAAGTGCTTTTTTCCTTTGTGACCAATGCGGTATTAAACGCCGGGTTGCCGTCGATTTTGGCAGAAACCGCTTTTCAGGAAATTTCCTCCCAGATCAGGCAAACAGACCCTCTTTTACATGAACAGATCAACGATTCCAAGACCCTGTCTTTTTATCTGCTTTGCGGCAATGGAAAAGGACAGTTTGAGCAAATCGGAGAGGCCTTTGCCCGCCTGTGCGGTAAAAAAGATGATCAACAGATGATCCAGTTGGGAGAAAATCTATTTCACGCGTACGAAAAACTTTGCAGGCAAATGATCGAAGAAACTCAATTTTGTCAATAATCCACCAAAAGAAGAAGCCCGCTGACGCGGGCTTCTTCTTATTTCAAATTAGTCGCAGCAGTACGGAGGCACATTGCGATTGCAGTTGCAGTTGCTATAGTTGTTGCCGCCAAAAATGCTGCACAGGTCAAAATCGCAGTACAGAACGTACAGCAGGATGAACGCCAGGACGATGATCCAGGTTTTGTTTTTGTTTTCACAGCAGGGCATGAGAAAGCCTCCCTATCAAA
>CALWNU010000041.1 GCA_944382905.1 uncultured Clostridia bacterium | reverse complement strand
ATGTTTTATATCAGGAAAAAGAAACTTTTTCAAGCTGAAGAGAATTTTTGACGGAATCGCAAGCTTTATGCGCAGGGAATCCCATGTTGCCTATGCTGGAATAGCTCAGTCGGTAGAGCAGCTGATTCGTAATCAGCAGGTCGCGTGTTCAAGTCACGTTTCCAGCTCCAAAAAATCCCCGCGAACGGCTTGTTTGCGGGGATTTTTTGCGCCCTTTTGCCGGTACGGACTGCCGACAGCGGACCGCTGCGCGCCCAGTTTGTCCGTTTTCCCGGCGCCCGGTTGCCTTTGAATGGTTTGATGGACGATCTGTTTCAGTGTAAAGAAGCGGGACGATAATCGATGCTGGATATCCGATATCCGGCATCGGTTTTTTTGACGGAGAAAGTCGTGTGCTGTTCTTCATCCGAAGAACTTGTCAGGTATGTGCCTTGATAAGTATTCTCCTGGAGATTTTCCACCGAAACAAAGGTAAATCCGCCGCCGCTTTGTCCGCCTGTCGCACTGCAGTATACCATGCCGTCTACATTGGCGTATTTTGCGGATAAAACCCAGTCCAGCGCGTCATCCGTAAAAATTTCCCCGTAATAGCCGGCCAGTTCCTCATACGGCAACGATGTTTCCATATATGGGACTTGCTCTATTGTCACTACGCCATCAAGGATTTTGACGTCATCAAAAATCTGTTTCAGATTATCGCTGGGATCTTCTGTGGCCAAATGGTTGATTTGGGTCATTGCATCACAAAATAGTTGTGTGATTTCCGCGTCAGACGAGGTGTCGGACGGGGAAGATTCCGCTTGAGTTGCGCCGTCAGACAGGGAAGAAGAGATTTCTTCCTTTCCCAGTTCTTGAGAGGGCGAACTTTCTGTTCTGTTTTGGCTGCACCCGCTGAAAAGACAGCAAATCAGCACCATAGCAACAAGAAACTTATGCATATAAATTCCTCCTTTTGTTTCTGAAACCTTGTCAACCTTCTAAAAAGGAAGTGACGCCGATGGCAGAGCGTTCAAAAACTTTCCTGGCGGTTTGGTTTGTGTAACTGCCGTTGGTTCCATCCCGAAGCATTTCATCCTGAGAATAAAGAATTTGACATTCTCCTACAAACGTAGTATACTCCCTGTGAAATAGTTTTGTCAAATGTTTTGTCCGGTTTGAAATGTGTAAAAGGAGGAAGAACGATGAAACGGATGCTTCTGCTTTTGGGGGTTGCCGCGGCTGCGCTTTGCCTGGCGGCTTGCTCTGCGCAGCAAGAAAGCAAGTCCAGCGAGGGAATGGAGTCCAGCGGGGAAAGCGGTATCGCGCAGCAGGAAAGCCAGATCCAAAGCGCCGCCATGTCGGCATGCCCGCAGGATCTTTCTCTGGTGGCTTTTGATAAAGACGGACTGGGGGATCTGGGATATCAATTTGCATTGAGCGAAGCCCAGCGGGAAGAATTGTATGCGCTGCTGCGCCCGGAGCAATGGAGTCTGGCGGAGAACCTTCCGGCAGTGGATGTAGGACGGGGCGGGGTTGCCCTTAACCAGGATGGAAGCCATTTGATTTTTGTCGGGCCGTGGGAAGAGCAATCGCTGGTTATGGTCTGGGAGCAGGAAGAAAAGACGATTTACTTTGCCCCGGCATCGGTGGCGGAGCAGATGGAAGAATTTTTGGCCCCGTTCCAAGAACAAAAGCAGGCCCTGCAGCAGGGCAGTTCTGCGGCGGAACCAAACGAATCGGATCCGGACGATGCGCTGCGCCAGCAGGCGCTGGAGATGGGATATTCCCAGGCGCAGCTGGAGCAGATCGAAAGGCTTTGGCCGCTGAAGCTGTTTTTGCAGGACCAAGGCCTGCAGGAAGAATTTGCGCGGCAATGCCAGATGATCGACCGCTGGCTGGAGCTGACCGGGGAGCAGCTGGCCGCACAGGCATACAATTGCAAAGGAACTTCCGCGGATGGGACGAAATCAATTTATGTGCTCACCGATCCAGAAGCCATGCTAAGCCCGATGTACTACATCTGGCACAATGGGCAAACGGGGGAAAGCCGTTTTCTCACCAGTTTGCCGGTCAATGATCTGAGCGTGCAGAACAAGACGGACGATGCCATTTTGCTCTACGACCGCACCCGGATCCAGGCGTTTGACCGGAACACCGGGGAGGCATTGGCGGATTACGGCCCGCAGTTTGATTTTGGGCAGACGCTGAGCGACGGCTGCGAATATCCCATCCTGGGGATCGGGTACGATGAGGCGGCAGGATATTATGTAGTCGCCTATACGGATTGGGCCCAGCGGGATTCGGATAGCCAGACCTGCCGGCTCAAGCTGGAAGTGTTTGACCACGACGGCGCCTTTCTCCGCCGGGTGGATACGGGAGAAGACGTGGTCTGCCTGTACAAAAACTTCTATCAGTATGCCGAACAGATCTCCTTCCCGCAACAAGGGCAGGTATTCCTGCGGTTTGCCGCCGGGTCGGAGACAAAGGAAATCCAGTGCGCCTACCTAGAGGAAAAATAGCCGGCGCCCGGCGCGGGATGGGGAAAGATGCTTTCCGGTGGACCATCGCGGCAAAATAAAAAAACGGCATAGCAGACCGCTATGCCGTTTTTTATCAGATTCGTAGGCCAGGCTGCTGGGAAGCTGCCGGCCGGAAGGGGATTGCACCGGTTTATTTTGCCAAGGAAGCGGCGAACCGTTTGCCGCATTCTTTGGCTTTTTGCAGTTCTTCTTCTGCGGGGACGAAAATCGTGCGGAATTCTTCTTCAAATACCGCGGATTTTAATCCCTTCAGCCGGGCGACCAGGTTGGGGACCGCCTCCCCGCTCCATCCATAGGAGCCGAATACCAGAACGGGGCGTTTGCGGTTGTTGATAGCGTCCACATGGCTTAACAGGTTCCACACCGGCGCTACCGCATCTGCATTGATGGTGGGGGAGCCGACGGCAAACGCATCCGACCGGTTGAGCAGACCCTGCAGCATGCCCATGTCATAATCGTTGATGTCGTATGCCTGGCAGTCCGCATCCGGGATTTGCTCCAGAATGCCGGCCTGGATCATCTGGGCAAGCTTTCTGGTGTTGCCATAAGCCGAGCAGTAAAAAATCGGAATCAGCGGCCGCTCGTTTTTGTGGGGCTTGCTCCATTGGTCGTACTGTTCCATCGCCCATTCCAAACGGCATCCACGGGTCAACACTGGGCCGTGGCTGGTGCAGACGGTCTGCACGTCCAGCTGCCGGATTTTGGCTAGGCCGCTTTGCACATAAGACGGGAACGGGCCAAAGATGGCGTCGTAGTAGCCTTTGAACGCTTCTTCATATTTTGCAGGATAGGCCATGTTGGTGTCAAAGGTATACGGCTCGCAGTAGTGGGAACCGAGCACGTCGCAGGAGAACAGGACCTTCTCCTCCGGGCACCAGGTGAACATGGAATCCGGCCAATGCAAAAACGGCGCGGAGATAAACCGTAGGGTTTTGCCGCCCAGGTCGACCTGTTCGCCGTCTTTGGCGACAGAAATCGGCAAAGACGGGTTGTTGGTAATATTCTTTAAATACAGGGATCCTGCCTGGCTGACCAGGATTTTGGCCTTCGGGCACAGCTCGGTCAGTCGCCCCAGCACGCCGGAATGGTCCGGTTCGCAATGGTTCAGGATGATGTAGTCGATGGCAGCCGGGTCGGTGACCTGCCGGATGTTCTCCAGATACTGGTCGAAAAAGGTCAGATGGCAGGTTTCGACGAGAGCGGTTTTTTCCGCGCCCTTTACCACATAGGAATTGTAGCTGGTGCCGTATTCGGTCTTCATCACTACATCAAAGATGCGCATGGCGGGATTGAGGATCCCCACCGCAAAGATGTCTTTGGTCACGTTGCTGGCAGACAATGGAATTTCCTCCTTTTTTATGATTGCGGCCAACGGGCCGGTCCTGTGCCTCCCGCGCAAAATGCCGCCGGCCTTCCGCGGCTGCTTCTTGCAGCGCGGGATCGCCCGCGGCATCCAGGCCGGAAGGGCCTTGGGGTCAGATGACGGATGGATTATGCTTCTTCTTCAAACATGTCTTTGCCAACGCCGCATACCGGGCAGACAAAATCCTCCGGGACGTCTTCCCATTTGGTGCCGGGAGCTACCCCGTTATCCGGCGCGCCCTGCGCTTCGTCATAAATGTAGCCGCATACACTGCAAACAAATTTTTTCATGTTGTTTTCTCCTTTTCCTTTTTTCAGATTTTAAGATAAGTGTTCCATATTGGAAGAGATCGTATGCTTGACCCGATCCGCTTCTTCTGCTTTTTTTGCGTTGTTCCAACGATCCATGGTGCCCACCAGGTATCCGGTAATTCGGCGGATCCGTTCAAAGGGTACTGGCTGGAAATGATAGTGCAGGTCGACATAATCGCCGTCTACCGCGATGTCGATGCCGGAAAGCAGCTTGTCCGGATATTTTTCTTTGGCCCGGTCGATATATGCCTGCGTTTCCTTTTCAGAAAGCGTACCGCCGGTCACATGCACAGGAATCATACAAAAGCCTCCTTTGATCCTTTACTTTTCTTGTTTTTTATTATACCATAGTGATGCAAGTATACTTGTTGCGATTGCAACAATTTATAGGTGATTTTATGAATTTTTCTCAAGTGACCCTTTTTGAAGGGATCCAGGAACAGGATTGCCGGGCGATGATGGATTGCTTTGGCGTGACGCTGCGCAGTTTCCGGGCGGGGCAGACCATCTTGGAATATGGCAGCGGGAACAGCCTGGTAGGCATTTTGCAGCAGGGCGCCGCCAGTCTGGTCCGGGTGGATCGGGATGGAAACCGGACGGTGCTGGAACATCTGGGGCCGAACAGCGTGTTTGGGGAGCTGCTGGCGTTTCCCTGCGTGGGCATGGACAGCATGTGGGTCCGCTGCGAGGACGACTGCGAGGTGGCGATGCTGCGTTACGACCAGATTACCAAGCGCTGCGAGCGCGCGTGCGCGCATCATAGCCGCCTGGTGGAGAATTTTTTTGGGCTCATGCGGCATAAGGCGATGGCCCTCAGCGAACGGGTGGAGGTGCTCAGCCGGCGGAGCATCCGGGAGAAGCTGTCGGCCTATTTTTTGCTGTTGTCCCTAAAAAACCGGTCGAAACGGTTTCAACTTCCGTTTTCCTACAGCTTTTTGGCCGACTATATCTGCACGGACCGCAGCGCCATGATGCGGGAATTGCGAAACATGAAAGAAGAGCGGCTTTTGCAAACCCAGGGACGGGAAATTTTGCTGTATCCGGCTTTTTTTCAGCTGACAGGATCGGTTGACAAGCGCTTGGAATAGGGATATACTAAAACCCAGTAAAGGTTTTTGTTGGAAATTCCATCAAAACGAAAGAGGGAAGTCGGGTGAAAATCCCGCGCAGTCCCGCTGCTGTAAGTGGGGAATGGGCCTTCGGGATCTCACTGGCCGTACCGGCTGGGAAGAGGAAGGCTTGTCTTGATCCATAAGCCAGAATACCTGCCTTTATCGTATCATTACATTTCTGCGCGGAAACAGAGGATGTTTGAACCGAAAAACGGCAGGTTCCCCTGCGGAATACAATAGGGATGCAGACTGCCTTTTTCAAGAAAAACAACGAACCGCTGTATGCTGTGCGCATGCAGCGTTTTTTGTTTTGCGCAAAGGGAAAAGGAGCAAAAAAATGGACAGAAAAAGAGCAAAACAAAGCGTACTGGCAATGTTGCTGGCAGTTTGCATGCTGCTGCTGACCGCCTGTGGGAACACGGCGGTTTCTTCTCAGGCGGAATCTTCCCAGCTGGAGCAAGAGGTTTCGCAAAGCGGTGCGGTCCAGCCCGGGGAACTGGTGGAAACCTATGTCCCGGCATATGCGACCGGGTTTTCCATTGAGTATTACGAAGGCGGCGCCAAAATCATCGACACCCACATCGAAGCCACGGCCAGCACCGCCGCAGCGGCGCAGCGGATCCTGCTTTTGCCGGAAGGCGCTGCCGAACCGGTAGGCGCGACCTGGGATGCGAAAATTGAAGGGGAAGTGACGTCGGTTGTGACCTTGGCAAGCTCTCACGCAGGGCATTTTGCCAATCTGGACGCGATAGACGTGGTCAAAGGCTGTTCCATCCAGGCGGACAGCTGCTATGTGGACTCGCTGAAACAGGCGCTGGAAAACGGATCCACCGTCTATGTGGGATCCAGTTCCAGCCTGGATCAGGAACTGATTACCTCCCTGGCGCCCCAGGTGGTTTTTGTCGGCGGGATGTCCGGCGATGTGGAAGTAGCGCAGAAACTGGAAGAAAGCGGACTGTTGTGCGTTTATTTCGGCGACTTTGCGGAAGAAGATTATATGGGCCGCGCCCAGTGGATTGAACTGGCGGGCGCTTTTATCGGCAAAGATCAGCAGGCAAGGGATTTCATCGAAGAAAACAAAAAGCAGGTGGACGAGGTGTTGGAACTGGTAGCGTCCGCCGAAACCCATCCCAGCGTATTGTGGTATACCCACAGCTCCAGCGCGCCGCATTTTAACGTGCGCACCACAGAGGACTATGTCAACTCCATTGTTTCGGCAGCCGGCGGGGAACTGCTGTTCCCGGAAGGCAGCGAAGGCAACTCGGTCAAGCTTTCCAACGAGGATTTTCTGCTGCTGATGGACCAGGCGGATAAAATTGTTTTCGGCGTATCGTTAAACTCTTATAAAGATGCCAAGGATATGACCTATTTCAATAAAGAGGGTCAGATCGATTTCGCGTCGACCCCGGCTTTTGCCAACGGGGACTGCTATGTAGTGGGATACGACTGGGCCCAGGATACGGCGGATGCGGCGGAGATCATCCGGTCCATGGCGGCGTGCCTGTACCCGGATTTGTTTGCCGACGTCCCGGCGGAAGACAAGGACAAAATCATTGCGTTTTGGGTTGATTAAAAGATGAGACAAACAGACATTGGGAAAAAAAGCCGGATAGCAGCAGCGCTTGCGCTGCTGCTACTGGCCGTTTTGACCGTTTTTGCCATTGGCATCGGTTCGGTCTACCTGCCGCCGCAAACGGTGCTGCGGGTTTTGTTCGGTCAAGCGGATCCGGCCTCACCGGAATACATCATCGTTTGGAATATGCGCTTGTCCCGGGTGATCGCCAGCATGTTCGGCGGGGCGGCCTTATCGTTGTCCGGCCTTTTGCTGCAAATTCTGTTTCAAAACCCCATTGCTGACCCGTATATCCTGGGGATTTCCTCCGGGGCGCGGTTGGCAGTGGGGATTATGCTTTTGGGCGGCGTGCTGGCGGGTTTTTCGGTGACCAACCCGTGGATCCTGTTTTTGGGCGCGCTGGCCGGCGCGCTGGCGGTGATGGTGGTGATGCTGCTGTTTTCTGCCCGGGTGCGCAGCGTGACCACGCTGCTGATTGTGGGGATGATGGTGGGCTATTTCTGCTCCGCGCTGGTGGGGCTGTTGGTGGCGTTTTCCGACGACAACAGCATCGCGGATTTTACCCGCTGGACCATGGGCAGCTTTGGCCTGATGACCTGGCCGAAAATTTATGTGCTGGTTTCGGTGTCGTCGGCGCTGTTTGTGGTGGCGTTTTTGATGGGCAAAAACCTCAATGCGCTGCGCATGGGCGAAGCGTATGCCAAGACCATGGGGGTCAACACCAAGGCACTTCGGATTGGCATTATACTGGTGTCGGGGCTGCTGACTGCCGTGGTCACCGCTTTTGCGGGGCTGGTATCGTTTATCGGCATGAGCGTGCCGCATATCTGCCGCATGCTGCTCAAAACAGACGATTCCCGGGCGCTGATCCCTTCCTGCGTGGTGTGCGGGGGGATTTTCGGCGTGGGGTGTGACCTGATTTCCCGGACGGTGATCGCGCCCAACGAACTGGCCATTGGTACTGTGACCGCGTATGTGGGGGTGCCGATCGTGCTGTATTTGCTGATGAAGAAAAACAAACACGAGTAGAGAAAGGCGTAAAATACATGGGGCAGCTGCGTCTGGAAAAACTGGATATCGGCTATGGCGGGCAGCCGCTGATCCGCCAGATCGATCTGGCATTTTTACAGGGGAAAATGACCTGTATTCTGGGGTCGAACGGGGCGGGCAAAACCACCCTGTTAAAGACCATCGCCCGGATCATCGAGCCTATTGGCGGGCGGATGACCCTGGGCGGGGAGGAAATCCACCGGATGAGCAGCCTGCGCTATGCGCGGGAGGTGTCCGCCGTATTGACCAACCGGGTGGAACTGGAAAACAGCACCGGGTGGGATGTGGTCGCCATGGGGCGCAATCCTCATACCGGATTTTTCGGCACCTTGGGGGAAGAAGATCGCCGCCGGGTGCAGGAAAGCCTGGAAGCCTGCGACGCGTGGGGCCTGCGGGACCAGATCTTTGCGAAAATGAGCGACGGGCAAAAACAGAAGATCCTGATCGCCCGGGGGCTTTGCCAGAGCACGCCGGTGCTTTTGCTGGACGAGCCCACCAGCCATTTGGATATTTTTTATAAGATGGAAGTGCTCAAAACCCTGCGGACCCAGTGCGTGCAGGAAGGGAAAACCGTGATCTGCACGCTGCATGAACCGGACCTAGCGATCAAATGCTGCGATCAGCTGGTGCTGGTCAAAGGAGACCAGATCATCGCCTGCGGGGAAACCGGGCAGGTGGTGCAAAGCGGCGCCATGGAGCAGCTTTACGGATTCTCTTCCGGCGGGTTCGACCCGGTGCTGGGGCTGGCGGAATTTCCCGCAGGCAGCGGCAAAGACGTGTTTTTTGCGGGAGCGGATGAAGGGACCTTGTCGTTGTTCCGCCAGCTTGTGCGGATGCAAAAAGGGTTTGCCGCCGGCGTACTGCACCAAAACGATCTGCTTTGGCGGATCGGGCAGGCCATGCAGGTGCCGATGGTAGGCCAGCAGGCCTATCTGCCGGTTTCGGCCGAACAGGCGCAGCAGGCGTTTTCTTTGGCGGCCAGGTACGATGTGATTGTAGCGGCAAACCTGCCGGACAGCCCTCTTGTGGCGGAAAACCTTCAGCTGATCCGCCGCCTGGAAGAAGCGGGGAAAACGGTGTTTCGCACCGAGGAATTCCGGCGCCGGCTGGCCGAAAAAGAGTAAGCGGGGGGAAGAACCATGGGCAAACAGGTGCTGCTGTTTGGCGGAACAACCGAAGGAAGCCGGCTTTTTGTTTTTTGCCGGGATCAAAGGATTCCGGTCACATTGTTCGTCGCTACCCCTTATGGGGCGCAAGGGCTAAAAATAGGCCCGGAAGCGGCCATACAGGTTGGGCGGCTGGAGGAAGCGGCGGTGGAAGCCCGGCTACGTAAGGGCGATGTTTCCCTGGTGCTGGATGCGACCCATCCTTACGCCACGCAGGTTACGGCAAACCTGCGCGCGGCGTGCGAAAAAACCGGCACGGTCTATCTGCGGGTTACGCGGCAGCTTGGCGATACGGCGGGAACATTGCAGTTTTCCAGCTGCCAGGAGGCGGCGGCGTATCTTGCCGCCACCAGCGGGAACATCCTGCTGACCACGGGAAGCCGCCAGATCGATGCCTTTGCCGGGCTGGTTCCCCGCGTATTTGCCCGGGTGCTTCCAATGGCCCAGTCCATCGAAGCGTGCCGGCAGGCGGGGATCGAGGGCCGGAACCTTTTGTGTATGCAGGGCCCCTTTTCCGCTGATTTTACCTATGCGACCTTACAAGAATTCGACTGCCGGTTTCTGGTAACCAAAAATGCCGGCCGGGTAGGAGGATATGAAGAAAAGATCGAGGCGGCCCGGCGGGCCGGGGCGCAGGTGTTGGTGATCCGGGCGCCGGAAGAAACGGGACTGACGTGCGAACAGGCCCAGGCCTATTTGCAAGGCTTGGCGGCCAAAGAGAGGGGGCGGCTGGATGGATAAGCAGAACAATCTCCCCCGCGTTGCGCTGGTGGGGACAGGCAGCGGATGCGGCAAGACCACGGTGACCTGCGCGCTGCTGCAGGCGCTGGTAAACCGGAACATCAAGGTATCCAGCTTTAAATGCGGGCCGGATTACATCGACCCCATGTTCCATCAAAAAGTCATCGGGACCCCTTCGCGCAATTTGGATTTGTTTTTCTGCGGCGAAGAAACGGTCCGGTACCTGTTTTGTCAGGCCGCGGCAGAAGCGGAACTTTCCGTAATCGAAGGGGTCATGGGCATGTACGACGGAATCGGCGGGGATACGCAGCAGGCCTCTTCCAACCATTTGGCCATGGCGACCGAAACACCGGAAATTCTGGTGGTCCAGGTCCGCGGTATGAGCCTTTCCGTCGGGGCGGTGTTGGAAGGGTTTGCCCGGTTCGCTCCAAACCGGTTGGCTGGCGTAATCTTTAACGGAGCTTCTGCCAAAATGTATCCGCTGTATGCGGGCATGGCCCAAAAAGCCGGATTACGGCCATTGGGATATTTCCCCAAAATTCCGCAGGCGGCGGTGGAAAGCAGGCACCTGGGATTGGTGACGGCGGGAGAAATCCAAAACCTTAAGGAAAAGATGCAGCTTTTGGCGGATGCAGCGCAGCAGACGCTGGACCTAGACGGGATTCTCGCGCTGGCACGTTCGGCGCTGCCCCTTTCCTGTCGAGAACCGGCGCTGCCGGATCCGCTGCCTCGCCCGGTGCGGGTGGGGGTCGCCCAGGACGAGGCGTTTTGCTTTTATTATGCGGACAATTTGCAGCTGCTGCAGCGGCTGGGCGCCGAGCTGGTGCCGTTTTCCCCGTTGCGGGACAAGGCGCTTCCGCCGCGGCTGGACGGGCTATATCTGGGCGGAGGCTATCCGGAATTGCATGGCGCGGCGCTGGCAAACAACCAATCCATGCGGCAGGCGGTCCAGCAGGCAGTGGAGGGCGGCATGCCCACAGTGGCCGAATGCGGCGGATTTTTATACCTGCAGCAGTCCCTGACCGACCGGGTGGGGCATAGCTATCCCATGGCCGGGGCGCTGCCCGGCGAGGGGAGGATGACCGGCAGCCTGGTGCGGTTCGGGTACGTCCGTCTGGTTGCCCGGCGCGACCAGATGCTTGCCGACGCGGGCGGAAGCCTTCGCGGGCATTCCTTCCATTATTCCGATACCACCCAAAACGGCGACGGTTTTACCGCGGAGAAACGGAACGGCCAGTTCCTCTGCGCCCAGACCGGGCCCCGCCTGTACGCGGGGTATCCACATTTATATTTTTGGAGCAATCCAGACGCGGCGGCCCGTTTTCTGGCCCAATGCGCCGGGTATCAAAAGGAGCGGGAAAGATGAATTTACAACAAGCAATCCAAACCATCCGCCCATTGGACGGGGCTGCCATGGAACAGGCGTCCCGCCGGTGGGACGGCATCGCCAAACCGCTGCACAGCCTGGGCCTTTTGGAAGATACGTTGATCCGTGTGGCCGGGATGCAGCGCACCGCGCAGGTATCCTTGTCCCCGCGGGCACTGCTGATTTTCTGCGCGGATAACGGGGTGGTCGCCCAAGGAGTGACCCAGACGGACCAGAGTGTCACCGCGCTGGTCAGCGAGAATTTTACCAAAGGGCAGACCAGCGCCTGCGTCATGGCAAAAAAGGCCGGGGTAGATCTGATCCCGGTGGACATTGGGGTATCCCGTCCGCTGGACATTCCCGGTTTGTTGCAGGAGAAAATCCGCATGGGCACGGCGGATCTCACCCAGGGCCCTGCCATGAGCCGCCAGGAGGCGGTCCGCGCGCTGGAAACTGGGATCCGGCTGGCCCGGAGTCTGGCAGACAAAGGGTATCGCGCCATTGCCACGGGAGAGATGGGCATTGGCAATACCACGACCAGCGCGGCGGTGGCGGCGGTACTGCTGCACTGCGACCCGGCGCAGGTGACCGGCGTGGGCGCGGGACTGCCCAGCGCGGGCCTGGCGCGGAAGATAGAAGCCATCCGCCGGGGGATCCAGCTCAACCAGCCGGATCCTGACGACGCAATTGACGTGCTGGCCAAGGTCGGCGGCTTGGACCTGGGCGGGCTTGCAGGGACTTTCATCGGCGGCGCATCCGCCGGTGTGCCGGTGGTGATCGATGGATTTATCTCCGCGGCGGCGGCGTTGATCGCGGCCAGAATCTGCCCGGCCTGCCGGGATTATATGGTCGCGTCCCATGTATCGGCGGAACCGGCGGGGCAGATGGTGCTGGACGCTTTGGGCTGCAAGGCGATTTTGCATGCGGGGATGTGCCTGGGCGAAGGGACCGGCGCGGTGGCGCTGTTCCCGGTTTTGGATCTGGGTTTGGCGGTCTACGAGCAGATGAGTTCCTTTGCCGACATTCAAATGGAACCGTATACGGATTATCAAAAGGAGGAAGCGGCATGCTCGCGCTCGTAGTCGGCGGCGCGGCCAGCGGGAAGTCCGCCTATGCCGAGCGGCTGGCCGTCCAGCTGGGAGGAAGGAAATGCTATCTTGCCACTATGGAGCCTTATGGCGGGGAAGCGCAGCAGCGCATTCAAAAACACCGGCTGGCGCGGCGGGAAAAGGGCTTTGACACCGTGGAAGTCTATACCGGCCTGGCGCGGCGGGCACAGGGGCTTTCTTACGATACGGTTTTGCTGGAATGCATGACCAATTTGCTGGCCAACGAAATGTACGCGCCTGACGGCGCCGGGCAGCAGGCGGCGTTTGACGCCTTGCAAGAAGGGGTGTTGGCGCTGCAAAAAGCGGTGCCGCAGGTGGTGATCGTATCCGGCGACCTGTTTTGCGAGGGGACCGATTACGGCCCGCTTACCGGCAGGTATCTGCAGCATTTGGGGCAGGTCAACTGCTGGCTGGCGCAGCAGGCTGATGTGGTGGTGGAATTGGTCTGCGGGATTCCCGTGGTACACCGCCGGAATGAAAAAGGGAGGGCTTTGCTTGAAAAAATGGGTTAACGGCTTTTTCGCGGCCTTTTCCATGTATTCCACGGTGCCGATGCCCCAGGTGCAATGGCGGGAAGACACCATGCAGTATGTGTTTTGTTTTTTTCCCTGGATTGGGGTGCTGACCGGCGGGCTGTGCCTGGCATGGAACTGGCTGTGCGGCTATTTCCAAATCGGGGAAATGCTGTTTGCCGGAGGGATGACGCTGATCCCGCTGGCCGTATCCGGCGGCATCCATCTGGATGGACTGATTGATACGGCAGACGCTTTGTATTCCCGCCGGGAGCGGGAGAAAAAACTGGAAATTCTCAAAGATCCCCATGTAGGCGCGTTCGGGGTGATTGCCTGCGGCGGGTATCTGCTGGCAAATTTCTCCCTGTGGGGCCAATTGTATGGATCCTGGCGCTGGATTGCCGTTTGCTGCGTTGGTTTTTTCCTTTCCCGCTGCTGTTCGGCGTTGGCGGTGGTCAGCTTCCCGGCGGCTAAGCAGTCCGGGCTTGCCCACCTGTTTTCCGGGTACGCGGACCGCAAAATGGTACGGATCTGCTGCGGGGCTTATTTGGCGGCGGGCTGCGCTTTGCTGATCCTGCTGGGCGGCTGGCACAGCGCCGTAGTGCCG
>CALWNU010000040.1 GCA_944382905.1 uncultured Clostridia bacterium | reverse complement strand
GACCACCCGGGAGATGGTCTGGGCCGGCGGGGACGCGGTCACCGGCGCGGCGACGGTGATCCTGGCCATGGGCGCCGGCAAGCAGGCTGCCCGCGCCATTGATCTGGCTTTGCAAAATCGTTAAGCGCCATCCAAAGCGTCTCTTCAAATACAGGAGGATCAAACATGTTTGCAAGGTTTAGTGTCAAAAAACCTTTGACCGTTTTTGTGGCGGTGATTCTCGTCTTAATTCTGGGCGTCGTTTCCTTTACCAGCATGACGCCGGACCTGCTGCCGAACCTAGATTTCCCTATGGCGGTATTGGTTACCACCTACCCCGGCGCTTCTCCGGAAGAGGTGGAATCAACGGTTACAAAGCCCTTGGAGCAGTCCATGGCAACGCTGGATCGCATCCATTCCGTCACCTCCACCTCTTCCGAAAGCTATTCGGTTTTGATGCTGGAATTTGACGATGACGCCAATATGGATTCGGTATCGTCAGATATCCGGGAAAAAATTTCCGCGATCGAAGGCGCCTGGCCGGAAACGGTGGGAAATCCGTACATCATGAAAATCAATCCCAATATTCTGCCGGTCATGATCGCCGCAGTCGATTTGGACGGCGCAGACCCCATCGAGCTGACCTCATTTTTAAATGAAACGCTGCTCCATCAGCTGGAGGGCGTATCCGGCGTCGCCAGCATTTCTTCCAGAGGCACGGTGGAAAAGCAGATGAACGTGCTTTTGTCGCAGGAAAAAATCGATGCGGTCAACGAAAAAATGCAGGCCGCCATTGCGGAGAAATTTGACCAGGCCGATGCTGAACTGGAAGACGCCAAGTCCCAGCTGCAAAGCGGCAAAGAGGAACTGCAAAACGGCCATGAAACCCTGCGGGAAGAAATGGGAAAAGCG
Source organism: uncultured Clostridia bacterium (assembly GCA_944382905.1). Classification (GTDB taxonomy): domain Bacteria; phylum Bacillota; class Clostridia; order Oscillospirales; family Ruminococcaceae; genus UBA3818. The sequence goes on along the minus strand of CALWNU010000040.1, from coordinate 21,468 downwards.
GAAAGCGAGGTCTATGCTGGAAAAGCGCAGTTGGAAACGGCGGACCTTGCAATCAACGCCGCGCTGGAACAGGCGGATGAACAGCTGCCCAAGCTAAAGCAGCAGCAAAAGAAAATGGATGAGCTGATTGCTACGTTAGATCAGCTAGAAGCCGCGCAGACGGCGTTTGACGCGCAGATCGCGGCCATTGAAGCCCGGGAGGATCTCACTCAGGAGCAAAAAGACGCTGCCATCGCGCAAATTACTTCCAGTGTGGAATACCACCAGGTACAGTCTGCCCTGGCGCAGATTGATGAAGCTTTAGACGAAATGGGGTTAGACCGGCAAACCGTCCGCTCTACTGCCCAAACCTTGGAGCAGACCATCTCCGGCATGGAGGACGCTACATCCTATCTGGAGGATACCCAGGACCAACTGTCCGAAGGGAAAATCACCCTGGAAGAAGCCATCGACCAGATGAACGAGAAAAAAGCCGGCGCCGAGTGGGAAATTTACAGCGCCCTGGTCGACATCCTGGTGGGCGAAAGCTCTTTGGAAAGCGCCCAGCAAGAGCTGGATGACGCCCGGCAACAGGCAGAACAGACCGACGTTGGCGATACGCTGACCATGGATATGGTGTCCCAGATCCTGACCGCGCAAAATTTCTCCATGCCCGCTGGATATATTACGGAAAATGGGGTGGAATACCTTGTCCGTGTCGGGGACAAAATCGCCGATGTAGAAGAACTGCAGGACTTGATGCTGTATGATCCCGGCCTTGAGGGGATGGACCCGGTTTATCTGCGGGATGTGGCGGAGGTTTTTGTCTCAGATACCGCTGCAGAAACCTATGCGAAAATGGGGAAAAACAACGGCGTGATCCTATCGTTTCAAAAGCAGTCCAACTATGCCACCGCCCAGGTAACGGAAAACCTGCAAAAGCGGTTTGACCAGCTGTGTCAAACCTATGACGGGCTGCATTTTACCTCTTTGATGGATCAGGGCAGCTACATCCATCTGATTGTCAACTCTGTGCTGGAAAATCTCGCGTTCGGCGCCGTGTTGGCAATCGTCATCCTGCTGCTCTTTTTAAAGGACATCAAGCCCACTTTGATTATCGCAATCTCTATTCCGGTCAGCGTGATTTTCGCCATTGTGCTGATGTATTTCTCCGGCGTGACCTTGAATATGATCTCGCTGTCCGGCCTGGCGGTGGGGGTCGGCATGCTGGTGGACAATTCGGTGGTGGTCATCGAAAACATCTACCGTTTACGCAATCAAGGGTATACCGCCGTGCAAGCTGCTGTATCCGGCGCAGTACAGGTGGCCGGGGCAATCACCTCTTCCACCTTGACGACGGTCTGCGTATTCCTGCCCATCGTCTTTGTAGAGGGCATTACCCGGCAGCTGTTTACCGATATGGCTCTGACCATCGGCTATTCCCTGCTCGCCAGCTTAATTGTGGCGCTGACGGTGGTCCCCGCCATAGCGCAGCGGACCCTGCGGAAAAACAAGCCCCAGAATCACCGGTGGTTTTCGGCTGTGCAGTCGTGCTATGAAAAGGCCCTGGGCTGGGCGCTGGAGAAAAAATGGATTGTCTTGTCCGGGGCATTGGCGCTTTTGGTGATCAGCCTGGTGTGGTCGCTGCGGCAGGGACTTTCCTTTATGCCCAGCGTGGACAGCGAGCAGATCAGCCTGGAACTGCAAATGCCGGAAGACGCTACCCTGGAAGAAACCGCCCAGGTATCCGACACCATCATTGAGCGGGTCTGCGCCATGGAAGAAGTGGAAACCGCGGGGGCCATGCTCTCCAGCGGGACCAGCAGTATGCTGGGCATGGGCGCAGGATCGCAGGACGTTACCCGGGTGAGCATGTATATTCTATTGCAAAAAGGCGCCTCCCCTTCCATGTCCGACTTGGTGCAGCGCATCGAAGACGCCTGTGCGGATTTGCCAGGAGAGATTACCGTATCCGGCTCCTCCGACCTGGGGGCGATGCTGTCTTCCCTGGGCGGTTCCGGCGTTAGCATCCGTCTTTACGGCGACGATTTGGACCAGCTGCAGGATACGGCTCGTCAGGTAGCGCAGATTCTGCAGCAGGTGGAAGGAATCGACACGGTGGACAACGGGATCGCCGACGCGTCGCCAGAGCTGCGGATTACGGTGGACAAACAAAAAGCAATGGCCCATGGCTTGACCGTCGCCCAGGTCTATGCGGAAGTGGCCGACGCCATGAAAACCGAAACCACTTCCACCACCCTCCGCCTGGAAAACAGCGACGTGGATATTGTCGTCACCCAGGAATCCGCCCAGCAGATCAGCCGGGAAGATTTGGAAGAGTACGCCTTCTCGGTGACCAACGCCCAGGGAGAAGAATCCCAGGTCCTGCTGCGGGATATTGCCTCGTTCTCCTCCGCCCAGTCGCTGCGCACCATCCAGCGGGAGGACCAGAGGCGCTATTTGACGGTGTCCGCCACCCTGCAGGAAGGCTATAACATCAGCCTGGTCACCGCCGACGCGCAGGAGGCCCTTTCGGATTATGAGCTGCCCGCCGGGTTTTCCCTGGAATTTTCCGGCGAAAACGAGACCATCGTCGAATCCATTGTGGAACTGTGCAAGATGCTGCTCTTGGCCATTGCATTCATTTATCTGATTATGGTCGCGCAGTTCCAATCGCTGAAATCGCCGTTTATCGTCTTATTCACCATTCCCCTGGCCTTTACCGGCGGGCTGCTGGGTCTTTTGCTCTGCGGCATGGAAATCAGCGTAATTTCCATGATTGGCTTCATTATGCTCGCCGGTATCATCGTGAACAACGGCATTGTGCTGATCGATTACGTCAACCAGCTGCGGGCGGAAGGGATTTCCAAACGCGACGCGCTGATCCAGGCCGGCTCCACCCGCCTGCGGCCGATTTTAATGACCACGCTAACCACGGTGTTGGGGTTGTCCACCATGGCGTTTGGCATGGGGACCGGGGCCCAGCTGATGCAGCCGGTGGCCATTGTCTGCATCGGCGGGCTGCTGTACGCCACGCTGATGACGTTGTTTGTGGTACCGTCCATGTACGATCTGCTCAATCGCAAGGAATTGCACTTCATTGATGAAACGGAGCTGGAAACCATCCAGGAACCCGCGGTTTCCAAACCGGTCCCAAGGCAGTAGTTTTGCACTGACGAGGCGGCCTTTCCCGCTCCGAACATTCCCAAAAAGGCAGCCGCGTTTGACACGCGTCTGCCTTTTTTGCGTCGGGCAAAAGGTTGCTTGCTCAAACTGTTTGCCAAGGGGAAGCCGAAGCGTTTTCCTTCGCTTTTTGGGGCCTTCGCAGGCCATTGCGCCCGGCGCGGTGCATTTTTTTACACCCATGCGACAAACTAGCGATAAGACAATGAATCGTTGCCCTTCTTTGCCGGCGGGAAAACCCACTTGACAAACTGCCCTCTATATCATAGTATATGACTAGGAAAAATGTCGAACTGGAGTCACGGCTCCAAAATCCAATACAAAGACAGAAGGAGAATTGCACATGCTTGTGTTAGAGCATCTTGCCTGGGAATTGCCGGACGGCGAGCCCATTTTAAAAGATATCAGCCTAACGGTTCCCAACGGGAAACTGGCGGTCGTCACCGGTCCCAACGGCGGCGGGAAAACCTCTCTGGCCAAACTGATCGCCGGATTGGAAAAGCCCAACGCCGGCCGGATCCTGCTGGACGGCAAGGAAATTACCGAGCTGGACATTACCCAGCGGGCAAAAGCAGGGATTGCCTATGCGTTTCAGCAGCCGGTCCGTTTCAAAGGCCTTTCGGTGCGTGACCTGCTGGAATTGGCGGCAGGCGGCAGCTTGTCGGAGCAGGAACTCTGCGTGATTTTAGGGCAGGTCGGCCTGTGCGCCCAGGACTATGCGGACCGGCAGGTAGATGGCAGCCTCTCCGGCGGGGAAAGCAAACGCATTGAAATCGCCACGGTTCTTGCCCGCAAGGACGCCGCTTTATTGATTTTCGACGAGCCGGAAGCAGGGATCGACTTGTGGAGCTTTTCTGGGCTGATTGATGTATTCCAGCGGATCAAACGGACCAAACAAGGGTCCGCGCTGATCATCTCCCACCAGGAGCGGATTTTGCAGATCGCTGACGAAATTATCGTAATTGCCGACGGTGAAGTCCGGTCAGCAGGGCCGCGGGAAGAAATTCTGCCCACCCTGCTGGAAAATGAAAAAGCCGGCCAATGCCCGTTGGAAGGAGGGCCTTTGTATGAATAAAATTACCCAAACGCTGTTGGGCCTGGTTTCGGACTGGACCGGTTCCTTTACCGGCGCGTATAATATCCGGGAGGACGGCGCCTGTGCAGGGCGGCAATCATCCGAACATATTCACATCGAACCCAAGGAAGGCGCCCCCGGCCTGGTGATTCGCATCGATCCGGAAGCGCAGCACGAAACCGTCTATATCCCCGCCTGCGTAACCCACAGCGACGTAAACGATCTAGTCTATAACGATTTTTATGTGGGCGCAGGCGCCGACGTGACGATCGTCGCAGGCTGCGGCGTGCATTCCGACGGAGAAGAGGAAGCCCGTCACAATGGGATTCATCGCTTTTTCGTGGAAAAAGGAGCCCGGGTCCTGTACCAGGAAAAACATGTGGGTACAGGCACCGGCGCGGGGTTGCGGCGGATTGACCCGGTCAGCGATATCCATCTGGCGGAAGACGCCGTGCTGGAAATGGATACGATTCAAATCGGCGGGGTGGACCGCACCGACCGCAAAACCACGGCGCAGCTGGCGGCCCGGGCCAAATTGATCATCCACGAGAGCATCCTGACGGAGGGGGATCAGACGGCGCACACGGATTTTACCGTCTCCCTGGACGGCGAGGATTCCTCCGTGGACTTGGTTTCCCGCTCGGTGGCCAAAGGCAATTCCCGCCAGGAATACCATTCCCGTATCCTTGGCAATAACCGCTGCACCGGCCATTCGGAGTGCGACGCGATCCTGGTCGGGTCCGGAAAGGTCAATGCGGCGCCGGAACTGTTTGCCGGACATCTGGATGCTTCCTTGATTCACGAAGCCGCCATCGGGAAGATCGCAGGCGAGCAAATTATCAAACTGCGCACCCTGGGCCTGACGGAAGAAGAAGCAGAAGAGCGAATCATCAAGGGCTTTTTGCAGGAATAATCTTTGCCGGAAAAGGAGGCCATATGCAAACACTGTTATGGGTTGCCGGCGGAACCGGTTTTCCCTTTTTCATGACCGCTTTGGGCGCTGCCGTCGTCTTTTTGTTCAAAGAGCGGGTCCAAGGCGGCATGCAGCGGATTTTTCTGGGGTTTGCCGCCGGAGTGATGGTGGCGGCTTCCGTATGGAGCTTGTTGATCCCCGCCATTGAAGAGGCCCAGTCCGCCGGAGGGATCGGCTGGATCCCGGCAGCGGGAGGATTTTTACTGGGCGTGGGATTTTTGATGGGTTTGGATTTTTTGCTGCCGCACCTGCATCCGGATGCGCGGGAACCGGAGGGTCTGCCCGCGCCCTGGAAACGCACCACCCTGCTTGTCTTGGCGGTGACTTTACATAACATCCCGGAGGGGATGGCGTTGGGGCTTTCCTTTGCGCTGGCCGTACAGCGGCAAGATCCTGCCATGTTCGCCGCCGCCATGGCATTGTCCATCGGCATGGGGATTCAAAATTTCCCGGAGGGGGCCGCGATTTCGCTTCCCCTGCGGCAAGAAGGACTTCCGCCAAGCCGGGCTTTTCTCTATGGTTGCCTGTCCGGCATTGTTGAGCCGGTCTTCGGAATCCTGACCGCCTTCGCGGTGGGCGGCATCCAGCCGCTGATGCCGTGGTTGTTGTCCTTTGCCGCCGGGGCCATGATGTATGTGGTGGTGGAGGAACTTATTCCAGAAGCGCATCTGGGTGAACATTCCAACATCGGAACGCTGGGCGTCATGGGCGGGTTTGTCATCATGATGATTTTAGACGTAGCGCTAGGATAAAAAAAAGAGGGTTCGTAAACGAACCCTCTTTTTTATCCCAAAGACATCTGCTCATATGCCTGGGGCGGCGACATTCTTGCCAGCCGCAGAGAAACCGGGTCCAACAGCCAGATTTCCCGGCGTTTTCCCTGGGCATATCGGACCGTAGCGGCGGTTCCGCCGCCGGAGACCCCGTCGTATACCGCCAGCAAAACGCCGGCATGGTCCACCATCCAGCGGTTGCGTTCCATCATGCAGTGAGGAGTATACCGTCCATGCAGGCAAACCCTTTCATCGCTGAACACCAAAATCTCTTCATATTCCTGGCGCAGCGGTTCCGGCCATCGGGCAGCCTGGTCTGCGCAAGGTAATGCGGCAATCAACCGCAGCTGCGGCTGCTGCCGGCGGCGGCGCAGCACCTCCCTGGCCGCCCATAGGTCCACTCCCTGGGCCATTCCGCTAATAAAAGTGGTCACTCCAGCATGGACCAATTCGCCGATGGCGGTGGCAATGGCCCCCTTTAGGCGAACGCAGTCCGGATGATCTTCCTGATACCCGAAAACAAAGCGCTCCGGGCGATGGCCCGTGAACGCGCAAACCTGCTGTTCCAATCTCCCCTCCCCTTTCTTTTCCCTTTCAGAATACCGCATTCTGTCCCAGTAGGCAATGGGTTTGCGCATGTTTTTTTGAAACGCCTGGCTCCTCCCTTACAAAACAAAAAAAGGCGGGAAGGAAAATCCTTCCCGTCTTTTGATTTTATTGTTCCGGTTTGAATGCCAAGGATTACTGCAGTAACAAATACAGCAAAGTTGCAACCACACCAGCGCCATATAACAGCAGCTCATAAGCCAGCGTTTCGCCCACAATACCCCGATGCACCGGCTGTTTGGAATAAGCGCCGAATACCTCGTTGGTTTTGGGTTCCACAGTCTGCGGCGCTTTTTGGTACACCAGGCGATGGACCAACCCAATCACCCAATCGGCAATCGACGCCACCACTCTGGCACAAAACGCTCCCACAAAAGCCAGACCCTGCAGCAAGGGCCGGTAAACCATTTTCTCCAGGTCTGCCCAGCGGGGCCAACGATCTACATAAACCCGGTTGCCGTCCGCATCCTTTTTCATCAACAACAGACGAACCACACCAAAATACAGCACCGCGCCAATCGCCAGCGAAATCAGCGCACCCTGCAAATTGGTCCAGGAGAAATACTGCACGCTATGCTCCAGCGCGTCCCCACCCAGGAAAGACCGAGATACTTCCGCGATTTTGTCCATTGTCCCATGGGCAAACAGACCGAATCCCAGCAAAGTCAAAGCCGCCACCGACAGCATCACCGCCGTAGGCTTATCCATGTAAACGCCGCGCGCCGGTTCTTTGCCAGACGGGTTCTTTTCCACAAAAACCGCCACGAACAGTTTGGTCATATAAGCCAGCGTCATCCCGCCGGCGATCAGAAACAGCCATTCCACCGCCGGCATCAGACCCGCGCCGCCTTGCTGTTCCAGAATCTCGATGTATTCCACGATACTTTCATGCAGCAAGGTTTTGCTGATATAGCCGCTCCACAGCGGAATCCCACCGACGCCGACCGCTGCCATCAAGAATACCACCATCAACAGCGGCTTGCCGCGGCCCCATCCACGAATTTCGTTGAGATCCAACGAACCAGTTTTGGTAAAGATCACCCCGGCGACGACAAACAAAATCAGCTTGATCAGCGAATGGTTGATCATATGCAGCACCGTACCGTAAACCGCGGTCTGGTTGTGAGCGCCAAGCAGCCCCTGCATCCCAACCCCTACCAGGATAAACCCGATCTGGGACATGGAAGAACAAGCCAACGTGCGCTTGAGGTTGATGGAGAAAATCCCCAGGATGGCCCCCAACAGCATGGTGACAACGCCTAGGATCAAAATCAACATTCCCCAATCCGCATCACGAAAAAAGACATCGCAGGACACCACCAGCACGCCGAAAATACCGGCCTTGCTTAGCACGGCCGACAACAGCGCCGTAGCAGGCGCAGGCGCCTGGGTATAGGAATTGGGCATCCAAAAATGCAACGGGAACATGCCGGCTTTGGCGGCAAACCCGAACAAGATGCATCCTCCAGCGGCATACAGCATGCCGCGGTCCGCAACCGCCAAGCAGGCGTCTCGCAATGCATCCATCTGCAGCGTGCCCGCCAGATGATACAACAGGAAAATCCCCATCAGCGTGACCAGACCGCCCAGCACGCCGATGGTCAAATAGCTTTTCGAAGCGCGGATCGCTTCCGGCGTTTCTTCCTGTACCACCCATACGTAGGAAGCAAAGGACATCATCTCGAAAAAGATAAAGGTGGTATACAGGTCCGCGGACAGGAAAATCCCCATGGTAGACCCCAGCGCAAGCAACAAGAAGAAATAATACCGGTTCCGGTTCCTCGCGTGGGCAAAATACGATTTCGACGGCAAAGTCGTCATCATCCACACCGCCGCGGTCAGCAGCGCCATCACCATCCGGAATCCGTCTGCCTGGAAGGAAATCCCTAACCCGCAGACGCCTTCCAACTGCAGCGACGCACCAGGGAAATTCACTAGCATCAGCGCGCCAAACAGTTCCACCACTGTGACAGCCAATACCACCCAATCCCGCGCGGATTTGTGGTTACGCCCGGTGATATAGCTGACGATTGCGCCAGCCATAGGGAACAGGACTAGAAAGATCAATAGAAAGCTGCCCATCTTCTCACTCCCAACTTCAATGGTTTCTGCTTACAGCAAGCCGGCCGCAATATCGGACAGCGCCGCAATCAACGGGGATGCGCACAGCCCCAGCAGGACCGACGCTACACTCAATACAATCAAAGGAACCGTCATCAGACCGTTGGGGTCCTCTACCCCATTCACCGACGCCGGGTCGAAAGATTTGCCGGGGAAATAGGCCCGCAAAATCACCGCCATCAGATACAGCGCCGTCAGCAAAGCCGAAACAATCAGCGCAGCAACGCCGACATAAGCCATGGGGTTGCCAGTCTGCACCGCCGCGGTGGCGATGCCCCATTTGCTGACAAACCCGGCCAGGGGCGGAATCCCCATCAAGCCCAGCGAGGAAATGGTGAAGGCAGCCATGGTAACCGGCATGGCCCGGCCGAAGCCTTCCAGCTGGTACACATATTCCCGGCCGGTCTTGTACAAAACGGCCCCTGCACAGAAGAACAGGGTAATTTTGATGACGGCATGGAACACCATATGCGACAGCCCGCCTACCAGACCCGCCGGGGTCATCAGAGTGACGCCGAACAGGATATAGGACAGGTTGCTGACCGTGGAATACGCCAGCCGGCGCTTGAAATGCGGCGTGCGCAGCGCCATGGCGGAACCATAGACAATGGTCACCGCCGCCGCAGCCATCACAACCTGCTGCGCCCAGCTGCCCCGCAGAAAATCACAGCCAAAGCCGTAATAGGTCAGACGAATCACGGCAAAAACGCCGGCCTTAACCACCGCCACCGCATGCAAGAGTGCGGAAACCGGCGTCGGCGCCACCGAAGCGTCCGGCAGCCAGCCATGGAATGGGAAAATCGCCGCTTTGACCCCAAAGCCGAAAAATCCAAGGACAAATACCGTTTGCAGCAGCGTTTCATGTCCGCCTGCAAGGGATGGATCCAGCACGCCGCCAAAGGTGAAATCCAGCGTCGAACCATAATGGAGCAGAAAGATCATGGCGATAAATGCAAACGCCGCGCCGGACAGCGAGTAAATCAGATATTTTTTCCCGGCGTACCGTGCTTTTCCATCCATAGAATGCATGACCAGCGGAAGCGTTGCCAAGGTCAGCATTTCATAAAACAGGTACAGCGTCAAAAAGTTGTCCGCAAAAGCGACCCCTTCGATCACGCCGAAGGTCATGACGAAAAAGCCAAAGAACTTATTTTCCCGGCCTTCGTGCTTCATGTACTCAAAGGAATAGAAGGTCGTCAGCGGCCACAGCAGCGATACCAGCACGCCGAACACCCGGCCTACGCCGTCGATCTGCAGCGCAATTTGCATGGTATCGGAAAACCGGATCAACGTCAGCGCGCTTTCCGGCGTCCAGATCAGAACGGCCAATGCCAGCACGGCGTTGACGATTACCACGCCGCCAACATACCGCTGGCGCTTTTGTCGATCCTCAATGGGACGGGCCAGCATGACCGCACCGGCCAAAATCGGGAACAGGACCGGCAAACATAACATCCAAACAGGCACAAGCTTCCCCTCCCAACGTTAAAATAGTACGGCGGAAATTCCGCCGATTCCCTGCATCAGCGCCCCGGGGAAAATCCCCAGCACCACTGCCAGCACCGCCAAAATCACCAGCGGCACCGTCATATAGCGTGACGGCTCTTGTTTCTCCAGGTGGGCATAATCGAAATCCCGGCCGGGGAAAAAGCCCCGCGTCACAATGGGCAGCAGATAGCCGGCCGTCAGCAGCGCGCTGACCAGCAGCACCGCCGCGCCTACAATCCCCAGCATGCCGTATTCTGCGATCCCGCCTTGGGCCAGATACCATTTGCTGACAAAGCCCGCCGTCGGTGGAATACCAATCAGCGACAAAGACCCAAAAGCGAAACACCAGATCACAATCGGCATCTGCTTGCCGATTCCGGTCAGCTCACGCACGTCCGTCTTCCCGGTTTTGTAGATAATCGCGCCGGCTGCCAGGAACAGCAGGTTTTTCACTACCGCGTGGAATACAACCTGCAGCAGCGCGCCGGTAAAGCCAACGCCGTTGAGCAAAAACAAGCCGAACAGCACATAGGAAACTTGGCTAACGGTAGAATAAGCCAGTCTTTTTTTCAGCACCTTTTCTTTGTACGCCAGCATGGATCCGGCGAACACCGTTGCCAGCGCCAGACACAGCAGTGTGGTCTGCGCCCAGCTGCCCCGCAGAAAATCTGCGCCGAACAGATAGAAGGTCACGCGGATTATCGCCATAACGCCGGCCTTTGTGATGATGCCGGACAGCACCGCCGACGCCGGGGCAGGCGCCACCGGATGCGCCGTCGGCAGCCATGCCTGCAGCGGGAGCATACCTGCTTTACAACCAAACCCGATCATCATAATCAGCCAAACCGTAAACAGCAGGTTTTCATTGCCCGCCGCCAAACCCAAATCCAGCGTGCCGCCTCCTGCAAACTCGGTGGAGACGCAATATTGATCCAGGAAGAAAAAGCCAATCAGCGCAAGGCCCGCGCCAAAGGTCGAATACCCCAGATACTTAAATCCAGCCGCTATCGCTTCCCGGCTGCCGTTATGGATGACCAGCGGAACCGTAATCAGGGTCATCATCTCATAAAACAGGTACAGTGTCAGCAGGTTTCCTGCCAACCCAATCCCCATCAGGACCCCCAGCGTCATGGTATAGAAGCCGAAAAAGCGCTCCTCTTTTCCCTCATGGCGCATATATTCGTAGGCGAAGAACGCAACCAGCGTCCAAATGCCGGACACCAGGCAAAGGAAAAACCGCCCCATGGCGTCCAGCTTCAAATAAATCGCGATACTGCCGCCCAGTTCCCAGATGCGCAGCGACACATCCGGCAAACAACTCACCCCGACTGCAGCGGCCAGGGTGCCCAATACGACGGCGGACACTGCAATCCGCCGCGTTTTGGCGTCATGCAGCCAAAATACCACCAGGCCGCCGGCCAGCGGCAGCAGAATCGGCAGCAGCAGGACAATACTCTTGAACACGAATTTGTCACCTCTTTATCGGGAATTTATAAGAGCGAAAGTCCAGTTTGGATCAGCTCTACCACCGGCTGGTAGCAGATTCCAAGGAAAAATACCGCCGCAATAAAGACAACCGTAGAAACGGCAAACGCCGGATCTTTGGGCTGTTTTTCGCCGGTTTCCCCATCCACCGGGCGGGACCACAGCACCGTCACCGCTGGGATATAGTACAGCGCGTTGAGCACCGTCGACAACGCCAAGGTCAGCAACGTCATCCACATCTTGACCGGTTGGGCCATGGTCGCGCTGGCGAAAAACACCTTGGCGGCGAATCCGGCGAACAGCGGAATCCCGATCATGGACAAGGCGCCGACGGTGAATCCTACGCCGGCCAGTTTGTTTTCATAAGCGGCGCCCCGCAGCGCATGCAGCTGCTTATTGTGGTGCCGGCTGGCGCTCAGCGCACTGGCGCAGCCGAAGAGCATGGGCTTGGTGCTGGCATGAACCAAGATTTGGAAACATGCCGCCATCACCCCAATGTCGGTCCCCAGGCCGATCCCCATAAAGACATAGCCCAGCTGCGCTACCGAAGAATAGGCCAGCATCCGTTTGATATGTCCTTCCTTGATGGCGCCAACGGAACCGACAATCATTCCCGCCAGCCCAAACAGGAAAATCATATTGGTGATACGCAGTTCACGGATCACCTCAATGGTGAACACCTTGTAAAACAGCCGGATCATCAAAATGATATACCCTTTGACCACCAGGCCGGACAGCACCGAACTGGACGCGGTGGTTGCCGAACCGTGGGCCGGTGGCAGCCACAGATGGAACGGGAACATGGCGCTTTTGATGCCCAGTCCCAGTACAATCAGCCCCACAACCACCGTCAGCGGCATGGTATATTGCCCGGTGGCAACCAGCTCCAATACCCGCTGCTGCAGGTTCGGGAACAGCAGGTGACCTGTAATGCAGTACAAAAGCACAATGCCAATCAGCACCAGGCCGGAACCCAACAGGCTCATGATCAAATACCGCATGGTCGCGACCAACGTCGCCGACTGGTCTTTGGCCATGACGATGGCGCAGGCGGCGATGGTGCTGATTTCAATAAAGACGTATGCGGTAAAAATATCGTTGGTATAGGTCAGCGCCAAAAGCGCCGCCAGGATCTCATTCATCATGATGAAATACAGCTTTTGTTTTTCCGGCAGGATATCGTCAAAAATATCCTTCCGGCCACCCAAAAGCGCCATCAGCATGACCAGGCAAATGGCCACCGCCAACACGGCTTCCAGCGGGCCGACCGATAGTTCGTTGCCCCAAGGCGCCGGGAAATGGCCCATCATAAAGCTGTAGCTTTGTCCGCTGGGCCCGATGGTCCCCAACAGGATGCTGGACAAGACCAGCCCCGCGCCGGAAGCAAACAGGCTCAGGCGGTACGCCCATCTGCCGTTTTTCAAAAGCGGAGTGACAATGCCGGAAATCATGCAGATGAAGATGCTGAAAAATGGAAAGTTATATACGAAAGGCACTGGTTACTCATCTCCCTTTTGTCTGGCCAGCTGGACGATCTCGTCAAAATTGACCGTTTGATATTTTTGATACAGACGCTGAATCAGCGCCAGAGAAAACGCGGTAACGCTTACCGATACCACAATGCCGGTGAGCACCAGCCCGGCAGGGATCGGGTTGATATAATCGGCGGCATGGGCGACCTCTCCCACCAGGATGGGGGCCATCCGGCCTTCAATGTAGCCTTGCGAAGCCAGGAACAAATAGACCGCGCTATCCATAACGCCAAATCCGATCACCTTTTTGACCAGGTTGTTCTGCAAAAGAAGGTTCAAAAACCCAATGCCAAACAAAATGACCGCTGCCGTTTCATAATGGTTGATCAGCAGATGTTCCATTACAATTCCCCCTTTGTGAACAGCGCATAGAAGCCGTACATGGTGCAGGCCACGACGATGCCGACGCAAATATCCAGTACCAGGATCAGCCCGGAACTGAGAATCGCGCCGGGGGTTCCCAGCGGGATGTGCGATTCCAGATGATTGGCGCCGGTGAAGAAGGAATACGCTTTCGACGCCGCATAGACCATCAATGCCGACGACGTGACCTTGCGGAAGGTCGCATAGGTAAAGAACCGGCTCATCCGGATCATGCCGTAAGATACGGCAAACAGGATCAGCGCCGATCCCATGATCGTGCCGCCGGAAAATCCGCCGCCGGGGGACAGGTGCCCGTTGAGCACCACATAAATGCCGTAAACCAACGCGCAAGGGATGATCAGCCGGGAAATTTTGGTCAAGATAATATCTTCCTCATAGCCTTCGATCACATGTTCCTGCGCCGTAAGCATATCCTCTTTTTTATCGGTATTGTTTCGGTCGCGCATCAACAGCATGGTCACGCAGGTCACCGCCAAAAACAGCACCGAGGACTCGCCAAAGGTATCGAAAGCACGGTAATCCAAAATCATGCCGGCTACCATATTGACCGCGCCGGTTTCTTCCAATCCTTTTTCCACATACCGCTCCACCACTTCGTTGACCGAAGGGTTATCCGGGCTGCCGAACAACGGGAGCTTCAGCACCACCGCCATCAGCACCGATACGATGGCGATTCCGATCAGCACCGCGCAAATACGGTAAATGTGGTCGAACTGCCCCAATCCCATGTCTTTTCTGTGATTGGAAGTCGTTTTCTCCCGTTTGGCCTTGGCCGCTTTTTTCTTCGATTCTTTCGGCGGTTGCGCCGGCAGCAGCATCTGCTCGGCGGCATCGCCGTTGACCCACGCGCAAAACTTCTGCCAGGGGGTCTTTTTTTCTTTTCTGATTCTGGCCATCTTACTCATCACTCGTTCCCTTCAGCGCATGGATTTTTTTCAGCGTATAGATCAGCAGCAAACCGCTGACGCCCGCTCCTACCGCCGCTTCGGTAATGGCGAGATCCGGGCTTTCCAGCAGCACCCAGATCACCGACATGATCAAGCTAAACGACGTGTAAATGACAACCGATACCAACAGCCTCTTGGAAAAAGTCACCGCCAACGCGCAGACAATCAGCAAAATAGGCAAAATCAATTCCAAAACAAGCCTCATTTCTCTACCACCTCGCATTCTGTTTTGATATGTTTAAAGGTCACGAATTCCGCTTTTGCCAGCAGATGGCTGGAAACCGGGCTGGCAAGCCACAAAAAGCAAATGATCAGCCCCAGCCGCAAGGTGTGGAAATTCCACCCTACCAGGACCATCAGCCCCAACAGGACAAACAAAATCCCCAGCGTATCCCCCAGGGCGGCCGCGTGCATGCGGTTGAGCACATAGTGGAACCGGAACAGCCCAAAGGTTGCGGTCAGGTAAACAAACATCCCCAAGGCAATCAAAACCAAGCCGATCACAATTCTAACGTTTTCCATTTTGCTGCTCCTCCTTTTCATGTACTCTGCGCCGCACAATGACCAGGCGGCACAACACGACCACGGTAATAAAGCTCAGCATCGCATATACAATCGCCACATCCACCAGGAACGGCTCTTCCATATACACGGAGAGGATAGATAAAATCACGATGACCATGGTGCTGATCATGTTGCCCGCCACCACGCGGTCGGTGAACCGGGGCCCCTTGATGGCGCGGATCATGCAAAAAAAGATCAGGACAGCCAAAAGGATCACCGAGCCCAGCAGAAAATAATCGGTAAATTCTTTCATCGCTTAATCCTCCAGTTTTTTCAGCAAATGCATAAATTCAGATTCGTCTACGTCCGACTGGCTGGCCGTGTCCAACGCGTGGACGCAAAACAGTTCATGTTCGCAAAATACCGTGATGGTCCCAGGCGTCAGCGTAATGGCGTTCGCCAGCCCGACCCGGCCGGTATCTGTCTTGAGATCCGTATAGAAAAATACCAGCTTGGGGTCGATCTCCTTTTTGGGAGAAAGGATCACCCCAATCACATGGAAACTCGCTTTGATGATATCCCGCAGCAAGACCAGCAAGAAATGCAGGATCCCACCCAATTTTTTCAGCACCAAAAGCTCTTTTTTGGGATTGAAATCCAACATCTTGATGGCAAACCAGTAAATCGCCCCAGAAATCACCAAGCCGAACAGGCAAATTTCCAACGTGATTTTCCCGTTGAATAAAACCCACAGGACAAATAAGAGGACAAACATTTCATCACCTCAGACAGCGTTATTTTCCTCTACTTATACCTATTAAATATGTATATAAGCAGAAACCCAAACTACTATAGCACAAGGTTTTTGTTCCGACAAGGAGAAAGATTCACAACAAAGCATGGAAAAAACATCTCTTTTTTATGAACAAATGGTAAAGAATACAGATACAATTGGGTTCCAGCCCTTGTTTTATGTTAAAATTTCGTTAAGATTTGTCTGTTTTCCATAAATTTTTTTCAAATTCCTTTTGCGATTATACCAATTTTCTCCTGTCCTATCCTGCGAATTGGATTTGGCCGCCAGCAAAAATGCATCGAATCCTGCAACAGATATTTACAAAGTCATCCTATAATGTTATAATAAAAGTAAATCTGCACGATAGGTGCAATCGGGAGGGACAGCGATGCAGGACGTGGGAATTTGGTCGGTCATTCCCCCGCTGGTGGCGATCGTTTTGGCGGTGATCACCAAAGAGGTGATCTTTTCTTTGATCTGCGGCATTTTTTCCGGTACCGTGATTTACGCGCTGTATCATCAGTTGAGTTTGGTACAGGGATTCTCCATCACGGTGGACATCATGATTACAAAGCTGGGAGAAAATATCGCCATGATTGTCTTTCTCTCCCTGCTGGGCGGCCTGGTCGCCGTCATCACAAAAGCCGGCGGCTCAAACGCATATGCGGGCTGGGCGCGCAACCGGTTCCAGAGCCGGCGGTCGGCACTGGTTGCCACAGCCTGTTTTTCCGTCTGCTTGTTTCTGGACGATTATTTTAACTGCATTACCAGCGGGACGGTCATGCGCCCGGTGACCGACCGGTTTTGCATTTCCAGAGAAAAATTGTCCTACATCGTGGATATGATGGCGGCTGCCCTGGCCATTTTGGCGCCGATTTCCTCCTGGGCCGCGTCGGTGATGTCGTATATCCCCCAGGACGGGGGGCTAACCGGTATGCAGGCCTTTTTGCACGCCGTTCCACTGAATTTTTACGCCGTGGGCACCGTGTTCATGGTGTTCTGGGTCTGCGTGCGCAAGAAGGCCGATTTTGGCCCGATGGCCGACGCGGAATGGCGGGCGGAACACGATGGCGTACGCGAGACGCCGGAAACAGAAAACGAAATCACCCGGATGGAGGTTTCCTCCAAAGGAAAGGTCTGGGATCTGGCGATCCCCATCGCCGCGCTGGTGGTTTTTTCGGTGCTGGCGATGCTGTATGTGGGGAACTACTGGAAAGACCATCTCTCTTTGATGGAAGCGTTCGGCCAGACCGATGCGCCGACTGCGCTGGCGCTGGGCGGCGCCGGGGCGCTGCTGGTGGCTTTTTTCCTGTTCGTACCGCGAAAAGTCATTCCCATGTCGGAATTTTTCAAAGCCTTTAACGATGGGGTAAAATCCATGGTAGGCGCCAGCGTCATCTTGACCCTGGCATGGAGCATCAGCAGCGTCTGCCGGGATTATCTGGGCACGGGGGAATATGTAGCCCGTTTGGTGCGGGATTCAGGAATTCCACTCCCGCTTCTGCCCTTTATTTCCATGATTGTCGCTGGTCTGCTCGCCTTTGCCACCGGCACCTCCTGGGGGACGTTTGGGATTTTAATTCCCATTGTCGTCACCATCTGCGAGGCCCTGGCGCCGGAGATGGCGATTCTCTCCCTATCCGCCGTGCTGGCAGGTTCGGTGTTCGGCGACCAGGTCTCCCCCATTTCCGATGTGGTGATCCTCTCGTCCACCTCTTCCGGCTGTGAGTTGATGCGCCATGTCGTTACCCAAATCCCCTATGCGCTCACAGTGGCCGCCTGCGCAGCGGTGGGCTATTTTATCGCCGGATTTACAGCAGAATTGGGGTACGCCGTCTATCTTCCGTTATCCCTGGGCTCCTTTTTCCTGCTGTTGGTCCTCGCCCTTTGCATCCTTCCCGCCGTTTTCCCCGGCGCGGAACAAAAAGCGGCGCGTACTCAGCGCCGGGAAAGCGCCCGCGGGCAATAATGCAAATAGCAAAAATCGGTTTTCTTTTTTAAAAAACGGGAGACGCCTTTTCCAAGGCGTCTCCCGTTTTTGGGGTGCTGCCGGCAAAAGACCGCAATCGTTTTTTCCCTCAGCCGGGCGGCTTGGCCAAAGGCGCCACCTTATCGCGCGGCGCCGGGAAGATTTCTTTGCCCGCCCCAAACCCGGGGCAGAACCAGCAGCGCCGCAATCAGCAAAACCAAGGACGCCGCATCCGTGATCAAAAGGCTGACGCCAAACCCCAGCCCGGCGGTGGCGCCAGCCACCAAGTACCCGACGGTACAGACCGCTGCAACCGTCATCGCGTAAGGCAGCTGGGTAGAGACATGGTCGATATGAACACATCCCGCGCCGGTAGAGGACATGATGGTCGTGTCCGAAATCGGAGAGCAATGATCCCCAAACACCGAACCCGCCAGGATAGCGGACAAAGCGGTAATGGTTAACTGCGGAGCGGCAGCTCCGCAGATGGAAACAATAATGGGGATTAAAATCCCGAACGTCCCCCAGGAGGTGCCAGTGGCAAAAGACAGCAGGGCCGACACCACGAACATGATCGCCGGGATCAACATCACCGGCATGTTGGACTGGGACACCACACCAGCCACATAATCTCCGGTAGAAAGCAGCTCCCGGCAAACGCCGCTGATGGTCCAGGCAAGCGCCAAAATCACGCAGGCCGGCGTCATATTCTGGATGCCGCTGATCACGCTTTGGAAAAATTCCTGGAACCCGAGCAGCCGCCGCGGCACAAACAGCAAAAAGGCCACAATCAGCGACAGCAGGCTGGCGGTGGCCAGCGCCGTTCCCGCGTCGGTGTTCCCAAACGCCTCGAACAAGCTTAAGCCTTCACCGCTCCAGTATCCGCCGTAATACAGCATGGACAGGATGGAAAAGACAACCAATGCCGCAATCGGCAAAACCAGGTCCCGCACCTTCCCTTTTCCACCGGATTGCTCGCCGGATTGCTCCTGGGACTGCGCCTGGTCTGCGCGCAACGCCCGCTCCTGGGCGGCAGCCATCGGGCCATAGTCGCTGGACTTTTTCACGCACAGCCAAAAGACCATGACGATACTCAAAATCGCATACAAATTCATGGGGATGGCCTGTAAAAATGCCTGCATGCCAGACAGGTTCCCGTCGGTGGGATAGTAAGAGATGACCGACGCCGCCCAGGAAGAAATCGGCGCAATGATGCAGATGGGCGCCGCCGTGGTATCAATCAGATAGGCCAGCTTTTCTCGGGAAATCCGGAATTTATCCGTCACCGGCCGCATAACCGTACCCACAGTAAAACAGTTAAAATAGTCGTCAATAAAAATCAGGCAGCCAAGCAAACCGGTGGCCAGCTGCGCGCCGGTGCGGGAACGCAATTTTCCCGCAGCCCAGCTGCCGTATGCGGCGGATCCTCCCGCCTTGGTGATGACGGAAACCAACGCGCCGAGCAACACCACAAACAATAGCAGCGACGCATTTTCCCCCATTTTTTCGGTCATCAGCCCGGATACGCTGGTAAAGACGCCGGGCACTCCGAGATTGGCCGCTACCGCATAAATAACCGTACCGGACAAGATCCCGCAGATCAGTGAAAAGATCACCTCTTTGGTGATCAACGCCAGCACAATGGCCACCAACGGCGGCACAATCGACCACAATCCAACAGATACTGATTCCATTTTTCCAAGCTCCTTTCTCTCGCATGATAGGTGGACACCAAAAACGCCCGTACAACCATAGGTTGACGGGCGTTTTCCGGTACGGCCTAACAAAAAAAGCCGTACCGCATCGATACAGCCTTTCAAATCCGGAAAGGAGTATTCGATAGCGCCTCTGCCCCGGTATTCCGGAGGCAGGAGTCCCAATGATTTTCACATTGAGCCCAACAGATTCCCATACCTGAGAATCCGCTTCGGCAGCTGACCCTTTCGCCGGCATCACAGAATGTCTTCTCCGCCGGGTACTCTTCTCGCTGCGCCTCTATCAACTTTGTGGAATGAATATAGCAAATCTTTCCTCGATTGTCAATCATTCATTCTAAAATCTTCTGTTTTTGTTCGATTGTATGATGTCTTTTCCGTCACATTTGCGCTCATAGGCGTTTTGTGCAAATGCAGTCTGAAGATACTCGGGAGAGGACAGTACAATATTCGCAACATAAATGGAAAGCATCCCATTTCCTATTCTGAATCCGTTGTGGCAGCATACCCTGCTGTGCTTCCTGTCCCACGATCTGCTTTAGTCACCACCGTATATACCCGGGTGATCACATCTGTTGTCCCCCTTCGTCTGTTGCATATATCTCAAGAAATGACAACTCCTACCCAGAACGCTTATCCGGGCAGGAGCCATCCATTAGAATCCGCCGCGGCCCTGTCCCATTCCGCCTTGACCGCCCATTCCGCCGCCCATCTGACCCGGATTGCTTTCTGAGCCGTCGTTGGTGGTAACATCGCCGCCGTTGTTGGTGTAGGTACCGTCACAGTCGATGGCAGTGTTTCCGCTTCCGTTACAGGTAAGATCCAGCGTTCCGCCATTGATCGTTAATGCCCCGTTGGAATCCATACAGTCTCCGGTGGAGACGATGACAAAATTTCCTCCGTTAATGGTAATAAAAATGTCAGACGAAGAAGCGAACTGTTCCTGGCCAGGGCGCGTACCTCCAAATCCCGAGCTGTCCGTTCCGCCTGCGGCGTTGATCCCATCATCTACCGAAGTAATGTCAAAAGTGCCGTCGTCAATGGTAACCGACAGACCTTCGATTCCTTCGTAACAGTATGCGATGGTAAAATTGCCGTTTTCAATTGTAACAGTAGCATCTGCATGAATGGCGTCGTCTCCGGTTCTCAGTTCAAACTGGCCGCTGGTAATCAGGATGTCGCTGTTTGAATGGATAGCATCATCGACCGTATCGGTCACAAAAATTCCGCCCGTAATGGAGATTGCGCCATCCGCTTTGATCCCTTTCTGGCTGGTCGAGTCTTCCTCTGTTGTGGTCGTTTGACTCTGGAATCCGCCCTGCTTTCCAAAACCCATTGCATCCGTGGTCATCGCAACACTGGCGCTGCCCTCTCCAGTCGTAATCGTAAAGGAACCGTCCTCAATCTGCAGATAGTAACTGGCGCTTATTCCGTCGCCGTCCGCCGTAATCGTAAAGGTTCCGCCGGCAATATAAACAAAGCCCAGACTGGTATCATCCGTGTTCTCCGCATGAATACTGTCTTTTCCGGATGTGATCGTGTATGTCCCGTTGGCGATTCGCACACTGTCCTTACCGGAAAGCCCGTGACTTGCCGCCGTAATCTCATAGGTGCCGCTGGTAAGAACCAAATCATCTTTGGAAACAACACCGTGGCCTGCTGCGGCGTGAATGGTGAGGGTTCCTGCGCCGTTCAGCGTTAGATCAGATTTGGAGAAGATTACAGCATCTATGTTGTTGTCATCAATCGCCACATATTCTCCGCCGTTGACCAGAGTATTTTCTGAGCCGGACGCAGTAGTGATAAATACTTTTGCTTTCACGGTCAATCGAAACTACAATCTCTTTTTTCCCTTGAACATCAAACAGGGAGAGAGTTACATCATCTTCATCTTCCAAATCGGTTTCACTTTGGAGTTGTTCGACGAATCGCCAGACC
>CALWNU010000039.1 GCA_944382905.1 uncultured Clostridia bacterium | reverse complement strand
TCCGTCAGTACGGGGTTTAATGTTAATATGGTGTTTTTTGTGAGCCTTCAGAAATTACTCTTTACCCACAAACCACTTGATACATCCGATAAAGGGGTTCAAGTGTAATCTTATCAAAATCTTATCAACGAGGGTTTTGAAATCCTGCAAACCCGCATTATTACTGGGTTTTCAGAGTTTTTCAATTTATTCCCACTCAATAGTAGCCGGGGGCTTCGAAGTAATATCATAGACGATTCGGTTGATCCCGCGCACCTCGTTGATAATCCGATTTGATACTTTTTCCAATACCGGATACGGAATGCGAGCCCAATCCGCTGTCATGAAATCCGTAGTGGTGACCCCGCGCAACGCCAACGTATAGTCATAGGTTCTGCTGTCTCCCATAACCCCTACCGACCGCATGGAGGTCAATACAGCAAAGTATTGGTGAATGTCACGATCCAGCTTCGCTTTTGCAATCTCTTCCCGGAAAATGGCATCCGCATCCCGCAGAATATCTAACTTTTCTTTCGTAATTTCCCCAATTACCCGAATGGCAAGTCCCGGTCCCGGGAACGGCTGCCGCCAGACCAGATAATCCGGCAATCCCAATTCCTGTCCCAATTGGCGCACTTCGTCCTTAAACAACAGACGCAGCGGCTCGATAATCTCTTTAAAATCCACATGATCCGGAAGGCCGCCTACATTATGGTGGCTCTTGATTACCGCCGCATCTCCAGCGCCGGACTCAATGACATCCGGATAAATGGTCCCTTGGGCCAAATAATCCACCTTGCCGATTTTTTTCGCTTCTTCCTCAAACACGCGGATAAATTCCTCGCCAATGATTTTCCGCTTGCGCTCCGGTTCGGAAACGCCGGCCAATTTCTGCAGGAAACGCGTTTCTGCGTCTACCCGAATAAACCGCATTCCCTTATCGGCAAACGCGGCCTCCACCTCGTCGCCCTCATTTTTCCGCATAAGGCCGTGATCGACAAAAATGCAGGTCAGCTGCGGCCCCACTGCCTTTGCCAGCAATGCCGCCGCCACCGAACTATCTACCCCGCCAGACAATGCCAGCAGCACTTTCCCGCTGCCGACTTTGCTGCGGATCGCGTCGATAGTATGTTGGGCGTAGCCCCCCATGCTCCAATCGCCAGTCGCTTTGCAAACGCGGTACAGAAAATTGTGCAGGATCTTCGTACCGTTTTCCGTATGGAGCACTTCCGGATGGAACTGCAATCCATACAGTTTCTTTTTCGTATGCTGCATCGCCGCAGTAGGACAAGCCGCCGTATGGGCCGTGGCGCAGAACCCTTCCGGCATACGGTCCACGTAATCC
This sequence comes from uncultured Clostridia bacterium, assembly GCA_944382905.1. GTDB lineage: Bacteria > Bacillota > Clostridia > Oscillospirales > Ruminococcaceae > UBA3818. The sequence goes on along the minus strand of CALWNU010000039.1, from coordinate 5,306 downwards.
GTGTGGCTCATCCAGGTAATTCCCTCCGCAGGCAACTCTGCAAACAACGGGCAGGTCGTATCGAATGTTGTCTGGGTTTTCCCATATTCTCTGGAATCCGGCGACACAACATGTCCGCCAAGCATCTGGGCCATAATCTGAAGGCCGTAGCAAATCCCCAGCACCGGGACGCCCAATTCAAACACTTCCCGGCTGCACGCCGGCGCGTTTTCCAAATAAACGCTGTTGGGCCCGCCAGTAAAAATAATGCCAATGGGATTTTTTTCCGTAATTTTCTCCACCGGCGTATGGTACGGCAACACTTCGCAATATACGCCGCATTCCCTGACTCTCCGGGCAATCAACTGATTATACTGTCCGCCGAAATCTAAAATGACAACCGTTTGATTCACAACGCATCCTCCACTTCTTCCCATTTCCTTTTTTTATTTTGCCATAATTGGCATAAAAAAGCAAGAAAAATCCAAGAACGCAGTGCGCGGCAGAATCGCTTCCCTTTGGCTGAAACTTGTATAATCGAACAAAATTTTGAAAGGATACAATATAGATTCCAAAGGGGAAGTGAATGATTTGAAACAAATTTTAAGCATCATACTGGTCGCTGTTCTGTTGTCGCCGCTCTGCGCACAAGCACAGGAATCCTTGATCCTGCCGGCGTCTACAGCCGAATCGGAGCTTTTTTATCAAATGACCATCGCCAAAGGACAGGTGGCAGAACTGTCCGCCCGCCAGCTTGAAATCCGGCTGGGATTGGCGGAAGGGGAGCTGTCCGGCATCACCATTTTAGCACTGCCGGAAAACGGACAGCTCATTCTCGATGGCGTCCGGGTCAGCGAATTTTCCCAGCTCACCCGGGAAGAAATCGACCGGCTGTGCTTTGTCCCGGCGGATGGCGCCCTGCTCTCCGGGTTCTCTTTCCTGCCCGACGGGCCAACCCGGGCAACCGCCACCCTTTCCGTATCGGTGGCGGATCAGTTGCCGGACCCGCCCCAAGCCCAGGATTTTTCTTTCTACACCTGGTCCGACATCGCGGTAGAACGCAGTGTCCCATTTGAAGGTGAAATTCAAACAGCAACAGTCCACATCACCCGTAGCCCGCAAAAAGGCGCCGTTCGCACCGATGGGCAAACCATTTCCTATCAGCCTTTTTCCGGTCTTTGGGGGGAAGACCAGTTTTCCTATGTCCTGATTGACGCCTACGGCAACCTTTCTCCCGAGGCAACCGTATCGGTCACCATTCAGCAAAATGAAAACGGCTTTGTCTTTGCCGATATGGCCGGCCGGCCCGAAATGGCCGCCGCCGTAACCTTGCATAAAAACAATATTCTATGCGGAGAAAAAATCGGGAACGACTGGTATTTCCATCCGGATCAACCCATGACCCAGGGTCAATTTCTCCTTTGCCTTTTGGCGGCCAATAACACCGTCATCCCTTCTACGCCGGTGATCCGCACCAGCCTGGACAATGATGACGCGATCCCGCTGTGGATGAAACCGTATCTGCAAACCGCCATTGACCAAAAAATCATTGCAGAACCCGTCTTTTCTCCCGACAGTGTCATTTCCGTGCAACAGGCGCAGCTGCTGATCCGCCGGGCCTTTTCCCCGCTGGGACAAAAAGCCGCAGCCGCCTCCCTGTTCGCGGCCTCCGGCCAAACCGATCCGTACAACGCCGCAGGACCGGAGAACCAGTCTCAGCTAACACGGGCGGCCTGTGCAGTTTTGATTGCGGAAAAGACCAACAATTTCCCATCATAAATTGCCTGGATAAGGAGACAATAACAGTAGCCGGAATTTCCCCGCGGGGCTGTTTCGGCAAATGCGCGACAAACCAACAAAGGAGTGGAAAACCATGCTGGATAAAACCGCTTTAACGCTGACGATTATCGGCGCGTTGAACTGGGGCTCCATCGGTATCTTCCAGTTTGATATCGTGGCATGGCTGTTCGGCGGACAGGGCGCAATGCTCAGCCGGATTGTCTATACCCTGGTGGCTTTGGCGGGTATCTGGTGTATTTCGTTGCTGTTTCGGGATACTGAAGCGGCAAGGAGAACCGATTAACCTCCCAATCGAAAAAAGCGTCCGATGGATCAAACGGACGCTTTTTTTGCGCATATTGCTAAAACCCTGCAACTTACCGCAAGGTGCGCAACAACGTTTCGTAATCCATTGGGCGCATTTTTTCCCGTAAGATTGGCAGATACGCCGGGTAATCGTTTTTATAATGGGCGAAAGAGCCCGCCGCCATCGCGCCAAAACCCAGCGATAAATATAGCGATACCGCTTTATGGCTCCAGGTTTGGGTATGCAGATAGACAAGGTCGCTTGGCTCCCGCCGCGCCAAAATCCGCAGCGCTTGCGCGGTAACCGCCCGGCCTAGTCCCCGGCCTTGGTAGGCAGGGTCCGTGCTGACCCAGTGCAAAGAAGCGACCCTGGCGCCATCCGGCTGCTGGTCGAACCAGGCAGTAGCGGTAGCAACTGCCTTTTCCTGACGCACATCCCAGACAAACCAGCACCGTTGCTGCAGCAGCTTCATGTGCGGACCATATTGCTTTTCAAAATAAGCCAGCGCTTCTTCCTCGCTGGAAAATTCCCCCACCAGCCACTCCAACCTAGCCCACCGGGGCGCATCCCCGGGCTGATAAGGCCGCAGCGCAAAGCCTGCCGGCAGCGCCGGATCGGGCAGCGCCAGCAAGGTTTCCCGAGGCGCGTTCATGACGATATTCCAATATGGGATGGACCGATCCAGCATTCGTGTTCCTCCTACTCTTTCACAACAGGGGCGGTCAATTCATATCCGCAGGGTTTTGGACGCGGCATGCCCAATACATACTGATCCGTGGCCGACGCCTCCAGCTGGGCAAACGCCCTGGCGTCTTCCGACGCGTTGGACAGCCGCAGCAGCGACTGGGAGACCGGCAAAATTGCAGTCTGTTTCATTTTCCGCAGGATTTCCTCCCCCCGCGGCCCAATCCCCAGAATTCGAAGATACGGGGGATCTTTTTTTTGCAGAGCCGCTGTCACGCCAAAAAAAGCATGCAGCACCATTCGCCTGGCCCGGCTTTGCGGATATCGTTTGGACTGAACCATCTGATACAGTTCTACAATCGAAACCGCCTGCCGAATGCCTGCATACAGCCGGTTTTCCAGCCCTTCGCTCATATCCGGCAAAGCTGCCAGCCAATCCAAAGGCCGCGTTCGCAGAACGGAAAGAATATTGCGCTCCAGTCCCACCAGCCGCACCGGCGCTTCCCCGGAAACAAATGCCTGCTGGTAGATAGGCAAACAGACCGACAACAACCCCCGCTGCGCCTCGGACCAGGCCCCTGCCTCCAGCAGATGCCGCAGGTAGGAGGCGCTCATCATCCCCTGCGTTTCCCCCGGCTGATCATGCCCGCTGCCTTTGCGCGGGATCGCCGCCCATTGCGGGGCAAACCCCAGCCGGTGCGCCGCCTTCAGGTATTCTACCGCCAGGATATTGTTCGGATGGGTCAGCACGGCGGCAGTTTCTTCCCCCGCAAGATCCGCCACCGTCTGCGTCCGGGCAGCGGCATAGGATCCGCCTCCTGCCAGCCGCAGGCGGAAAATCGGCTCAAATTCTTTGGATAACAGCACGTCCAGCGCCTTTTGAATTTCCGAAAGCGGGTCCTCTGCGCCAAAGCTCACCATCTCCACACAGCCGGTCGCCTGCATCAGCGCCAAAGCGCCGTAGGCAAATGTCTCCGCGGATGCCGTAGCATACGGCAGCGGCAATTCCAACACCAGATCCACTCCGCCGTGGATCGCCGCCCGGGTCCTCACCCGCTTGTCCATCATCGCCGGTACGCCCCGCTGGACAAAATTGCCGCTCATCACTGCAATTACATGGGTGGCGCCTGCACGGCGGGCCTGTTCCAGCTGATAGGCGTGTCCTTTGTGGAATGGATTGTATTCGGCGGTAATCGCACAGACTTTCACCCCATCTTCCCCTTTTCCAGACAGATTTTTCCTTGCAATTTCCCCTTTGTTGTAATAATATAATATTGTATGACAATATGTCAAATGATACATAACATGGAGGAATCAGCACATGAAGGTTTTGGTCATCAACGCCGGCAGCTCGTCTTTGAAATATCAGCTGATTGATATGGAAAACGAAGCCGTACTGGCCAAGGGAAACTGTGAACGGATCGGGGTGGACGGCCTGATTACCCACAAGACGTCCGATGGACGGACGGTATCCCACAACACGCCGTTCCCCACCCACAAAGAAGCATTTATGGAAGTGGTAAAAATCCTCACGGAAGGCGAGGGCAAGGTTATCGATTCCGTCAAGGAGATTGCCGCCGTCGGCCACCGCGTGCTCCACGGCAGCGAAGTGTATAAGACTTCCACGCTGGTCACCGACAAGGTCATTGAGGATATCTTCTCCTTCTCCGAACTCGGCCCGCTGCACAACCCGCCGCAGGCTACCGCAATGAAGGCCTGCCAGGAAGTTTTTGGAAAAGAAACCCCCATGGTCGCGATCTTTGATACTTCTTTCCATCAGACCATGCCGCCCAAAGCCTACATGTTTGGCGTTCCTTATGAATATTATGAAAAGTATTCCATCCGGCGCTATGGGTTCCACGGAACCAGTCATCGGTTTGTTAGCGGCCGATATGGTCAGCTGCACGGCTCTTTGGAAGGAACCAAAATCATCACCTGCCATCTGGGCAACGGCAGCTCCATTTCTGCGATCCAGGACGGCAAAGTAGTCGATACCTCCATGGGCTTTACCCCGTTGGATGGGTTTATTATGGGTACCAGAAGCGGCGGAATTGATCCTTCTGTGGTCACCTATATCATGAACAAAGAGGGCCTGACCCCCGATCAGATGTCTGATCTCATGAATAAAAAATCCGGATTTTTGGGCTTGTCCGGCGTTTCCAGCGACTGCCGCGACCTGTGGGCCGCCGCCAAAGAGGGAAATGAGCGGGCCAAACTGACGCTGGAGATCGTCAGCTATCAGATCAAGAAGTTCATCGGCTCCTATGCGGCGGCGATGGGCGGCGTAGACGCTGTGATCTTCACCGGCGGCATCGGCGAAAACGACGGAGCCATGCGTGCATTGGTATGCGAGAATATGGAATTCCTCGGCATGAAGCTGGACAAGGAGAAAAACGGCGGACACGGCGAAATGAAAATTTCCACCGACGATTCCCCGGTGGAAATCTGGGTCATTCCCACCAACGAAGAATTGCTCATCGCGCGGGATACAATGGAAATTGTCTCCAAATTAAAGTAACCAACAGCAAGACCGGCAATGAAAAAAAAGGACGCCTTT
>CALWNU010000038.1 GCA_944382905.1 uncultured Clostridia bacterium | reverse complement strand
AATTTCTCCAGACGGAGTTCAACCAGTTTTCCCGTCTGCCGTGGGTGGAGTTGTCCTCTTTGATCGGCGGAGCAAATGCCGACGACCCCATTTCCATGATCTGTGTGGTCTTAACCGACGAAGGCTGGGCGAAGCTGGGCGGAAAGCCCTTGACTATCCAATACGCCACCATCCTGGAGACGGAAGGCCTGGAGGCTGGCACGAGCATTACCGCGCACAACCTGGCCCGTATCCCATCCGCCTGGAGCGAAGCGACCTATGAAGAGAAGTTCCTGGCGCGGCTGGATAAGCAGGTCAGCTTTACGGCCCCGGGTTCCATGGGTGCGGACGTCAGCTTTTTTGCCGATACGCCCACCGGTTCCATCGGTGCAGACGGGCTGATCCACTACCGGCTGCTGCTGACCGACTTTCTCCAAGCCGGAAGCGACAGCACCACGGTAACAGATCTGCTCCCGGCGGGGGCGCAGCTGGTGAAAAACAGCATCTACCTGGTTCGGCATAACCAATATGCCGATACGGTTTACGAAGGTTCCTTTACCCAGGATCCTGCTTATATCCAATATTCCACCGCACCGGGGGAAAACGGCACGACGGCCGTCACCTTCACGCTATCCGACCTAAATTTGCACGCGGACGTCGAAGTCCTGGCGATTTACTATTCCGTCTCGGTGGCGGACGACCCGGCATGGAACAGCCAAACCAGCAAGGATTATGTCAATACCGCCTCCTGGGGCGGTGAGACGGATTCCACCTCCACCACCGTGTCCCAGACCCTACCGGTGCTGAAGAAAACCGGCGAGCAGCTGCCTTTGACCGAAACCAACGGCAAGATCGTACTGCGCTATTATGTACTGGTCAACCCCTACGGGGAGCAGCTGATGGAAAATTCCGGCGAGACCCTGACCCTTTCCGATACCCTTACCATCCCGGAAGGGACGTCGTGTCAGCTCTTGCTGGAAAACGCGCAGATATGCCATTACGACCCCTCGGCAGAGAATGGGGTCGGCCAGCCGCTGGAGGAAGGCACCTATCATATCCAATACGATGGCAATAGCCGCGTCCTCACTGTGGAACTGCCGGACGCCACCGCCTGCGTGGTGGTCTACGACTACCAGATCGACCGCAGCGACTCGCATATCATCCAGCTGAATATCAACAACCAAGCCAAACTGGAGGGCTATGCAACCCACGATTCCTCCTACGGTATGGTAGTAGAAGACCAAAGCTCTTCCGGCGGGGTCAATACCGCCAACCTGATCATCTATAAGGTGGACAGCGAAAACTACACCGAACTGCTCAACGGCGCGCTGTTCCGGCTGGAGCGGTTTGAACAGCAGGATGGCGGCGAATACCTGTGGACGCAAACCTCTATCACCTCTGCGGATCCCGGCGGGAGCGGAGACTTTATCACCGGCGGCGATGGCCCGGACGGACAGATCATTTTAAACTTTTTGCAGGGAGAGGGCGGAAGCCGGTACAACACGCTCTACCGCATCTGGGAAACGCGGGCGCCGGAAGGCTACCAAATTTCCAGCAGCAGCTACCGCTATTTTGTCTGGATGAATCAAAACACCACCGTGGAAGAAACCATTGCGGCCATGAACCCGGCGTTCGAAGCCGCGGAGGTGGATTCCAGCCAGGTCATCTACATCCCGTATAACGCCAACCAGTCCTTCTATATCCCCAACGAACCGGACACCACTTCCATCCAGGTGGAAAAACAGTGGGTGAACGCCATGGGCGAACCCTTGACGGAGGATCTCCCTGCCAGCATTACGCTGACTTTGTATCAGCATCTTGGCGAGGATGTTACCCCGTACGGGCAGCCTGTCACCGTCCAGCCGGACTCCGACGGCAATTGGTCCTATACCTGGGGCAAGCTGCCCAAGCAGGCGGAAGACGGCAGCAGCTATTCCTACACGGTGCAGGAAACCCCGGTGGAGGGGTATGAGACGTCCTACACCTATCCAGAAGGAACCGATGAGCAAACCGGCGCTTCTTCCGGGACCATTGTCATCCGCAACACAAAAACCAGTTCCTATATCCTGCCGGAGACCGGCGGGAACGGGCTGGGCGCCGTCCTTGTTTCGGGGGCGCTGCTATTAGGAGCGGCCGGCGCCGGAAGCCTGTATGCTAAACGCAGACGTGGGAAAGGAGGAATTGCTCGTTAAACAATGTCAGTTTTCTCTTTTTCGACCAGAAATGTCCCCAATCAGAAAGGAGATGGATTATGAAGCGGTCAAAGGCTTTCTACGCGATTTTATTCTCATTGGTACTGGTGGTTGCCCTGGCGGTGCCGGCGTTTGCCCAGCAGGGCAGCTATTCCATTACCATCAATGACACCAATCCCAACCACACCTATACGGCGTATCAGATTTTCCAAGGCGACATCACCGGCGGAACCGAAACCCCAGGCGGCAGCGGCAGCTACACGGGATACGTGCTGTCCAACATCCAGTGGGGCAGCGGCGTCAATGCGGCGAAGATCGACAATCTGCTCACCGCCCTGCAAAGCAAATCCGGGTTTGACACCCTGCCGGCAGAAAACGCCACCGCCGCCGACGTGGCAGCCCTGCTGGACAGCGCCGCAGACCTGGAGACCTTCCTAGGTGTGCTCACCGACAGCGTCGGGGATTACCTGAACGCCTCTTCCCTGACCGCCACGCCCGGCCCCGGTACCAACACCGCCACCATCAGCCTGCAGGAAGCCGGCTACTACCTGGTCAAAGACCAGCTCAGCGGCGGCACGGCAGATGATTTTGTCAGCGACTACATCGTCCAGGTCCTGGGCCAGGAAACCATGACGCCCAAAGGCGACAAGGCCACCATCGAAAAGAAGGTCTATGAAGAGAGCCTGTCCGCCCAGACCACCGAATGGGGCAACGGATACAACGACGCCGCCGACTACGACATCGGCGATGAAGTGCCCTTTAAGCTGATTGCCTCCATCCCCGATATGACCGGCTACACCGGTTATGAATTCCTCATCACCGATACCTTGTCCAGCGGGCTGGACCTGAATGACGACATCCAGGTCTATGTGGGGTCGACCAAAGACGCTGCTTATCCGGGCAACGCCGCCCTGACCGGCAGCGGCGCCGACTATACCCTCAACACCGCGCCGGGTGACGGCACCAGCTTTACCATTTCCCTGACCAACATGGAGCAAAACGAAGACCTCACCGACTCCGCCCAGGATAAATACCTCATTGTCACCTACACCGCTACCTTGAATCAAAACGCGGTCGTAGGACTGGACGGGAACCCCAACGAGGCGGATCTGACCTATTCCAACAACCCCAACGACAACACCAGCAAAGGCAAGACTGCCAAAGACTATGCGCTGGTCTTCACCTATGAGCTGGACGGCACCAAGGTGGACGGCAAACAGCCAGACACCAAACTGGAAAACGCCGCATTTGTCCTTTTGAACCATGACGGCACCCAGGTGGCCAAGGTAGCGGACGGCAAATTTGGCGGCTGGACCTCCCTGCCTGCCGGTACGGGGGACAGCGGCGCCATCACCTACGACGACTGGACCACCTTTGATGCGAGCAATCCAGTGATCATGACCTCGGCGGCGCAGACCGGCGCTTTTGGGATTTCCGGCCTGGACGAGGGCACCTATCTGCTGCGGGAGATCCAGGCCCCCGAAGGCTATAACCTTCTGGCGGAGGACCTGACACTGGTCATCACCGCCAGCACCGGGAACGTCACCAACTATACCGGCTCCAACGCCGGCACCATTCTCACCTCCCTGACCATAAAGGTCGGAGATGGCGAGCCGCAAGCCGGCAGCACCGCCAATGGCACAGTGGCCATCCAGGTGGCCAACGAGTCCGGCACTACCCTTCCGGAAACCGGCGGAATCGGCACCACGCTGTTCTATGTGCTGGGCGGCCTGCTGGTTGCCGGCGCAGGCGTATTGCTGATCGTCCGGCTGCGTATGAGAATATCCGACAACAAATAAACCCCTGTACATTCTGCTGTGGCCGGGAGAGGATCCTCTTCCGGCAAGGCAGCAGTGAGGAGAGCCTTGCATGAAACACAAACCGTCCAAAAAAAGCAAAATTCCCGGCATCCTATTGGTCGTCACGCTTTTTGCAGGACTGTCCTTGCTGCTGTACCCGTTTGCGTCCGACTGGTGGAACTCCATGCACCAGTCCCACGCCATCGCCGCCTATGTGGACGTAGTAACCGAGCTGGACGACGGCGCCTATGAGCAGCTGCTGCAGCAAGCCCGGGACTACAACGCGTCCTTGGTGGGACAGCCCGACCGCTTTTTGCCGGACGAACAGCAACAGCAGCGCTACGACCAGCTGTTGAACGTCTCCGGCGACGGGATCATCGGCTATGTGGAAATCCCAAGCATCCACGTCTCGCTTCCCATTTACCACGGGACCGACGAAGAGGTGCTGCAGGTGGCCGTCGGCCATATTGTGGGCTCGTCGTTGCCGGTGGGCGGTGAAGGTACCCATTGCGTCATCTCCGGGCACCGGGGGCTGCCCTCGGCCAGGTTGTTTACCGATATCGACCAGCTTGCTGTGGGGGATCTGTTTACCCTGCAGGTGCTGGATGAAACACTGACCTACGAAGTGGACCAGATCCGCATCGTAGAACCGGACGACATCTCGCTGCTGGGCATCGAAAGCGGGCAGGACCTGTGCACGCTGGTCACCTGCACGCCGTACGGCGTCAATTCCCACCGGCTTTTGGTGCGGGGGCACCGGGTGGAAAATCCGGATCAGCACAGCCTGCCGCGCATTACCGCAGACGCGCTGATCATCGACCAGCGGTTGGTCGCCCCTGCGGTGGCGGCGCCGATTTTGCTGGTTGCCATATTGTGGATGATACTGCGCCGCCCGCACAAAGGCGGAAGAAATCGAAAGGAGGACCGGGACAGATGAAAGCAAACACCATATTCCGGCGGATTGGGGCCATGCTGCTGGCTTTGGGCATTGGAATTTGCAGCATGGCGCCTGCATTCGCCCAGGAGAAGATCGACACCGCCCGGGACGGGAGCCTGCGCGTATCCTTTGCCGCAGACGGGAAAGGGTTTGCCGGCGCGTCCGTTTCGGTTTACCATGTCGCGGACCTTTCTGCGGAAGGCAGCTATACGCTGACAGGGGATTTCGCAGCATATGCAGTGAGTTTCGCGGATTTGGACAGCTCCGGCTGGCGGGCGCTGGCGCAGACGCTGGACGCCTATGCCGCGCGGGACCGTCTTACCCCGCTTGTGACGGCAAAAACCGCATCGGACGGGACGCTGCGCATCAGCGATATGGCGGTGGGCCTATATCTGGTCACCGGCGAGCCGTACGTTTCTGCCGGCGCAATCTATACGCCGGAACCCATGCTGGTCACCGTCCCTGGAATGGCTGACGACGGGACATGGAATTACCAGGTGGCGGTATCCTGTAAATATTCCTACCGTACCACCGACACGGAAAAAACCTACCGCAAGGTGCAGAAGGTCTGGAAGGACAGCGGCGGCGAAAACCGTCCCAAACAAATTACCGTCCAGCTATTGCAGGATGGGAAGGTGGCGGACACCGTTATATTAAGCCAGGCCAATAACTGGGAATATACCTGGCATTCTCTGGACAGCAGCTCCAAATGGCAGGTGGTGGAATCCAGCGTCCCCAGCGGATATACGGTCCGCATCGCCCAGGAGGGGTCCCTCTTCGTCATCACCAACACCCGGCCGTCTCCGCCGCCCAACAAACTGCCTCAGACCGGCTTGCTGTGGTGGCCTGTGCCGGTGCTCCTTACCGGGGGACTGGCGCTGGTGATCACCGGATTGGCTGTGCGCCGCAAACAGGGGGAGTGGCATGAACGGTAAGAAAAAAGGCGGGGTTCTTTTGATCGCAGCTGGGCTACTGTGTATCGCAGCAGCCCTGGCGCTGGTGGGCTACAACCTGGCCGAAGCCTACCGGGCGGGGAAATCCGCCGCCGGCGCCCTGACCCAATTGGAGCAGCAAACGCCGTCCGCCGCTCCGGCCGACTCCGCCGGGCAGGAAGAGCCGCCGGATTATATCCTCAATCCGGATATGGAGATGCCGGTGGCCACAATCGACGGAAACGCGTATATCGGCATTTTGCAGCTGCCGTCGCTGGATCTGGAACTGCCTATCCTGAGCGAATGGAGCTACCCGCAGCTGAAAATCGCCCCCTGCCGTTACAGCGGCTCGGCCTATGCCGGGAACTTTACCATCGCCGGGCACAACTACAGCACGCATTTCGGGCCGATTGGGGATCTGGCGGCCGGCGACCCGGTGGTCTTCACCGACGTGGAAGGCCGTTGTTTTTCCTACGAGGTCCAGACAGTGGAAACGCTGGAAGCCACCGCCATCGAAGAGATGGTAAGCAGTGAATGGGATCTGACGCTGTTCACCTGCACCTCCAGCGGCCAGGCGCGCGTCACTGTGCGATGTTTACGCGCCGATTAACCTGTGCGTCCGCCCTTTGCGACACGGCACAGCCCTGAAAGCGGTTGTTTCCGGGGTTGTGCCGTGTTTCGGACTGGTTTTGCCGCAGGGCCCTTTAAGGGAGGCGGCAGGCGCGGATTTTTTGTTGGAAAAACTTTCCTTTTGTGCAAAATTGAAACAAATCCCACAGACAAATTGTTTTTTTCTACAGAGGCTTTTCCTTCTTTTTACAAAGATTTGAAAAGCCCTTGAAAACGCCAAACAAATCCCTTATAATGCAAAGGTGTTTGAGGAATAGCGAACACAGAAAGTGGTTTGATATGAAAAAAATCGGAGTATGGTTATGGAATCATCCGGTGCTCCTTTGCGTGGTTCTGGCAATTTCTTTGAATACCGTGATGGAGATGCTCAGCCGCCGGTCATTGATCCAAGGGGTTGGATTTTTGATCCTCCACCCCGTTCATTTTTCGTGCAACGTCTTAGTTGTTTTGCTGACGCTGCTGCTGTCTTTGCTGGTGCGGCGGCGGGTTTTTCTGTTGTCTTTGGTGTCCACCATCTGGCTTGGGCTGGCGGTCACCAATTTTGTCCTGCTGGGATTTCGCACCACCCCTCTGGCGGCTATCGACTTTTATATTCTCAAGCCGGTCTTCAGCATTGTGAAAATTTATTTGACGATTCCCCAGATGATCCTGATTGTGGTGTCCTTTTTGGCAGTCATCGCCGGGGCTGTCCTGGTGTTTCTCAAGGCGCCGAAGCACCGCGCTTTATACCGGGGCGCCCTGGGTTCCATCGCCATGACGGCGGTGGCCACGTTTGGGCTCATCCATTTCTCGATCCAGGCTGACGCCACCTCCCTTAGCTTTGCCAACCTGGCCGAAGCCTACCGCAATTACGGGTTTGCCTATTGCTTTACCACCAGCCTGCTGGACACGGGCATTCACCAGCCGTCGGACTACACCGAAGAGGTCATGGTCACATTGGCGGAAGAGGTGGAGCAAGAACAAGAGGACCAGCCGTCTGACCAGGAGAATCTGGCCGAACAAACCGGCCGGCAGCCCAACGTCATCATTGTGCAGCTGGAATCTTTTATTGATCCCAACCGGCTCAGCGGCGTCGCCTATTCGCAAAACCCGGTCCCGGTGTTTACCTATCTCAAGGAGCATTACACCAGCGGATATCTCACCGTCCCCTCCATCGGCGCCGGAACCGCCAACACGGAATTCGAGGTGCTCACCGGCATGAGCCTGGATTATTTCGGGCCGGGAGAATATCCTTACAAGACCATTTTGCAGAAAAGCACCTGCGAAAGCATTGCGTATAACCTCAAGGAAGTTGGGTATGGCACCCATGTGATCCACAACAACAGCGGCACCTTTTACGACCGTCACCTGGTCTTCCCCAACCTTGGGTTTGATTCCTTCACCTCGCTGGAATACATGAACCAGGTCGAACAAAACCCCTTGGGGTGGGCAAAGGATTCCATTTTGACCACCGAAATCCAAAAAGCCCTGCTTTCCACCGAAGAACAGGATTTCGTCTATGCCATTTCGGTCCAGCCTCACGGGAAATACCCTTCTTCCCCGCTGGGAGACGAAGAACCCATCACCGTGAGTTGTGACGGCCTGTCCGACGAGGAGCTTACCGCTTATTCGTACTATGTCAACCAGGTCTATGAAGTAGACGCATTTATCGGCTCGCTGATCCAGACGCTCAGCGCCTGCCAGGAACCGACGGTACTGGTCCTGTACGGCGACCACCTGCCCAGCATCCATGTGGCGGAGGAGCGCATGGCCGAAGGGGACCTGCTGCAGACCGAATATGTGATTTGGGATAACATGGGCTTGTCTGAACAGGATCAGGATCTGCAGGCGTACCAGCTGAGTTCTTTCGTATTGGAGCAGCTGGGAATCGATAACGGGATCCTGAACGCCTTCCATCAGTCGTTCCAGGACAATTCCCGTTACCAGGAATATCTGGAACTGTTGGAATACGACATGCTTTACGGCGAACAGGCCGTCTACGGCGGGTCCAGTAAATATGCGCCCTCCGACATGCAGATGGGCGTAACGCCGATCACCATCTCGGGCTATGATTGGGAAAACGAAACCCTGTCGGTCACCGGGAGCGCATTCACCCCGTTTAGCCGGATTTGCATCAATGGGGATCCGGTGGAAACCCAGTTTGTTTCTTCCGGTTTGATCCAGGCGCCTCAGGTCACGCTGGCCGACGGCGACCAGATCACCGTCGCCCAGATCGGGGAGGACGGGATTGCTCTCAGCCAGACCGATCCGGTAAGCTATTTCCCGTCGGAATGAACGTTTGCCCGGCAAACCGGGTCAAAAACCCTTCTGTGCCGATAACAAAACAGGCCCCGCCAAAAAAGGCGGGGCCTGTTGTTTTGTTTATTTTTACCGCAGCACGTCCAGATTATCCGGCAGCATGATGTACAGATCCTGATCATCCACCAAAAAACAGGGGATGCCGATTTTCCCCTCGGCCTTCACCGGATCGAACTCCGGGCGGCTGTCGCGCAAATTCAGGAATTTTTTCAGATGGGCCATCCCGGCCGTTACATCCACATAGCCATACCGGATTTTTTCCTCTTCCAGGACTTTTTTGGCTTCCACGCAATCTTTGCACAAGGGGCTGCCGTACATAATGACCTTTTTCATGTTGATCACTCCTTTTATTTATTGTATTGCACCCCCCTTCTTTTGTCAATGCCCGGTGTGAGAAGACCGGTTTCTTCTTCTTTTTCTGTGCCAAACATGGTATAATACTTTCAATTCGATGAAAACGGCCCAACATCCTGGCCGGCGCTGCCATTTTAGAACACGGCGGCGAAAAAAACTTGGAAAGAAGGCTTGTCATCTTGGACATCGCAGCCCGTTTGGCAGAGCAATTTCATCTGCGCCTTCAGCAGGTGCAGCAGACCATTGATTTGATCGACCAGGGGAATACCATCCCCTTTATCGCCCGCTACCGCAAGGAGATGACCGGTTCGCTGGACGACCAGCTGCTGCGGGAGCTGGAGGAGCGGCTGACCTATTTGCGGAATTTGGAAAAGCGGAAAGAAGAGGTGCTCGCTTCCATCCAGTCCCAGGGCAAACTAGACGAAGGGCTGGCCGCATCCTTGCAATCCGCCGCTACCTTGGCGGAGGTGGAGGACCTGTACCGTCCCTTTAAGCCAAAGCGCCGGACCCGGGCTTCGATCGCGAAAGAAAAAGGGTTGGAGCCGCTGGCGCAGGCGATTTTCGCCCAGCCGCTGCATTGCCCGCCGCCTGAGCAGATGGCCGCTTCGTTTGTCGATGCACAAAAGGGCGTTGCCACGCTGGACGACGCCTTGCAGGGCGCCGCGGATATCATCGCGGAAATGGTTTCCGATTCCGCCGCGCTGCGCAAAACGCTGCGCAACTTCCTGATGATGCACGGCGTTTTAAAAACCGAAGGGAAAACAGCGGAGGATTCGGTTTATCGGATGTATTACGGCTATGCGGAACCGGTGGCGAAAATCGCGTCCCATCGGGTCCTGGCCATCGACCGCGGAGAACGGGAAGGAGCGCTGACCGTCCGGCTGGAGGCCGATGACCAGCGGTGCCGCAAAACCATCTGCCGCGATTTTGTCGTGGAAGCTTCCCCCTGCGCCGACTTTGTCCGGGAAGCGGCTTTCGATGGGTTTTCCCGGCTGCTTTTCCCGTCGCTGGAGCGGGAGGTGCGCGCCTGGCTCAGCGAAAAGGCGGCCCAGCAGGCCATTGCGGTCTTTGGCACGAACCTGCACCAGCTGCTGATGCAGCCCCCAGTGAAGCACGCGGTGACCATGGGGTGGGATCCCGCATACCGCACCGGCTGCAAGCTAGCGGTGGTGGATGAAAACGGAAAAGTGCTTGACACTGCGGTAATCTATCCTACCCCGCCGCAGAATAAAATCGGGCCTGCCAAGGAAACCTGTAAACAGCTCATCCAAAAATACGGCGTCACCGTCATCGCCATTGGCAACGGTACCGCCTCCCACGAATCGGAGGTCTTTGTGGCCGAGCTGCTGCGGGAAATCCCGCAGAAAGTCTCTTACATGGTGGTCAGCGAAGCCGGCGCTTCCGTCTATTCCGCCTCCAAGCTGGCGGCGGAGGAATTTCCCCAGTACGACGTATCCCTGCGCTCCGCCGTTTCCATTGCCCGGCGTCTGCAGGACCCGCTGGCAGAACTGGTCAAAATCGATCCCAAGGCCATTGGCGTCGGCCAATACCAGCACGACATGCCCAAAGCCAAACTGGACCAGACGCTGGCCGGCGTGGTGGAAGATTGCGTCAACGCCGTAGGGGTGGATGTCAACACCGCTTCCCACGCGCTGTTGAGCCATGTGGCGGGAATTGGCGGCGCGTTGGCGAAAAACATCGTCGCCTGGCGGGAGGAAAACGGGCCTTTCGCATCCCGCCGGCAGCTGCTGCAGGTGCAGAAGCTGGGAAAAAAGGCGTTTGAACAGTGCGCCGGCTTTTTGCGGGTCCCGGACAGCGAAAATCTGCTGGATCATACGGGAGTGCATCCGGAAAGCTACGACGCGGCAAACCGGCTGCTGCAGCTTTGCGGCTGCACGGCTCAAGACGTGAAAAGCGGCCGGATGCCGCAGATCATCCGCCAAATCGACAACACGAGCCTGCCTTCCCTGGCGCGGCAGCTGGATGTGGGCCTTCCCACACTGCGCGATATCGTGGAAGAGCTGTCCAAGCCGGGCCGCGACCCCCGGGACGAGCTGCCGGCGCCTTTGCTGCGCACCGACATCCTCTCTATGGAAGATTTGAAAGAGGGGATGCAGCTGCAAGGCACCGTGCGCAACGTGATTGATTTCGGCGTATTTGTGGACATTGGCGTCCATCAGGACGGGCTGGTCCATATTTCCCAGATCAGCGACCGGTTTTTGCGCCATCCTTCGGAAGCGGTGAAGGTCGGCGATATCGTAACCGTATGGGTCCTCGGGGTAGATCCCGGGAAAAAACGCATTTCCCTGACGATGAAAAAACCTGCCACAGCAAAGGAGTGAAAGGATGGAAAAGAAACTGCTGCCCCGGCGGGCATTGCGCCTGTGGCAGCTGCGCGCAGCGGCGGCTACGTTTCTGACCGGGATTTTGATTGCGGTGTTGCTTTCTGACTGTGTGTTTTGGTACTGGCTGGCGATGGGGCTGGCCGGTGCGGGATTTTTATTTTTCTTTTGCGTGTATTACCCGCTCAAACGGATCAAGTTTTCTTATTTTTTATATTGCGAGCAGCTGGTGGTGGACTGCGGCGTATTTTACAGCCGCCGCCGGGTCATCCCACTGGGGAACGTCCAGTATCTCACCATCCTGCGCACGCCGGATATGCTGCCGTTTGGCCTGGCTTCCGTCATAGTCCACAGCGTCGGCAGTTCGCTGTACCTGCCCTGCCTGCTCAAGGAAGAGGCCGAGCAGCTGCAGCAATTATGCGCCCGGCAGCAAAACTGCGATTGAGGAGGGATTGCCTTGCCCCAACAGCGCACCCATTTTATTTCCCTGTTTCAAATGATCTGGCGGTTTCTGTTTCTGTTGATTTTCCCCGCGGCCCGCGGCTTTTTAACGGCGCTGACCGGCGGCAATGTCTCCGAGTGGCTGGACGGCGCATGGAAGGATATCCTGATCATCGCCGCCATCCTGATCCTCGCCTTTGCCCAATGGTGGAACCTGCGCTATCGGTGGGATTCCTCCGGACTTTCCCTGCGCCGGGGGGTCTTGTTCCAGCGCCGGCTGTTTATCCCCGCCCAGCAGATCATCACCATGTCGCTGACCCGCCCGTTTTACCTCAAACCCGTAGGCGGGGTGGTGCTTCGGGTGGACACCTGGGCCGGCGCCGGCAGCACCACCGACATTGCCCTGACCCTGCCGCGGCGGGCGGCCCTGGCCATTTTGGCCAACCGGCAGCGGCATTTGCAGCAGGCGGATTTTTCCCCCAGGGAGTACCACCCCAAAGGCTTGTATATCGCCTGCCTTGCCGCGATTTTAAGCAGCTCCTTTGCCGGCGTAATCTTTTTCGCCACCTTCATTTCCCAGACGGGCTCCCTATTGGGCCAGGAATTTGCCGACCGCATCACCGGCACCTTCGAGCAAATCACCCGCGCCATCGCCTGGGGGATCCCCCCGGCTACGGTGGCGGTAGCGTACCTGATCGTCTTTGGATGGCTGTACTCCTTTGCGCGCAACCTCATCCGGCATAAAAATTTCGTGGTGCGCCGCTGGAAACACGAACTGCTGATTGAAAGCGGCGTCATCACCAACCGCAGTTATTCCATCCGCTTAGACCAAATCAATTACATCGATATCCGCCAAAGCCTTGTGACCAAATTGCTGGGCCTGTATTCTGTATTCGTCAACGCAGTCGGCTACGGTAAGGAAAAGAACGATATCTCCGCCATGATCCCCGCCAACCCCTGGCCGCGTCTGCAGCGCCATTTGCATTTTCTGCTGCCGGAATTTGTCAGCTCCCCCCGCCAGGTCAAGCCAAACCCCGGATCCATCTTTCGCTTTTTGCTGGACCCGCTGATCCCTACCGTGTCCATCCCGGTGGTGGGGTGGGTAATGGCCATGCTGTTCCCCAGCTGGGCGGATTTCACCTACTCCATCGTCTGGATGGCGATGGTCCCCTGCCTGTGGTTTCTGTCGGTCCGGCTGCTGGATTATCTGTCCTCCGGCATTGGGCGGCAAGGGGATATTTTTACCCTGCGATACTCCCGCGGCAATCAGCTGCACACGGTGATCCTGCCGAAAAGCAGGATTTCCCAGGTCATCCTGCGGCAAAGCCCCATCCAGGCATTTGACCGCCGGTGCGATGTGCTGATCGACTCGCTTTCCGAGCAGAAAACCCGGCACCATCTGCGCAACCTGGACATCGCCCAAGTCATGGAACTGTTTGACTGCAACGAAACAGCGGTCGTCCCGCAGCTGGGGCGCCATAAGCCGCTGATTTCGCCCACGGAATTTTTGCATCCTTTTCCCCATTACCTGCGGCGCTGGGGCCCATTTGGAAAAAAACAAAACAAAAAAACAGGGGGCTAAAAGCCCCCTGTTTTTTCGCGTAATACCGCCTCACGATTCGTCTTCGTCGTCCTGGTCGGCATCTTCATCCTGGATGCCCTGCCATTTGGGATCCTCTTGCTCTTCTTGCGCCTGGCTGCTTTGCTCCACCTGGCTTTCCTGCGGCTGCTGCACCGGCGGCGTATAGACTTGGTACATGATCTTCTTCAGGTTGTTGGCATGGTAGGCAGTCATGGCGGAAAACGCGTTGTTCAAAAACAGCAGGTCGTCCACCTGGTTTTCCCGGATCAGCGATACCAGCGACGTCTGGAAATACCGTTCGTCCACCACATAAATATGCTCATAATGGGGGATCAAAAACGGTACAAATGCATTCCCGTAGGACTCTTTGACCACCACAATGCTCTTGCCATTGTGGTTGCCGGTATCAATCTGGATCATGGGCGCGTCCCCGCAAAGGAACACCAAATACCCGTTCCCGCCGGATACCCCTTCTTCCCACACCATCCATTTGGATTTGGTATAGGGCTGATCCTGCAGCACAATAGAGGCCGACGCCTCTGTATCGGGGATAAAATATTCCACATAATCGCCTTTTTCCCGCATCTGGGAATCCTGCGTCTGCCGGTATAAGCTGCCCAAAAAGTCCTCAATTACCCGCACGTCATAGTCGGTTTCGATGTCCAGCGGCTCAAAACCCGCTGCCTGCGCAAACGCCGTATAGGCATAATAAGCGCCCCGCCCGGTCCAGTGGTGGTCGGTGTTAAAATACAGGTATTCATCCGTATGCTGCTGGATGGCGCTGTAGGCGTCTACCCCCGTCACCCCGCTGGCCAAATGCCCGTAAATGCTCTCAATGGCGTCTTTTTCCGACCGGGACAGGCTTTGATATTTCTCCGGCAGGTAAAACTCCGCGCTGGTGGGCACCACCATATCGAACACCCGCACCGAGTCGCCGAACACCTCGTGGTACGCGTTGATGTTGTCCGCATAAACTTTCCCCACCGATTCATTGCCGCCGAACAGGGACATCCCCATTCCCTTATAGATGAAAATCCCGCTCTTGTTCACGCCGATGTCGTCGGTCTGATCCTGCTGCGAGGAAGAACTGCTTTGCTCCGGCTGGGAAACGGTTGGGTCCTGATCGGAAGCCGGGTCCTGCTGAGGGCCCGAGTTTGAGTCTTCCGGCTGGGAAACCGTTGGATCCGGGGAATCTACCGGCGCGTCCGCCCCGCCCAGAATCCGCACATCGTCATAGCGCAGCCCCAGGTTTTCTTTCACCTGGCTGGAAAACGACACCAGAAAATCCCGCAGCGGGAAGGTGTCGGCGTAAAAAGCATCGTATTCTTTTCCAAAGCTTCCGTCAAACCAGCTTTTCCAGCTGGCCTGCGGCATGGCGGCCAGCTGCCGCTGTTCCATTTCCGACACGGTGGGTTTTTCCATGAGCAGCGAACACACGCCGGTCAGGGTCAGCACGGCAGTAAATACCACCATCTGCCAGGGCGCCATCCCCTTGTCCGGGCGCCTTTTTTCTTTTTTCTGCTTGGGTTGCATGCTTCTTCCCTCCCCACCTCATTAGAATCGGAAATACAAAAATGGATTATAGCTCTGCCCTGCCAGAAAGGCCGTGCAGAAAAATAAGAGCACCAGGTTCCACGCCATCCCCGCGCCGCTTTCCAATGCGCCGGCCCATTGGGGCTTTTGCAGCTTGCCCCACAGCCGTTTCGCCATCGGGACCCAGGGCAGGCAGCCGACAACCGCCGCCACCAGCCAGAACAGGTTGTTTGCCAGCACCACTTCCAGCTGCACATCCCACAGCCCCGCGCCAGAAACACCGAATAAAATCTGCAAAAACGTCCCCAGCCGGGACAGGTCGGTAAAATAAAACAGCGCCCAGCCGATGACCACGGCAAACAGCAAATACACATGTCCAAAGACCCGCGGCAGCTTTTCCAGCACCCGGTGGAAAAAGCACTTTTCCATTGCTACCAGCAGACCGAAATACATCCCCCAGAGGACGAAATTCCAGCTGGCGCCATGCCACAATCCGGTCAGAAACCACACCACCAGCAAATTCCAATACTGGTGCTTGCGGTTGCCGCCCATGGGGATATACACATAATCCCGGAAAAAGCTGCCCAAAGAAATGTGCCAACGCCGCCAAAACTCTGTGGCAGAGCGGGAAATATAAGGATACTGGAAGTTCTCCATATAATGGAATCCAAACAGCCGGGCCAGCCCGATGGCCATGTCGGAATAGCCGGAAAAATCAAAATAGATCTGAATCGTATACATCAAAATGCCAAACCAGGCGCCGGCGGTGGTCAGCATCCCCAGATCGCCGTCCAAATACTGGGAGGCAAAATCGCCGGCCAGGTTGGCGATCAGCACCTTTTTGGCCAGCCCGGTGCAGAACCGGGAAATCCCCTGGACAAAATCCTGGCGTGTAGTCTGCCGCTGGTCGATCTGCTCGGCCACATCCTTGTAGCGCACGATGGGCCCGGCCACCAGCTGCGGGTACATGGAAACATACATGAAAAACCGCCAATAGGACCGCTGGGCCTCCGTTTGGCCCCGGTATACGTCAATCACATAGGAAATGGTCTGAAAGGTATAAAACGAGATGCCGATGGGCAAAGAAAATGCCGGGACCGGCAATGACAGGCCGGTTACCGCATTGAAGCTTTCTACCAGCATGCCGCTGTACTTGAAGATCCCCAACAGGCCAAGGTTTAAAATCAACGAAGAGGCCAGCGCCGCTTTCGCCTGCCAGCGCCCGGCATACGCCTCGCAGATCCTGCCGTGGAAATAGTCGATGGTGGCGCTGAAAATCAAAAGCGTAACCCATACCGGCTCGCCCCAGGCATAAAAAAACAGCGAAAACAGGATCAGGACCCCGTTGCGCCAAGCCGGATTTCGGGTTATATAGTACAGCAAAATATTTGCCGGTAAAAATAAGTATAGGAAAATCAAATTGGAAAAAACCATCCGCCGCACCTCTTTTTCTCTTTAGCTATCATACCATAAATCCCGGGGAAAGCAATCCTTTCCCCATAAAAGAAACCGTTTTCTCCTCCCATTTTGTTGCAGGTTTGGAAAAGATCTTGTCTTTTATTTCCAGATCAATTATAATACCAGCAGAAGCGGGGAACCGCCATGCAAAGGAGGATGCAAAATGATACTGCTGTACTTACTGCTTGCTGTGGTTTTGATCCTGTTGCTGATCTGTCTGATCCGAGCCTGCGTCTTGCAAAAAAAGATCCCGGACACGCCGCTGATCCGGAAGGAAAACCCGGACGCCATGCGGATTGCGCAAAAGCTGTCCAAAATGGTGCAGGTCAACACGGTAGTGCTGCCGGGAGAGGATAACCCCCAGCAGTTTGAACCGATGATCCGGACCTTGTCCGAACAGTTCCCGCTGGTCTTTCAAACCTTCCGGCGGCTGGACCGGCTGGACAACAATCTACTGTTAAAATGGGAAAGCGGCCATCCGGAAAAGGAAGGGCTGCTGTTCATGGGCCACATGGACGTGGTAGACGCCGCCGGCCAATGGGACCACGACCCCTTCGGCGGCGAGATCATCGACGATGTGCTGTGGGGCCGCGGTTCCATCGATATCAAAAGCGGCCTGTGCGGTTTCTTCGAAGCATTTGAGCAGTTGATTGCCGAGGGCATGACCCCGCAACGCGACTTGTACCTGTTCTGCTCGCGGACCGAGGAAAACTCCGGCCCCGGCGCGGAAATGGCGGTGGAATACCTGCACCGCCACGGCATCCACCTGGAAATGGTGCTGGACGAAGGCTGCTCCATCGGGGAAAGCCCCATGCAGGGGATCCGGCGTCCTTACGCGCTGATCGGGTTGGGCGAGAAAGGATATGTGAACCTGAAGTTTACCGCGCGGTCCAACGGCGGCCATTCCAGCGAGCCGCCCCATGTTTCCACCATCGGCCGCCTGTCCCAATTCATTGCCCGGGTGGAGAAACACTCGCCGTTCCGCTGCAAGATGGACGCCACCACCCGCCGGATGCTGGAGACCTTCGCGCCGGAAATGCCCTTTGCCCAGCGCTTTGTCTACGGGAATCTGTGGCTGTTTGCCCCGATTTTGGAAAAAGTGTACCGCTATCGCGACGGGTTCCAGGGCGCGATGCTCAAAACCACCGCCGCCTTTACCATCATCGAAGGCGCCCACGCCGCCAACATCCTGCCGGACACGGCCTATGTCATCTGCAACCTGCGCTTGTCGCCCCATGACACGGTAGAGCAGGTGGTGGCCACCATGCAGGCCATCGCCAGCCGGTACGGGCTGGAAACCCAGCTGATGGACGGGCGCGGCGCGTCGGAAATCACGCCGCTGGGGTCGGTCCCCTACCAGGCCATTGAAAAATCCATCCGCAAGCACTTCCCGGAAGTGGGCGTCACCCCGTATTTGATCCTCGGCGGCACCGACGCGCGCCATTTTACCAAGGTCTGCGACAACGTGCTGCGGTTTGTGCCCCATGCGCTCACCAATGAAGAGGTGCGCACCGTCCATGGGCGCAACGAACATATCAGCATCCATGCCCTGGCAAACGAAGTGCCTTGCTATAAAGATATTATTCTGGAACTCAACCGATAATGCCTGTTTTTCCCGCGGAGGGCGGCCCCAAACCGGGGCGAATCCCCCGCGGGAAAATTTTGGCGGGGATGTAGAAAATCTTGTCCCAGGCCAGGCAAAATTTCGTTGTTATCCATGACAGAATCCCGGGAAATTTCCCGAAAAGCCCTGTTGGAACGCCATTTTCCCGCTTTCGAAAAACTTGACAGCTGTTGGCCGTGTGAATATAATGGCAACAAGTTTGGTAAAATACTGAAAAAGCGTGGTTGCACACGCTTTTTTAAACCGCCGGGGATCTTTCCGGCGAAACACCAAAGGAGAATTGAATGAGCAGGTTTTTTGGGATGGCACGGTGCGCGGCGCGATTTGCCAAAAGCCGCTGGTTCGCCGTGTCGGTGCTGGCGGCCCTTTTGTCGATTACCGTGTATGCGGTGTCGGTGACGACCAACACCGTCTATATCCATGCAGACCAGCAGCGGATGGTCGTCAATACCAGCGAACGGGAGCTGGACGCGATTTTGGAAGAATGCGGGCTGAGCGTATCCCCTTACGACGAGGTCGCCTTTTCCGGGTTCGACGGGAACGTGGCGGAAATCACCATCACCCGGGCTTTCCCGGTGGCAATCCGGGCGGACAACACCACCTACCGGGTGATGATGACCGAAGGGACGGTGGCGGACGCCTTGCAAAAGGCCGGCGTATCCATCGACGACGACGATTTGATCAGCCACCCGCTGTATGAGTTCCTGGAAGCAAACGAGCGCATCGTCATCAACCGGATCGAATACCGCACCATGGCCTATGAGGAGGAAATCCCCTATGAGGTGGAAACCCGGGTGACGCCGCTGCTGCCCAACGGGGAAAGACGTTTGCTGCAATCCGGCGCGGCGGGCAAAAAAATCCTCACCTACGGCGAAACCACCAAGGACGGCGTGGTGGAGGAAGCCCAGCTGCTGGGGGAAAACATCCTGGTCAAACCCACCACCGAGATCTACCTGGTGGGCGGGGACGCGCCGGTTTCCCCTTATGATTTCGGATACACCATCGTCAACCATGTCCCCACCACCTACCGGACGGTGATCACCAACGCCAAAGCCACCGGCTACAGCGCCGGCGGCAACGCCCGGGGCGCTTCCGGCAACAGCCTCTCGGCGGGGCATGTGGCGGTCAATCCCGCTTTGATCCCCTACGGGTCCAAGCTGTATATCACCTCGGCGGACGGCAGTTTTGTCTACGGCTACGCCATCGCCTCGGATACCGGCCTTGGCCTGATCCAGGGGGTGGTGGACGTGGATTTGTTCTATGACACCTATTTGGAAAGCACCCTAAACGGACTGCGAAACGTCAATATTTACGTTTTGGAGTAAGCGGCGCATCCCGTTTTCTTTTGGGAGAAAACGGGATTTTTCCCGGTCTTTTTGAGAATTTCCAAATTTTTACTGGCGCCGCCGGAACGCTTTTGGTATACTGAAATCCGGTATCGACGGCATTCGGAGGGACGATTTTGGAACAGCATGCAGTAAAACAACAACCCGTCCCGGCCTGGGCCCAGCGGGCCTGGCAGGCGGCGGTGGAGCGCGGGCAATGGATCCGGGCCAAATGGCGCAGAGCAGTAGGGCGGGCCGACGAAGCGGTGGACTTTTTCCTCCAGCTGGGCCGGCAATGGTTCGGCGCGGCGGAGCGGGCGTTTTTCCCCGGACGGGGCAAAACGGCGGCCGGCGCCTTGTTGTGCGTGGGCTGCGGCGGGGTCCTGCTGGCCGCCTTGCTGCTGGAACCGGCGCTGCAACGAGAACCTTTGCCCCAGCAGCCCGCTGTGGCCGAAGCGGCCGCGCCGGCGCAGGAAACTCCCCCCTTTGACCTGGACGCCCTGTTGGCTCAGGCACAGCAGCAGGCGCAGGAACAGCAGGCGGCCGCTCCTGTCACTATTGCGGTGTCGCCGGAAGAGCGGCAATCCCTGAGTATGGATTCTTTGAAAAATTACGAGCTGGCCGCCGCCCCCGCCGGGTGGACGGTGGACCTTTCCCAGCTGGAAGGGTCCGGTCAGGAACGGGCTGCCTACTGCCATGATTATATCAACAGCGATGTGATTGGCTGGCTGCAGATTCCCGGGACGAACATCGACTATCCGGTTTTGCAGGGGGACTCCCTGACCACCTATATGAGCCTGGACGTCAACGGCCAATACAGCTATAACGGGTCCCTTTGGGTGGATACGGATATTACGGATTCCAGTACCAATACGGTCATTTTCGGTCACAACTGGACCAATGTGTCCGGCAGCCCATCCGTAGGCCGGGCCGGGGACGTCATGTTCGCACAGCTCCCCGCTTTCGCTCACTTGTGGTTTGCCCAGCGGGTCCCGTATTTTTATTATTCCACCACCTCCCAGGACATGGTCTGGCAGGTATTCGCCGCCTTTTATACCACGGATTTGGATTTTTACCTGTATACCAACCGCACAGGGTCGGCGCTTCAGTCGATCATCGACAAGGGACGCAGCCTGTCCCTGCATGACTACGACGTATCGGTTTCCTCCAACGATCGGATCATCACCCTGTCCACCTGTACCCGGGCGCTGGGCCCCAGCGAGGACCAGCGGTTTGTGGTCATGGCCAAGCTGGTGGACAGCGGGGACGCGTCCGTTCAGGTTACAGAATGACCGGCTTTGCCGGGCTGGTTGTCCAAAACAAAAAAACGCCCCGCTTTTTAGACGGGGCGTTTTTTGGTGTCTTCGCCAGATCACAGCAAAATCCAGCGGTACAGGTAAAACAGCAAATAGGAAGCGACAAACAGCCAGGGGATCAACTTCAGATGTTCCCGGTAAACCGCCCCGGTGGCGCAGCCCATATATTTGATGGTCAAAAGCTGGCACAGATGCAATGGGGAGTAGTAATACCCCAAAAACGACCAGATAAATACAAAAAACGTATACAGCAGCTGGTAGGTCGGATCCATGGGCAGGGCGGCCACCAGCGGCAAAATGATGCCGATGGGTACCAGGCTCAGCCCGGTGGTCAGCCCGAACAGCAGCGACGCGGCGGAAATCACCAGCAGTACCCCGAAGCCGGAGTTGTTTTGAAACATCCACACCACCCCGGACAGCACCTGGTCTAAATTCTGGATCAAATTCTGGATGAAATACACCCCAATGAGCATGAACAGGGTACCAAAGCTGATCCCCTGCCACACATACCGGAAGAACATCCTCCGCTCTTTCCAGCACAGCACAAGCATCAGCCCAATACACAACGCCACGGAAAGATACATGGGCAGGCGGAACCCGCCGTTAAACAGCACCACCAGATAAATGGGGGACAGATAAAACAGCAGGTCCAAGACCGCTTTCTTTTTGCTGCCGCCGGCCTGGACCCGGGCGGATTTGGCTGGATGCAGGTAGAGAAAATACGCCGCCGTATGCATACACAGGATAAAGCCTACATTCAGCGCAATCAGATGATAGATATTGACCCCAGGCATCACCGTAGGGATAAACAGCATGTTGGTGGTAAACGGCATGACAAACAGCGCCACATGCCGGAAAGAGAGATTGACCACCGCTTTTCGCGGGGCGGAAAGGGACAGGTCGTCGCCAATCTGGTCGACAAACGGGGCGGAGAGATAGGCGCCGCCCGGTACGGACAAAATGCCCATGACCGCGGGCAGTACCATCAAAATCACCTTTTTGCTGGGAATCAAGACCTCCAGGGCGGCGACAATCCGATGCAGAAACCCGTACTGCTTCATCAGGTTGCCCAGCACCCCTACCAGGAGGATTGCAATGATGATTTCCACCGTTTTGCGGGTGGTGAAAATGGAGGAAAAACAGGTCCAAGCCGTCTGCGCCGGCAGCCCGGCAATCAGGGCCAGGCACACGCCGGTGATCAGCAAAACCGGGCCGAATCCCGGTTTTTTCTTGATGAGCAGCGGGATCGCTTTCATCAAAACCGGCATGAGCAAAAACGCCGCAAAAATCGCAATAAACTGTCTCATGGGTTCCACCTTTCTGAAAAAAATCGTTGGTCTGCCCGGCAGGGCGCTTTTTATACTCCTTCCCCACCGTCAGCGCAAATGTTACTTTTTTGCCCTTTCCCCTTTCGTTTGGCCGCCGCTTTTCCGGCCAGACAATACAAGGCGAATCCCAGCAGGATCCCCAGCAGGTTCCCGATGATATCGTCCAGGTCAAAGCTGCGCCCGATCCAAGGCTGCACCGCTTCGACGGCAAGGGGGAGAATTACCGCCAACCGCAGCATCTTTTTGGCGGTGACCCGGCAAAACACCAGCGGGACCAAAAGGCCCATGGGGACAAACATCAAAACATTGCCCACCAGCATGGTTTTCACCCAGCTGCCCAGCGTCGTCTGGCCGGAAAGCCATCGCACAAAAGCCGGCACAAGCTGGATGCTGCCGCCAGAAAACTGGATTTCCGTCCCGCTGTACCCCAGGCAAATCAGCCCCCAAAGATGAGACCAAAAATTTCTCGGCGTCAAAACCAAGCCGGCAAGCCCAGTTAGATAACACACAAAAACCACCCGCAGCGCTTCTTTGCTCCAACGGATTTGGACCCCGCGGGTCCTAAGCCGAGCCAGCCGCACCACGGCGTAGCAAAGGCCCGCCAGGCCTGCGGCAGGCGCCACCTGGAGGAACATGCCCAGCACGGTTCCGGCGTTGATGAGTTGATACATTTTTCTCCTCCCATTCCTACGCACGGCCATCCCTGGCATGAGGCGGCCAAGTTGGAAGAACCCTCCCAGCGTTTCGCGTTTTATCATCCCTTCTAGCATACCATAAATCCTGCGGTTGTGGATTGACTTTTTTCTTTTTTTTTGCTAGAATGGATTGCGCATCAAGATGGGTTCACAATCCATTTTCGCGCGGCGTGCTCTTTTGCGAAAGGCGCAGAAGCGCGTGGCGAAGCGAAGCTTTTGACAAGAAATTGCTTTGCCGTCTTTTCAGCAGAATCCGGAAGCGTATCGAAGTGGTCATAACGGGCCTGACTCGAAATCATGTTTCCACTTTGGAAGTCCAAACTGCCGA